>JANNNO010000130.1:0-9107 GCA_031398585.1 Myxococcales bacterium | reverse complement strand
ATGAACTCGTGCAGCGGCGAATAGGCGCGCGCGGATGGCAACTCGAGCAGGGCGCGCAGCTCGGCCAGCGCTTCGGCGCGGTGGGGGCAACGGTCTCCGAAGTGGCAGCGGCAGTGAACCTCGAGGTTCCCGTCTTCCCAGCCGCCCAGCGTGATCTTGACTAGGTCGGGCGTGCGGTAGCCCTGTAGCATTCCGTCACGTGGGTTGAGCGAGCGTTCATAGCTGATGCGGGCCGGACGATCCAAGAACGACAAAGGCGCCGGAATGAACTCGCCGGGCAGCTCGGCCGGAGCCTCATGCGTGCTCTCCGCCACCTGAAGCTGGAGGGCCTCGACCGCGCGCGCGAAGTTCGCCAGCGCAGGATCCATTGGTCGCCGCTTCGCCGCCCGCTCGCGCTCGCGCTCACGCAGGTAGTGCAGATTCTCTGCGCATCGGGCGATCAGACTGGCGGCAGCATCCCGCCGCATCTTCGCCAGCACGCTGGCCGGGTCGAAGCGATTCGGCTTCCAGCCCGTGAAACGCGCGGGCGGCTCGGCGACCTCCGCCGTCAGCACCTCTTCGAGGGTCGCCACCGGCGCCACCGCACGCGGCCCCCCGCCGATGACGGGTGCCGGCGCCGCCATCGCCGACAGGTGCCCCAGCACGCCTCGTTGCTCGGCCCAAGCGCGCAACGCCTGACGTTCGAACGGCGGCCGCGAAAACGAAAGCGATCCCGACCCCATCGAAAGGTCGACCGCTGGTGTCCCGACAGCCGTGAACTCCGCATCACCGCCGTCATCCCTTTGCCCGAGCTCCTCGGTGTCTTGTTCATCGGTCTCGGGCTCGACGTCATCCTCTGGCGCCGCCGTCGCATCGCCATCGGCATCGTCATCGCCGAGCCATTCCTCCTCGGCGCCGGCCACCCACATGACGAGCCAGTCCGCGACTTCCGTCAGGCGGCTCTTGCCGAACTGCTTTCGCACCAGCTCGTCCGCGCGCGAGCTGCAGAGATCCTCGACCTTTTGCGCACGCAGAGCGACCTGCAGGTATTCCAGGCAGACCCGGACCTCCGTCTCGAGATCCTCGGCCGAAAGACAGGCCTCGACCGATTCGGCGAGGGCGCGATGACGTCCGGTTTGATAGGCGACCTGCGCCACGGCAGCGAGCGTACTGACCACGTCCGCAATCTAGCGGATCGTCGCCGGTACGCTGCCGCAGTTTTGCCCGGGGATTCGCGAAGCAGCTCAGCGAAGGACGAAGTGCGTGACCGCGTGCGCTCCGGTGATCAGGAGAGACATCAGCCAGAGCGCCTTCCAGTCCTCGATCTCGAGCACGTGCAGGACCTTGTCGGTGATCCAGAGCAGGATCGTGTTCACAACCAGTGGCATCACGAGGAAGCCGAGGCCCAACGTCAAGATGGCGGGCAGGAAGAGCAGGAACTTGATCAACCAGCTGAGGCCCCAGTTGAGCAAGCTGAAGACCACCGCCACACCGAGCGCGGCCGGCGTGCTGGTCACCTTGACGCCCTGGATGTAGCGGGCGGACGCGAGGACGACGACGACCAAGACCGCGAGCTGCACGAGCGTGTACATGCGCCGGAGCTTAGCGCAGGACCGGCGGCAACGGCGTGGTCCGGATCACACGCTGGGTCGTCGCCGCGCGGCGCCAGCTCGAGGGTCCTGCCGGAGGCCTACGGCAGATCGACGTTGGTCTCGGCGCCGTCGAGCGACAAGGAATAGAACCTGACGGGCGGCTCGTCCGGTCGCAGCCGGCGCAAGAGGGGGGCGGCGACGTTGAAGACCGGAACGCCCTCCCGGGTTTTGCCTTCGAGCGCCCCGTAGTGCGCGTGGCCGTGGAACACGAGGTCGACGCCGTGCCGATTGAGGGGCTCTTCGAGCCGGCTGCAGCCAAGGAAAGGGAAGAGCTCTTGCGGCTCGCCCACCACGGTTGCCTCGATCGGGGAGTAGTGCATCAGAACGACGCGTGGACCGCCCCGAAGTTTCGCCAGCGCGGATTCCAGCTTCAGCGACTCGTTCACCGCCTCTTGCACGAAGCCCTTGATCGCGGGCTCGCCCCACGGCTCGAGCATGCGCCTGCCAAAGCCGCCGGCGAAACCCTTGACCCCCACGAATCCCACGCCCGAGATCACCGTGGCGTCGCCGTCCATCATCTTGATGCCGGCCTCGCAGAGGATCTGCTTCACCTCGGTCTCGTGACCGGTCTCGTAGTCGTGATTGCCGAGTACGCCCAGCATCGGCACGCGAATCACCTTGCCGAGCTCGCCGGCAAGCACACGCGCTTCTTCGACCGTGCCGTTGTCGGTCAGATCGCCGCACAGGAGCACGACCTCGGCGCGTTCGGCGATGGTGTTGAACAGACCCTGCAGCTTGCCCTGTGAGGTGGGCGTGCAGTGCAGATCACCCACCGCCGCGATTTCCAGGTTCTTCATCGAGCGAGCTCCGGCCTGGGATCGCTTTGGTCCAGCGATCGATGTCTTCCAATGACATGTGCACCTCGTCGCTCAGCAAGCGACCGTCGATGTAGCCGAGCCGTTCGAGGTCCACGAGGTACTGTTCCCGCGACAGCAAAGTGCCGCGACAGACGCCGGCCGCGCCCGCTTCGGGATAGCGGTCGTCGGCGAGCCGCTGTCCCAGCTCGTCCATCACCCAACCAGGGACGCGATCGCGTTCACCCGGGTACGCGAAACCGAAGAGCACCACGTGCGCATAAAGGACGCGCCAGTTCGCCCCGAAGCGCCGCAAGAGCCGCGCCCAGTCGAGTCGCTGCCCGCAGTCGCGTATCAGATGAAGTACGTCGGCGCCGTCGTAGCGTTCGCGTTCGCAGACGAAGGCTTTCGACCAGAGCGCCTCTTCCGCCGGGCAGACGGGCAGTTCGAGGCCCAGCACCTGGGCGGTGGGCGCGTGCGCAAACCATTCGTCGTCGACCAGCGCCACGCCGTTGCCGGAGCTGAAGATGATGTCGATGAAGATGTCGTCGATGTACGCCTTACCCAGCCAGTGCGGATAGGGGAGGGAGACCTTCCAGCCGTCACGCACCAGCGATGAAAGCGCCCTGCGCACGTCAGCGGGGCGGACGAAGATGTCGAAGTCCTTGGTGTCGCGGACCACCTCGGTGAACTGCGCCAGCGCAAACGTGCCGCCGACCAAAAACGGAACGTCGGCACGGTTGAGTGTTCTCACCGCACGTCGGTAAACCTCGGGGGCGTCCTCCCCCGCGGTCATCGTGATCTCGGCCGGCTCGAGTCTCGCTGGCACCAAATGTCACCTCTCGCTCGAGGCGGCGTCATGCGCCTCTTGCGAAAGGTGGTGTCCCCCGGACGAATGGCAATCTCCCCAGGAAAAACTCCCGGGACATGCGCGATGGTTGGCCGGCGGCTACGAGGGCCTGCGCGCCCGCCGACGCATCAGCTGGCCCAGCAGGCCAATGCCCGTCAAAAGCATGACTGCGGGAGCGCCGCTATCTCCGCCGCCAGGGACGACGTGGCAAAGAAGTCCGTCGTTGCCGCCCCCTGCGAAGGAATGGCTTGCCGCGGGCGGTGGCGTGGAGGTCTGGCCTCCCGGCGGGGTACCCATGGGGGCATCGACAGCGGGACCCGCATCGGCGGCAGGCAGATTGGGAGCCGTGGCTGCGCCAGCGTCGAGTTCACCCGTCTGCGAAACGTCAGTCGCCGGGGCGGCTTCGACCCCGCTGACCTCGGCGGCTCCCGCGTCGGATACCCCGGGCTCGGGAATGCCGCCTTCGGTCGGACCGCCAGTCGGGTTCTCGTCGACGACTTTTTCGGCCAGGGCCATCCACGCGACGAAGTTCTCCTCGGCGGCGGGGATGATGGCCGCGGGGGCGATATGAAAGCCGGGCCCTCCGCCGAGCTCGACCACGAGGCTCTCGCCGTGCTTGAGGCGGAACCAGTCAAACGCTCCTCCGCCCGATCCCTGTCCCAGGTTGAAGCCGGGACGCGCGGGATGACGGGTGCCGTGAACGCTCTGCAAGGTCGCGGCGTAAAGCTCGCACCAGGTGCGGTTTTTCTCGTAGTTGGGCGGCCGAGCCGTCGTGTGAGCGTAGGGGATCATCACCTGCGCGGCGTTCGCGTGATAGTCGTAAAAGAGTCGCACCTTGGGCAGCGATTGCACGAGATCGCGAATCGCGCGGGTCTCGGGTTCGGAGAAGGCTGCCGTGCCGGGATAGGTCTCGGTGGAGCAGTTGCGGCTGACCCCAAGGCCGAAGGCGACGTCGTAGTTGCGATTGAGGTCGACGTTGCAGACGGCATTCATGTTCTTGCGCTGCAGGCGCCGCCCGTTGAAGGTCGCCACGTATCCGTCGGGATTGCCTACAGGCACGATGAAAACATCGAGGCTGTCGACCACTCTGCGGACGCGCGGATCCTTTTCGTACTGACGAATCAGCGCATCGGCGAGGCCCATCGTCACCATCGGTGAGACCCATTCCCGGGCGTGCTGTGTGCCGACGACCACGATGCTGGCCCGCTGCGATCCACGCGGCGCCGACGAGATGCGCACGGCGAGTAGATCGCGGCCTTGGATGGATCGTCCGATGGCGATCACCTCGGCGCGCCCTTGCGATTCTCCTGCCAGCAAGCGCAGGCGCGCTTCGATCTCGGCCAGCGGTCGCACCTGGGTGAAGAACTCGCCGTAAAGGCCGAGCTTGCCGCTGTCGTACTGGAGGTCCGCGTCTCGGTCTCGTCGTTCTTGCCGGGTGATCCCGGCTAGCCAACCTTCCGCGTCGCCATGCTGGACGGTCAGCGGCACGCCGGCGGCCCGTAGCGTGCGCAGCGTCGCAGGCGTGACCACGAGATCATGCGCTTGCATCGACGGGTCATGCGGCGAGAGCACGGTCTCGGCCAGCCCCCAGATTCGCGCCACGTCGTCACCATGGCGAGGCGTCGCGCGCACCACGATCTGATCGCGATATGGCCGAGTCACCAGGTCGTCAGCGGTAGACGGAGCGCCTGCGGCGGGTCGGGCAAGAGCGCCGAAAATGACCAGGGCCAAGGCCGCAGCCGAGGGCCGTGTCGCAAGGAGCTGGACTCTGTGCATCGAGGTTCCTGACGGGGCGCGGGGAGCGGGAGACCAGTTCTAACAGCGGGCTGCCGGGTGCGGGCAACTTATGACCCCGCGTGCAGGCGGGCCGGCAAGAGCAGCCGCGCGTCGGTGCGCAGGCTCACTCGCCGACCCAGGGGCCAATCTCGATTACGGCAGGTAGCTGTAGATGACGCCGCCTCGGGTCGCGATCCACGCATTCAACGGACCCGACGACGCGACCGCGGCGCCGCTCGCCCAGGCTATTCCCAGGAGCCGCCGTGGCGGATATTCCCAGTGGCGTCGATGCGGCCGTTCCAGCGGTAGATGTTGCCGCCGCTGGAGCCCTTCTCGGTGCTGACGATCCACATGCCTTCTCGTCCCGCGCCGATGTCGGTCGCCAGGAACGCGAGCACCACTGAAATGCCGGCGGCGCTGAGAATTCGCGATCGCCAAGGCGGGGAAAGCGCTCGTCTCGCTTTCGGGAAAGCGAGATTCCGAGGCTGGGACGAAACGGCACGGCGGGGACGCCAAGTTGTGATCCGCCCCACGACGACCCCGAGGGCAGGCCCCCGGAACCCGTCGCAAATCGGCGGATTCGCCGCCGAGAGGACGCGCATTACGCCGCTCGCAAGAATTTTTCTTCGAAAGGCAGGCTGGGTGGTCCAGCCGTTGCAATCCCCTGGATTCATCGGGCCGCTCGGTTGCGGCTCACAACGAAAGGACGATTGCCATGACCACCTCTTCCGTCTTCAAGCTGCTCGCATTGCTCGCTCTGACCCTCCTGCCTGGCGCCTGCGCCACCGGGGGTTCGGCCGTCGCCTCTGCCCCCATCAAGCAGCCGCAGGACCTGCTCGGCACGACGTGGAAGCTGGCGATGACCGGCGACGGTCGTGATGGCCGTCACATCGAGTTCCGCAAGGGTGAGAGGAATCTGCACGCGGTGTTGACCGTCGTGGGCTCGCGCCTACAAAAGGTGGTGGGCGCCTATCCCGGCCACGTGTTGATGGAGCTGGTGCCCGATGGCTCGCCCACCACGTTCATCGGAATCGAAAGGGTCCCGGGACGCGACCTGGCCGAGGTCCGCTGCTCCATCTCGGCCAAGGGCGACGAGATGAAATGCTCGAACGAGGAGTGGGTCTGGACGCGTGAGAGCTGAGCGTGTCGCGCGTCGCCGCGCCTGTGTGGGCTCAGGCGGACGCGGGTGCCAGGGGAAGCGTCAGCGTGGCCGCGCAACCGCTGCGGTCGGGACGATTCGCCAGCGTCAGCGTTCCGCCGTGAGCCTCCGCGATCTGCCGACAGAGCACGAGACCGATGCCACTGCCGCCCGGCTTGGTGGTGAAGAAGGGAACGAAGAGATTCGCTTCGGCCGAAAGGCCAGGGCCCTCGTCGAGCACATGCACGCTCAAGCGATCGGCCGACACAGTCCACCTGACCGTCACCGCACCGTCACTGCCCGCGATGGCATCCACTGCGTTGCGAATGAGATTGATGAGCAGCTGGTCCATCTGATCCGGATCCGCCACCAGCCGCACCGAAGGACCGGATTGCACGCGCACCGGGCGTCGCACCTCGATCGGTGCGATGCGAGCCACCCAGGCGGCAACGTCGATCGGCGCCGGGGTCGGCGGCGGCAACTGAGCCAGACGCGCATAGCTACCGATGAACCGACTGAGCGCAGCAGATCTGCCGGCGATGATGCCGAGCCCCTCGCTGACCTCGTGCCGCCAGTCGGCGGGCAGCGGATCGTCCTTCATCATGTCGGCGAGGCTGACGGCGATCGAGCGGATGGGTGCGAGCGAATTGTTCAGCTCGTGTCCCAGAACGCGGATCAGCCGTTGCCAGACCTGACGCTCTTCTTCGCGAAGGGCGCGGCCGAGATCGGCGAGCACCACCAGGGTCACGCGTTTGCCCTGCTCTCTCACGATCCGGCGGCGCAGCTCCCAGGGACCTTTGCCGCCGGGAAGCTTCGTCGCGACGGTGCGGGGCACGTCACCTTCCAGCCAGGTGGCGATTCCGAGCGCCCCCGCAGCGCTACCGGCGAGCTGCGCCTGGCTGCGGCCTAGCAGGGTCGCCGCGGCCGGGTTGCCGAGGCGAACCGTCCCGTCGTCATCGAAAGCGAGGATGGCGACGTCCATCTCGGCGACCATGGTTTGCAGGAGCAGCGTGGCTTCGAGATCGCCCAGGCGGCGTGCGCGCAGACTCTCGCCGAGCCGATTCGCCTCGGCGAAAGCGGGAGCGAGCGGATCATCGGCGTCGCGGCCGGCCAGGCGGATCGAATAGTCGCCGTCGCGGAACGCCGCCAGCAGACCGGTGAGCGAGCTGACGGGCGTGAGCGAGAGCCGTCGCGCGCGCAAGAGCCAGAGCGCCCAGCCGACGAGGAGCAAGCCGCCGACCGCCGCGATCGGCCAGCCGACGGAGCGCTCCAAGAGCAAGGTGCCTGCGGCCAGCGCCGGGCCGAGCAGCGCCAGCAGGACGAAGCGAGTGCGCGAGTCGGCCGCCAAGGTCACAGCCCGAAGGTCTTGGCCCGCCGGTAAAAGGCACTGCGTGACAGACCGAGGGCCTGCGCCGCCAGGAGCGCGTTGCCGTCGTAGCGGGCCAGCGCCTTGGCGATGAGCTGCTTTTCCGCGCGCTCGAGGTCGAGATCTTCACTGGGATCATCGACGCGCGTGTTGATCGCCGGAGGCGCCGCCCGCACCAGACCCAGGTCGTCGGCGGTGACCGAGGTTCCACGAGCCATCAGGACACCTCGCTCGATCACGTGCGACAGCTCGCGCACGTTGCCGGGCCAGGCGTGAGCGGCGAGGGCGTCGATCGCCGCTTCGGTGAGATCCGCGATCTCGCGACGGTGCTTGCGCGCATGGCGGGCGAGAAAGTGGGCTGCCAGCAGCGGGATGTCTTCGGGCCGTTCGCGCAGGGGCGGCAGCCGGATCTCGATGGTGTTGAGCCGATAGCGCAGGTCCTGCCGAAATCGTCCGGCCGCGGCTTCTTTTTCCAGATCCGCGTTGGTCGCCGCCAGCACCCGCACGTCGACCTTGCGAGTCTTGGACGCCCCCACGCGTTCGAACTCACCCGTCTCGAGCACCCGCAGCAGCTTGCTCTGCTGGGGCAGCGGCAAATTGCCGATCTCGTCGAGGAAGAGGGTGCCGCCGTCGGCCACTTCGAAGCGCCCTTCGCGATCGGCGCGTGCGTCGGTGAAGGCGCCGCGGACGTGCCCGAACAGCTCACTTTCGATGAGGTTCTCGGACAAGGCTCCCATGTCGACGGTGACGAGAGGTTTGCTCGATCGGGCCGACGCCGCGTGCAGCCGCCGCGCCACCACGCCCTTGCCGGTGCCGTTTTCGCCCGTGATGAGCACGTTGGCGTCCGATGGCGCCACGCGATCGATGAGCCCCAGCACCTGCTGCATCGCTGGCGTGCCGGCCAGCAGGGCTTCGAGCTGGCCCTTCTGTGCTTCCACCTGTCGGTCGACGGTGCGGAGCGCCTGGCGCAGCTCGATGTGGGTGCGGATGATCGCCGCCACGCGATCGTTCTCCCAGGGCTTCGGCACGAAGTCGCGTGCGCCCCTGCGGACCGCTTCGACCGCCAGATCGATCGTGCTCCACGCGGTCATCACCACCACAGGCAGGCGCGCGTCGATCTCGCGGATGCGCGAGAGCAGGTCGAGCCCTTCCTGCCCCGACGTGGTGTCGCGCGTGTAGTTGAGGTCCATCAAGACGAGATCGACGCCGTCGCGCACACGTTCCAACGCGGCGTCGGGCGTGGAGACGGTCTCGACTTCCAGCCCCAGCCGCTTGATCAGCAGGCGCAGAGAATGAAGCACGTCGGGCTGATCGTCGGCGACGAGGACTCGGCCACCGCGGATGGCTTCGGTGGGGCGGGTCACGCCGTTGCCTCGGGAGCGGGGCGCATCGTCTCTTTTACGATGCGGCCGTCGAACAGGTGGATCGTGCGGCCCGCCTCGCGCGCAAACCGGGGATCGTGGGTGACCATGCAGATGGTCGAGCCCTGCGTGTGCAGCTCGCGAAACAGCGCCATGATCTGCTCTCCGTTGTGCGAATCGAGGTTGCCCGT
>JANNNO010000259.1:0-26086 GCA_031398585.1 Myxococcales bacterium | reverse complement strand
ACGCTTGAACTCGAAGACGTTGGTCTCGGTGTCGAAGACGGTGTAGCTGGCGCGCGGATCGAAATCGCGCGGCTGCCCCACCGAGCCGACGCTGACGATGTACTTCCAGCCCGGCCGCAGCTCGAAGCTCTGCGCGACGACTTCTTGCGCGCCGGCGTGCTCGGGATTGAGCGCGAACGACTTGCAGAGGTGCGAATGGCCAATCAGCGTGAGGCGCGGGATTGTGTCCCAGATCGCCATGCAACGGGCCGCCTGGTCACGCGCGAAGATGTAGTCGAACTCCTGCACGTTCAGCGGCGAGCCGTGACAGAAAAGGATGTCGTGCTCACGCACCTCGTAGGGCAGCTCCTTCAACCAGGCGAGGTGATCCGGCTCGAGCATCTGCGCGTGTTTGTCGAGCGCATGCCGAGCGGCGTAGTAGTAGTACGAGTAGTCCATGCGGCCGGCGACGGCAGCGTCGTGATTGCCGAGGATCGCGAAGGCGACCTTCTTGCGCATGAGCGCGCAGGCCTCGTTGGGACTGGCGCCGTAGCCGACCGTGTCGCCGAGGCAGACATAGCGATCGATGTTCTCGGACTCGAAGGCTTTGAAGACAGCTTCGAGCGCTTCGATGTTTGCGTGCGTGTCCGAGACGATGCCGTAGCGCATAGAAGCGAACATTATATCACTGTGCGCGGCCGAAGCGCCTGGCCCTAGACACGAGGGAGGTTCGACAGCCCGGTCCGAGGCGCGTTAAAAGGCCCTGCCATGCGCGGCCTCGTCTTCGCCTGCTTTTTCCTCTCGGGGGCCTCGGGGCTGATCTTCGAGCTCTGCTGGACCCGAGGTCTGACGCTGGTCTTTGGCTCGACCACCCTCGCCATCTCGACGGTGCTGAGCACCTTCATGGGCGGACTGGGGCTCGGTTCCTTCCTGGCTGGTCGCTACGCTCACCGGGTGCGCGACCCGATCCGGGCGTACGCACTGGCCGAGATCGCGATCGGGGTTTTCGCGCTGCTGATCCCCCTCGTTCTGGGCCTCTATCCAGGCCTCAATCGATGGTTGTGGGGCACGGTGGGCGATCGGTACACGCTGCTCTCCATCCTTCGTTTTGCCGCAGCCGCGCTGCTGTTGCTCGGCCCGACGACCCTCATGGGTGCGACTTTGCCCCTGCTGGCGCGGGCCATCGTTAGCCGGCCCGCCGAGCTGCCCGGCATCGGACGCCACTTGGGGCGCCTCTACGCCACGAATCTCTTCGGGGCCGTCGCCGGATCCTTCCTGGCCGGCTTCATCTTTCTGCCCGCCTTCGGCGTGAGCACCACCAACGCCATCGCGGCCAGCTTCAACTTCGCCCTCGCCGCCGCCATCCTCGCCCTCGGCCGCGTCGTCTCTCGACGGCCCGCCCCCGTGGCGCCCCCGCTCGACTCGATCGCGGAGCCCGTCGCCAGCCCGCCTCTGTCGCTGCCGGCTTCCGCCCAGGCGATCGTTCTGACCGGCTTTCTCCTCTCGGGCGCCAGTGCCATGACCCTTCAGGTCCTTTGGACCCGTGCGCTTGCCGTCGTGATCGGCTCGTCGGTCTTCTCGTTCACGCTCATCTTGGTCGGATTCCTGATCGGCCTCGGCCTCGGCGCACACCTGTTCGGTCGCCTAGCGGATCGGCTGAGGCGGCCGGTCGCCGCGCTGGCGACGCTCCACCTCGGCATCGCGACGGCGGTGGGGCTGTCGCATCTGGTGATGGATCGCCTGCCCTACTTCTTTGCCTGGCTGCTCGGCGCCACCCGCGCCAGCGTCGACACCATCCAGGCCTGCCAGTTCGCAGCGGTCTGCGCTTCCATCTTGCCGGCGACGATCTAGATGGGCGGAATCTTTCCCCTGACCATCCGCGCGGTCACGCGCGACCTCGACCGCGTCGCGCGAGACGTCGGCAATGCGTATGCGCTCAACACCATCGGGGCCATCGCCGGCTCGTTCGCCTCGGGTTTCGTCGTCTTGCCGTTGGTCGGACTCGAACGCGGCATCGCCGGGGCCGCTCTCGTCAGTCTCGCGCTCGCTGTGCTCATGTTCGGCTTCGCCCCTGCGCTCGAACGCCGCCGTCGATTCGCCGGCATCGCCGTCGCGGCCACGCTCGCCGTCGCCGGCCTGGCGCTACCCCGGTGGAACCTCGTGGATCTCTCGGTGGGGTTCTTCCGCGTCTCGATCGCCAAGGACTATCTCGAACGCAAACGCGACAAGAAGTCCTGGGAGAAACCCGAGCTGCTCTTCTACGAAGATGGCATCGCCACTACCGTGTCGGTGGATCGCTGGGGCAAAACCGTAGCGATGAAAAACAACGGCAAGGTCGACGCCTCGAGCGACGCCGACATGCCGACGCAGATTATGGTCGGCCTGCTGCCGCTGCTGCTCTACCCGCACGACGTCGCCAGCCGCCCACCCCGCGTCGCGCTCATCGGGTACGGCTCAGGAGTCACGGCAGGGTCGATGACCCAGTTCCCGATCCGCTCGCTCGAGGTCGTCGAGCTCGAACCGGCGGTCTACCGAGCCGCTCACTTCTTCGATCACGTGAACCATCGCCCCACCGAGGATCCACGGGTGACCGCCCGAGTGGGCGATGGCCGCAATTTTCTCAGTCAGCGCACGGACCCCTTCGACGTCATCGTCAGCCAGCCGTCCAACCCCTGGATTTCCGGCGTCTCGAACCTCTTTACCCGCGAATATTTCCGCGCGGTCAAGGCGCGGCTGGCTCCCGGAGGGGTCTTCTGCCAGTGGGCGCAGCTGTACGAGATGGCGCCCTGGAACGTCAAGAGCATCTACCGGACGCTCCTGCAGGAATTTCCCCACGTTCTGGTCTTCGCGGCCGAGGATCTCTCCTCCGACACGATCCTCATCGCGAGCGAAACGCCCATCCCGATCGACATCGATCGGCTCGCCGAACGGCTGCGAGATCCCCGCACGCGACGGGAAGCAGAACGCGCAGGACTCGGCGAGGTTCACGACGTCCCGGCGTCCCTCCTGCTTGGTGGCGACGAGATCGAGGCTTTTACGGCAGGCGCCGAGCTCAACACCGACGACAACGCGCGGATCGAGTTCAATGCGCCTCGCGATCTGCTCGGCTACGCTCGCTACGATTCCTACCTGGTGCGCATCTACGGTCCACACTGGCCGTACGGGCGCCTCTCCGAGATCGTCCGCGGGTATCAACCGCGCCCCGAAGGATCCATTGCGGCTGAAGAGATCGCCTCGCGACGAGGGCGCCTCGCTCGCAGCTTGCTCCGTCACGGTAAAGCACGGGAAGCTCAGCTCTGGTCCCGACGAGCGCGCGAGGTCAGCGGCGGCACGATCGGCGCCGATTCCGCTCGCGCAAGCCTGTTGCTCGATCTGGTCGCCACTCTCCCCTTGCGCGATCCCGAGATCCCGCTGGCACCCGCCGGGGATCTCGTTCCCCCGATACCTCCGGCCGACACGCCGCCAGAGCTGGGCGCGCGGCTGGCACGTGAGTACGCCGAGGTCGAAGCGCTCGTTGCTGCGCGAAAGTATGCCTCTGCCTACAAAGTCATCGAAGCCTGGCCGGACGATCTTTTCGGGCGACTCGGACCGGACTTCGCACTGATGTCGGGCTTCCTGCACTACAAGGCCGGCTTTTTCGGCGATGCCATCGACGAGCTCCGCCCGCTCGCCGAGGACGCGACTGTCGCCGCCCGCCGCCCCGCCCTGCTCTACTACCTCGGGCGCAGCCACTTCTCGAACGCCAACTACCGCAAGGCGATCGAGGCCCTCGAGCGTTACATCGACCTGCAGAGCCGTGCCGGGCAGCCGCTCCTGCCGCAGAAGTGATACGATGCCGCCGATGGCCGCGCGCCGCCCGCCCCGTCCCTCACGCTCCGGTAGCAAGACCGTACCGAAGAAGACCGGCGCCCCTACCAACGGGCCGGGCAAGGCCGCCAAGCCGTCGGGCAAGGCCGCCAAACCGTCGGGCAAGGCCGCCAGCCGGGCCGGCCGCGCCGCCGTCGGCAAATCGGCTCCCGAAGCGCGAAGTGAAGGAATCATCGTCGGCGTCGGCCTCGCCACCTGCGATCTGCTCTGCGTGGCTCCGCGTTTCGACGAACGGCGGATCGAGCTTTCGGTCTTCAGCATGCAAGGAGGCGGGGCCACGGGAACCGCGCTCGCCACGCTTGCCACACTCGGTGACAAGACCCGATTTTTCGGTCGCCTCGGCGACGATCACTTCGGCCACTTCATCCTGTCGGGCCTCGACGAGGTTGGTGTGAACACGTCGTTCTGCCTGGTCGACCCGCACAAGATCTCGCCCATCTCGATCGTCGAGGTGGACGAATTCACCCGTCGCCGCAAGATTCGCTTCTCTCCCGGCAACGTCGATCCGCCGCAACCGCGCGACCTGCCACTGCGCCTGCTTCAGAACGCCTCTCTGCTCTGCATCGATGGCTACTTACCTGCGCTGCAAGCGGCTGTTGCTGAGAAGGCTCGGGCCAAGGGGATCCCGGTGCTGCTCAACGCCGGCAATCTCTCGGGCGGCATGGGCGAGCTGCTCGCGCTGGCCGACATCGTGATCGGCTCGGAACGGTTCGCCAGTGAGTTCGCCCCCTCGGACGACGTGGAAAAGAGCCTGCGCGAGATCACACGTGTTGGTCCTCGCGTCGCTGTGCTCACGATGGGCAACGAAGGCGCCGTCGCGCTCGAAGGCGACAAGCTCGTACAACAAGAACCCCTCGACGTGTTCGTCGCCGACACCACGGGCGCGGGTGACGTCTTTTGCGGCGCCTTCGCGCACGCCTTTTTGGCCGGACTTTCCCTCGAGGAGGCGCTGCCCTTTGCCAACGCGGCCGCTGGTCTCAGCTGCCGCAGCCTGGGGGCCCGCGCGGGCCTGCCGACCCGCGAAGACGTCATGAGCGCCTGGCGCAACGGCCAAGCTTGAATTGGCCGCTCGGCCCGTCTCGGCCGCTGCCGTCTGCGGCGTGAACCACGAGTCGCCGCGATCGCCTAGCCGCGCACACAGTTGCGGCCGGACTTCTTGGCTTCGTACAGGCGATCGTCCGCGCGCTTGATCAGCGCCGCGGAATCCGCGGTTTCTGGATCCAGCGTCGCCACGCCCATCGAGATGGTGACGGGGATGCGCGTCTCCTCGAAGCCAAACTCTTGCGCCTCGACGATGCGCCGAACCTTCTCGGCAAACTGATGCGCGTTGAAGCCGTCGATCTCGGGCAACACGATCGCGAACTCTTCGCCGCCATAACGAGCGAAGAGATCTTCGCGGCGAATCTTCGTCTTCACTGTCGACGCCAGCACCTTCAACACCTGGTCGCCAGCGAGGTGGCCGAAGGTATCGTTGATCTTCTTGAAGTGATCGATATCGAAGAGCACCAGCGAAACGTCGCGGCGATAGCGACTCGATCGAGCAATCTCGCGTTCGAGTGTCTCGAGGAAATAGCGCTTGTTGTAGATCTGGGTCAGCCCATCGATCGTCGTGAGCCGGTAGATCTCTTCGTGGTATGCGCGCTCGATATTGCCGCCCGATAAGAACTTGAAGATCGTCCGGCCGATCTTGATGAGATCGCCATCTCCGAGCACGCGCTCCTCGATCGGCTCATCGTTGACGTATGTGCCATTGGTCGAACCGAGATCGCGAATCCGGATCGACTTTCCGGTGTTGATGATCTTCGAGTGCGCGCGCGAAACCGATTCTTGATCGATCTGCACGTCGCACTTCGAAGACCGCCCCAACACCAGCGTCGCGGCGTCGAGGTTGTACTTTTTTCCGAGATCGTTGCCGTAGATCACGACCAGGCAGGCCTCCTTGCCAGGGGCCCTGTCTGTGATCTTGCTGATGCTCGTGACGACCGTTTTCGCCCGGACGTGGTCGGATTCGGCGGTGTCTCGGCGAGGGGGAGTCTTGGCCAAGGTGCTGTGCAAGGTTAGGTCAGGAATGGCGCCGCGTAAAGACGCGGGAGTTCCCAACACGCGCCCATATCAGCCCACCTCGGCTGTTGCACACGTGCAATGGCGCACGATCAGAGCTTCATGCGTGCTCGTCGCCAAGGTCGTTCAAACGGCCCCAAGGTGAGGGGCCAATCTGCCGAGCAGTAGAACGAGCCGGGCAAGAAGCCCGGCAGGCCGGCCGTCTTGCGCCTCCGCCGCCCCCAACTCCCTTCAGCCGATGCCCCGAGATCTCTGCCAACTGATTCGCCCGCCTGCCTCGGTGGCGGGCACGCCGGTTGTGACCTACACACCGGATCGCTAAACTCGCGCCCGGAGTTCTGTCTGCCCCATGCCGCTTCTCTATGAATGGTTGCAAAGGATCGTCAAAGATCAGGGCGGCGCCGGCACCGCTCTCGTCTACCGCGACACCTACCTGTCGTGGCGGGGTCTCTGCCATCGGGTCGAGCGGAGGGCGCAGGAGCTTGGCACCTTCGGCATCACGGCTGGTTCCTGGCTAGGAGTCATGCTGGGGAACGTGCCGGAATTCGTGATCCTCGCCGCGGCCGCCTCGAAGCTGGGAGCCGTCTTCGTCCCGCTGGATCCGACCACCGCCAGCCGGGAGCTCGACATGATTCTCGAGTCTGCCCCCCTGCGAGCGCTGATCACCCGACCCCACGGGGGGGACACACCCACTCCGGCGGCCACCCCCGCCCCACGTGGGGATGGCAAACGCAGCGGCCCGCGCTTCGTCCCGGAAGGCAGACGGCGCCTTCAGGGCACCCTGCTCAACGTGCACCTCTACAAACGAGGCATCGGCGAAACGGCCGAACGGGCCTCCGACGAGCTCCCCTCGGTCGCGCTCAGCACGGCCGACGCCGGAGGGGATCCGAAGGGCGTACTGAGGTCCGATGCGGCTCTCGAAGCCATTGCCGAAACGATGGCCAACGCGCTGGATCTCGGTCCGGACGCGCGCCTGCTGGCCGCGGCACCGCTGTATCACGGCTTTGGCTTCGATGCCGGATTGCTGGCCCCGCTCGCTCGAGGCGCCTCCCTCTACCTCGAGGACGAGTTGTCGATCAAACGACTCTCGAAGCTTCTGCGCGATGAACGCATCGACGTCTTCCCGGGCAATCCGGCTCTCTTCGGGGCCCTGGCGCGCGAAGTGACGGTCAAGCCGCTGACCACGAAGAAAGCTCGTTTCGTCAGCGCCGGATCACCACTGTCCGAATCGGTCGCGACGAGCTTTTACGAACGATATCGGGTGCGCCTTCTCTCCGCCTATCACGCGACGGAGACCGGCCCCATCACCATCGACAAGACCGGCAAGGAGCCGGGCACCGTTGGCAAACCCTACGAGGGTGTCGAGCTCCGGCTCGGCGGGCTTCCCGAGGCGAGCGGAAAAGCCGCGGGCATCGGTGAGCCGCAGCCGATCTGGGTGCGCGGCCCCGGCATCTCGCAGCGATTCATCCCCAACCTCACCCTGACGTCGAAAGCCGGAGGAGCCGCCATCGGCCGCTGCGATGGCGATGGGTGGTACCGCACAGGCGATCTCGGCTGGCTAGACAAGGCCGGACGCCTCACCTTGCGCGGACGCGAGGATGATCTGGTGAAAATCGACGGCAAGCGGGTGGCGCTGGGCGAGGTGGCGGGCTGCCTCGAGGCCTTCCCCAAAGTGCGAGAAGCCGAGGCGCGTCTGTCACACGACGAGATTGGCAATCCCGTCGTCGTGGCCCGCGTGCTCGCGTCGGCCGGCTGCCGCAGCGAGGAGCTCATCGACCACTGCGCCCGGAACCTCGCGCCTTACAAAGTCCCGCGGTCCATTGAACTAGCCATCGCTGGCTAGCGAACTGGCATCGATCGCCAGGCGTCTCTATCCGTAGGCCTTTTCCATGCGCTCCTGGTCTTCTTTGCACCGGATGCACAGAGTGGTCTCGAGGCGAGCCTCGAGCCGCTTGATGGAAATCGGCTCGTCACATTGCTCGCAGAGCCCAAATGTGCCAGCGTCAATCCGCTCGAGGGCGTGATCGATCTTCTGCAAGAAGGTCTTTTCGCGACCGCGGAGCCGGAAAGTGAACGACTGCAGATACTCGGAGGAGGCCAGGTCCATCTCGTCCGGAAGGTCGTCGGTCTCGAGGGTCATGTCCTCGCTCAGGGTCCGTTGGGCGTTTCTCAGGATCTCGCGCTTTCGCGCCAGAAGAACTTCGCGAAACCGCTTCAGATCCTTCTTCTTCAGTCCTGACCCTTCCATAAGGCCCCTTTCCGCAGGTTTTCCCCGACTGGACGGGAGATTCTAGCGCACGATGGGACACCGCTCTAGAAAAGTGGTACGATGACCGATACCTTGGATACCTTGACAGTGTAGGCAGCGATTGAATAAATGCCTGCACCCCAAACTGTCCACTACCACCGGGGGGGCTTCATGGCTGGGTCCGACAAACGGAAGCAAAGTCTCTATTTTCCAGAGGAAATGTTGAAGGAGATTCAGGAGGAAGCAACGCGGCAAGACCGTTCGTTGTCCTGGATTGTCCAGAAGGCCTGGAAGATTTCTCGCAAGGAGATCATGAAGTATCCGTCGGTGAACGAGTTCCCCGGCGAAGAAGACGAGCGCGGCGCCAACGAATAGCCGCTTCTCCCTGCAGCGCGCGATCAGGCGCGCGACCGGACCACAATCAGAACGACCCCGTCGTGACGTACAACCCCGGAAGCGGTGGATGTACGAACGTCGGGGTCGACGTTTTTTCCATCCCATGTTTTCGCATCAACGTCTGCTCGCGACGCGCTCGCGGCCAAGTCTTTGACAAGTCTTTGAGATGTCTGACTACCTCTTCGTGACCGACACCATTGCTCCGCTGGCGGATCCGGCTGATGCCGACGCTGCGGGCGCTCTCGGCCTCGCCGCCGCCCTTGCGACCGCCGAACGGCGGGTCGCCGTGTTGGCTCAGGCCGCACCCGAGCAGCTCGCGCGGCAGACGGGACTTGCCCGCCGGCTTCGGCCGGTGACGGTGAGCCTCGCCAATGGCGACGGTTCCAGCGAAACCCTCGAGATTCCCTTGTTCGAGGGTCGCGCCACCTCGAGCGCGGCGCACCTCTTCGTTCTCGGCCTGCCGCCCGCCACCGGAGAGCGTATGGCGCAACTCCTCGGTGCCGCTGCCCAGGTGCTGGTAAACGACGGCATCCTCAAGGCAGATTTTCTGGTCGGCTGGGGCGAACGCACAGCGCACGCTCTGGCGGCGCTTCCGGATGCGAGCTCCGTACTGGTCATTCCTGGAGGTCGCAGCGGCGATGACGTAGCAGCCGGTGAAGACTCGCTGCTTGCGAAAGCCGCCCTCGCCACCGATGCCATCGTGGTGCCGAGCCCCTCGGCCGCCGCCGCGCTCGCGAATCACGCCGGTATGGCCGATCGGCCTTCGGATCAGTCGCTCGTGGTGGTGCGGCTCGGAAGCGACGACCCGCCCCACGATCCCAGCAACGATCCGGCGCTGGCGCATCACTTCTCCGCAGCATCGCTGGCTGGCAAGGCCGAGTGCCGCAAGGCCCTCGCTCGGCGCCTCACTCTCGCGGTTGGCCCACGAACGCTTCTGCTGCTGGCGCCCCGCCTCGAGCCGGGAGCAGGCATAGAAACGCTCTTGGCAGCGATTCCCCAATTGGCGGGGCTCGACGTCGTGCTGGTTCTTCCGACCGGGTCGGATCGCGGCCTGGCCGAGCGGGCGCGCGTGATTGCGATCGGCAATCCCGGCCGCATCGCCTTGGTGGAACACGGGCCTCAGTCACACACGTTGCAACGCGAGCTGCTGGCCGCCGCCGATGCGGTGGCACTGCTCGATCCCGACGATCGCACGGCTCGCACCGCAGGCCTGGCGCTTCGCTACGGCGCCTTGCCACTGGCGCCGGATGCGGGTGCTTTCGGCGATTTCCTCGTCGATTACGACGTCGCCTCTTCGACCGGCAACGCGCTCATGTATGCGCCTCTCGACGCCTTCGAGCTCGCCGGGGCCATCCGACGTGCGATCGCGCTGCGCACCGACCGCCAACGTTGGGACGCGCTGACGATCAACCTGCTGGGTGCGGCGCCGACCTGGGCCACCGCAGCGGCTCGCTTGCACTCGCTCGCGGTCGAAGCGGCGAAAGCCGCGCCGACTCCCGTACTCGCCTGACTCGCCTGACTCAGGCTGACCGGGAAACTCCGGAAGTTCCGGAAGCTTGGAAGTCGGCCCGTTCAGCGCTGGCGCACGATCTCGGTGATCCGCACGCCGAGCTCGTCGTCGACGTTGACGAGCTCTCCGCGCGCCCAGACCCTGCCCCCCACCCGCAAGGTGACGAGGTCCCGGCGACGCTCGCCGAGCGACAGCACCACTCCGTTGACGAGGCCAAGCACCTCGTCGCCGCGCATCGGGACGCGCCCGATCTCGGCCACGACCTCGACCGGCGAGGATGCCAGGAGCGAGGCCCCTTCGGGGTCGAGGCCGCCGTCCCCTACTCTTCCGTATTTGTCTTTGTCACTCATTCGATCGCTCATTTGGTCACTCGTGTTGCCGGCGGCCTGCCCTTCGCGAAGGGTGCCCGACGGCCGCAGATCTCCGTCGGGCAACAGCTCCGCATCGAGGCATTTGGCGCCGATCCAGAGCTGGCAGGGCCAGGGATCGGCGTCCGCCGGGGACGATACTCCATCGAAGACGACGACATCGCCAACCTCCGCCGACAGGTACGCAGCCCCCGTCAGCTCGGTGCGCGCCACCCTCACCGAAAGCGTCGTCTCGAGCATGACGGCGGCGTCCGCGGAGAGCCGCGCAGCCGCGGAGGGAAACCACGAGATCGGTATGTCGAGCGCGACCACGCCGACGATGCCCGCCGTGCGCGCCGTGAAATGAATCGTCACCCTTTCGCGCTCGTCCACGGGCCGCAGTCGCTCGAGCGAGACGCGTACGCCCCCAGCGTCGGCGCCGGCGATCACACCGGCAACGATGGCCGCCAGTACCCCCCGTTCCGACGGGCTCAATGGCCGCAGCACGGGTGGCGCCGGCGCGCTGAGGGCGGTCCGAACCAGGGACAGCGCGAAGAATCTTTCGACCGTGAGACACGCGGCGGTCCCGTCCGCGCGCAAAAGCATGAACGCCGATTCGGGCGAGGGGTGGCTGGTGTTGCCCGTCCGCATGCCCATCGGCTCGACGCCGTCGACGGAGAGTTGGATGCGGCCGAGGCCGCGGGCGCTGAGGCTTAGCTCAGCGCCGGTGGCGAGACCGCGGGCGATCGCTCGCGAGCGCGCCACCGAAATGGCGGGGACGCGAGGCAGACCTTCGAAGGGAAACGCGAGGATACGTGCGGGCATTTAGCGCTGCGGCCGACCGGTACCAGGGTGCTGTCCCTGGTCCCGCGGCGATGCCGGCGCATTATGGAAGCGGACGTCGAGTTTGTGACCTTTTTCCTTCAGTCGATTCGCGACGGCGGCCATGGCCGAATTGAGCGTCTGCCGGGCCGACTCGTTCTGCGTGAGGATCTGAGCCACGAGGCCGCCCGGTCCTTCGCGCAGATTGATGGTGGTTCCGGCCAGCGGGCCCACCGTGATCATCATCTTGGCCTCGGCGCCGTCCGGGCCTTTTCCGATCAGGAGCTGGTGAATCGGGTCGCTCCCAGGCGCTGGCTGTGGCAATTCGCGCGGACGCGGGGCCGCTTGGGTAGGACCTTCGGGCCGCGACCAGGCCGGTGTCTGACCGAGTTGGGCCGCCGCCGAAATCGCGGCGGCCACTTCGCTGATGGCCTCTTCGCCGGGGGACTTCCCTTTGGCCTCTTTCGCCGCCTTGGCTTCCTTGGTTTCTTGGGCTGCGCCGCCGCTCGTCGCCTGGGCGCCGCCGGCATCGTCGCCCGCCCCGCCGCCTGCGCTGTCGCCCAGGTTGCCTTTGCCCTTCTTCCCCAAAAGGGCGCCGGTCCCACCAGCTCCCATGCCACCTTCGACGAGGCTTTCGAGCAAGGCCGACGTCTCGAGTGTCAGTCCCGCCTTTTCCGCAGCCGCACTGCCTGCCTTGTCTTTGTCGCGGCTGCCCTGCGGAGCACCCGCCGAGCCCGGGCTCGCCCCGGGAGCGCCGCCATCGGCCCGCGCAAGCTGTCCTGCCGACGCGGTCACCGATGCAAAACGATCCCGCATCTCGCGCTCTTTGCCGGCGAGCGCGGACTGGAAGGCCGTCGCACGTTCGCTCGAGCTCGAGCTCCCGAGGGGAGTCGACGACGACTTGGCCGTCTCTGCCCGTGCGGTCTCCCCTCGCACAAGTTCGCCTCGCGCCAGCTCGCCTCGCCCCAGTTCCTTTTTGCTGGTCTCGCCCGCCAGGCCCTCGCCCCGCACACCGGCCGCGCGAACCGCATCCCGACCGGCCTCGCGCGCGGTCTCGAGTCGGCGGGCCTCGCCTCGGTTGGTCTCGGCCTTTTGCGCCTGCCCCTGATTGGCCTGGGCGACTGCCTGCTTGGTCTGCTCTTCACGACTCAGGGCGGCGCGAAACCGTTCGGCACGAACGCTGGTCTCGCGGACGTCGGCCCTACGCTCCTGGGCCCGTACTTCTTCGGCTCTTTGCAGCTGCTCACGCGTCGACTGCAGCGCCCAGTTGGGATCCTTGTCGATGTGGCTCACCGAAACATTCTCGGACGGAACTGGGTGAAGTTGTGTGCAAAACCGGCCCGGTAGGTAATATTTGAGCGACCGCAGCGGCCGGCCTACCCCCGAGGGAACCTCTCGATGATCAACTGCCAGAACATCATCGATTTCTGTCTCGAGTACCTCGAAGGCGGCTTGCCCGAGGACGAGCACGGTCGCTTCGAACGTCACCTGGCCGTTTGCGGCGAATGCGTCGCCTTCTTCGAGACCTACCGGCGCACCTCCGAGATTTCGCGGCAAGCACTGGCGGCAAAGATGCCGACCGAACTGAAGGCGGCGGTTCACAGCTACCTGCGCGCTCGCTGTGTCGGCGGCACGGCCGACGCTCCCGTCGTCAAGGACGAGTGACCGCAAAGGCGCGGCGGCTTGTCGGCCACACCGGTGACCGACAGCCGAGTCGAGGGACCGACCGGTGGGATATCACCCGCGTGAGCGACGCTGCGATCCCCCCCGGTTCTATTGACAGATCTCGCCAAGCGGGCATGATCCAACCGGAATGTCCGTCGGACTCGTTTGCCTCAGATGCGATGCTCTGGCGGAGTTCGGGACGTCTCGCTGCCCTTCTTGTGGCAGCACCTTTGGCTGGGACGGCGCGGGTCCGGGTGCGAGGTCGGGTGAGCCGGACGTGGCCAGCGCGCGACCACACGCGAAGGCCGCCCGGATGGAGATCAGCATGTCGACGAAATCTTGTCCTAGTTGCAATAGCTCAGTCCCGGTCGATGACCTCTTTTGCGGCAAATGCGGCCATCGCATGGTCGAAGGCGCGCCTGCCGTGGCCAAGACCCTCTACTTTTCGGGGGTTCAGCCCCCCGGTCGCGCCAAGCTCATCCTCGTCAGAGGCGACAGCAGCGATGGGGTCTCCTATCAACTGAACGGCACCGACCACGTCGTCGGCCGACGCGAGGGCGCCATCCTCTTCGCAGAGGACACACTGGTCTCGCCCAAACACGCGAACTTCCTCTACCGCGACGCCAAGCTCTTCGTGCGGGACGAGAACTCCACCAACGGTGTGTTCGTCAGGATTCGAAACGCCGTGCCGCTCGAATCGGGGACCTTCTTCTTGATTGGCGAGCAACTCCTGCAGGTCGAGGCAGCGGCGCCCGACTTCGGGCCGCAGCCCGATGCGGAAGGAACCTACTTCTACGCCAGCCCCAAGCGGGCATCGAAGATGCGCCTCATCCAGCGGCTCAGAGGCGGCGACATCGGCGTCATCTTCCGAGCCCGCGGCGACACCATCTCGATCGGGCGTGAGGGCAACGACGTAAACTTCCCGGACGATCCCTTCATCTCCGGACATCACGCACAGGTCAGCATCTCGGCCGAGGGCCGCTTCACCCTGACGGATCTCGGGTCGAAGAATGGCACCTTCGTCCGCGTGGCCGGTGAGACCCCCTTGGTCAACGGCGACTACGTTTTCATTGGTCAGCAACTGCTGCGCGTGGAGCTCGCGTGAGCTGTGAAATGGCCGCAAATCGCTCTATGATCGGAGCGGGCGCGTATAGAACCTTCGCGAGGGCTGATTCGTGACCACCTGTTCACGCTGCGGGAAAGAGAACCAGAAGCACTACAAGTTCTGCCTTGGGTGCGGCGCCAAACTCGAAGCGCCGGCCGCGGCGGTCGGTGCTGTCGTGGCCCCAGCCGTCGAGCCGGTTCGGCCTCTCGAGACGACTCGACCGAGCGAGGCCGCTCGGCCCATCGAGCACTCGCGTTCGAGCGACATGCCTGCCCGGACGACGGGAGCTTCGATGGCCGCCGCCGTGCCGATGGCGGAACCCGCGGCGGCTCCACCTCCGATGGCCGCAGAGCTGGCGCCGACGGCCGAGACGCCGATCGTGCGCTCCACCTCTAACGTGCCGCGAGCTTCGGGGGCGATGGCCGTTTCAGCGGCGCCCAACCTGGATCAGACGCCGCCGGTGGGGCAGCCGCCCCTCGGATCCCTGTCCAAGGATCTCATCCCCTGCCCCAAGTGTGGCAAGCCGGTCATTGCGAGCTACGCGTTCTGCGGCGCCTGTGGCTATCGTATGAAGCCCGGTGGAGCAGGCGCTGCGCCAGCACCCGCGGCGCGCACGATCGCCCAGTCATCGAGCAACAGCGTTGCGCGAACCGCGCCACGCGGGCACCTGACACTCATCCGCCCCGACGGGACCGAAGGGGGCGTACATCCCTTGCAGGATGGCGAGAACCTCATTGGACGAGGCCAGGGCTCGCTGTTCGATGCCGATCCCTACCTGTCGCCTCGCCACGCGGAGTTCGCGTTCACCGACGAGGGGCTCGTGGTGCGGGATCTGCGAAGCCTGAACGGGGTCTTCATCAAGATCGTCGCAGAGGAACGGCTGGAATCGGGCGATGTTTTGCGCATCGGCCAAGAGCTGCTCCGGTTCAACGTCATCGCCCCGCCGATCGCTCTCGAAGATGGCACCGACGTCATCGGTACGCCCAATCCCGGCTACTGGGGACGACTCTCGGTGATCGTGGGCAGAGACGTCGAGGGTCCCGCTTTTCCGCTCTACGACGAGATGGTGGTTCTCGGTCGCGAACGCGGTGACATCCTCTTCCCCGAAGACGGCTACGTCTCGGGCCGCCACGCACAGATCTCCTATCGCGACGGCTACGCGACGCTCACCGATCTCGGTTCGTCGAACGGCACGTTCTTCCGGATCCGCGGCAGCCGCTCGGTGCCGGCGGGCACGCTGCTGTTGATGGGCCAGCAGCTGTTCCGCGCCTCGTATCGTTAAATTTGGGACCCTGAGAGGGTCCCAAGCCCCCGATGTTGCTGTCGGCGATCGCGGTCGGCGGGCGATCTGGGAAGCGCCCTTCCCGTCCGCGAGCCGGGCGCCGTGCGTTCGGCTCGGCGGCCGATTGCGCTCGGCGGGGCGATCTGGGGAGCGCCCTTCCGGTTCGCGACGCGGGCGCGTGCGTTCGGTGAGTCGGCCGATCGCGCTCGGCGGGACGATCTGGGGATCGACCTTCCCGTCCGCGAGCCGAGCGCGTGCGTTCGGCTAGACGGGCGGGCGGGAGGCGGCGGGGCTACTTCGCCGGAGGCGGGGTGGTGTTGGTGGGCGTCGTGCCGGGTTTGGCTTCGCCGGGCTTGTCGGAGAAGAAGGCCTTGCGCACGTCGCCTCCGGTGTTGGCGGACACGTACTTGAAGCCTTCGGGGATCTTGAACTGCGAGCCGTCGTCGAACATCAGCGTGACGTCGACGGGACCGCGGGCCCCCGCCGGCGTGACCACCGTGATGGAGCTGTTGGACGAGATGCTCACCTGGTCGGCGCGGGTGCGGCCGAAGCGGACCTCGACCTGGTGCTTGCCGGGAACGAATCCAGCGCCGCGGATCTCGACCTGATCGCCGCCCGAGACGATTCCTTGTTCCGGTTCGACCTTGTCGACGCGCAGGACGCCCGTTTGCTGGCAGGCCGCGAGCAGCGCAATCGACACGGTGGCCACGGTCCAGATAAGCTTTCGCGTCATGGAGTTTCCCCTTCGTGAGCGCCGACCATAACGTGGTCGATCTCGACGGTCAACGACCGCGGGCCGCAGGCGGGGCCACCGATCGCGTCGAGGCAAAGGTGCGGGAGACCATGCGATCGACGTAGAGCGTCCCGCCGAGGTGGTCGATCTCGTGCTGCAGGATTCGCGCGTACCAGCCGCGCGCCTCGATGACCTTCGGCTCGCCGCGGTGATCGAGCGCGTGCACGCGAACGGCCAGTGCCCTCGGTGTCACCGCGGCGTACCCGGGCACGCTCAGACAGCCTTCCAGGAACTCGACTGGCCCTGCGTCGAGGACCTCCACCCGAGGGTTGATGATCACGTGAAAAGGCACAGCCACCCGCTCACGGCTGGCCAACTCGGCCTCGGGCACGTGGGCGTGGTAGCTCGCCCGATCCTCGATCACCGCCAGCGCCAGCGATTCGCCGATCTGGGGCGCGGCGAGGCCCACGCCGGGCGCCGCCCGCATGGTCTCGCGCATGGATTCGATGAGGTCGGCGATGAGGGGTGAAGTGATCTCCTGGAACGACAACTGTCGGGCAACCGCGCGGAGCACCGGGTGGCCGGCTTCGACGATCGGCAGCACTTTGTCTTCGCTCGGTGAAGGGCCTCGCGGTGATCCGGCCGGTTGGCCCGGCGGATCGGATTGATCACGGCTCATACACGAATCTACGCACGACTTGTCCACGACCACCAGAACGTGGCCATGCGTCGTGCGCGATGCGCCTGCGGGGTCGAAGTATCCCAGCGCTCGACCCTGCGACGCGGTCGTGTAAAACCCTCCCGCCATGCCCGCCAGCCTGCCAGCCGATCCTCTCGCCGCACCCGAGCGCGTGGGGCTCGCCGCCGCGATTGTACAGCTGCAAGAGCGGCTGGGAGCGGACACGACTCGCGCGCGACTCTTCGGGGCCAGCGGCTCGCTCGGTGCTGCGGTCGCCGCCCAGCTTGCGTCCGACGCGGGTCCGCCGGTCGTCTATCTGCTGGCGGATGAAAACGAGGCCGAGGATCGGCTGGCGGATCTCGCCTTCTTCGTTCCCGAACGGAGTTCTGGTGACGATCCCACGTTGTCGGCGGCCGTCGAACAGCTACCCGCCGACGGTATCTCGCCCTACGCGGAGATGAAGCCCGATCGACGCATCCTCATGCGGAGGATGGCGCTGCTCTATCAGCTAGCGCGTGGCACCGGGCCGCAGGTGATCGTCGCCTCGGCCAGCGCTCTCTTCCGGCGCGTGGTGCCGCGGGAAGAGTTTGTTTCGCGCTGTTTCTCCATCGCCGCCGGTGAGGAGGTCGACCGCGACAAGCTGGTGGATGGCCTCGTGCGAGCGGGCTTTCAGCGCGTCCAGGTCGTCGAGGATCCGGGCACGTTCGCGGTGAGGGGTGCCGTCATCGATCTCTTTCCGCCGGTCTATCGCCATCCCGTGCGGCTCGAGCTCATGGGCGACGAGGTCGAATCGGTGAGGCTCTTCGATGCGGGCACCCAGCGCACTCTGCGATCTTTGGGCTCTGCACACGTGCACCCCGTACGCGAGACCATCCTTGGTGAAGGCGCCGATCTGCGCGGCCGCATTCTCGAGGCGGCCGACGCGGCGGCGGTGCCCTCGAGCAAGATGCGCCACCTGATGGCTCAGATCGACGCCGGGGAGGACTTCTTCGGCATCGAGGCGCTGGCGCCCGCCTTTCACACCCGCATGGATTCTCCGCTGGCGTATCTGCCCGCCGAGACGCTGTTCGTGGTGAGCGACCCCGACGCGGTGATGGAGGACCTCCGGCGCACGTTCAGCCGGTTGGAAAAGAGCGCGGAGCAACGCCGAGGCGAGCACATGCTGGCACTGCCGCCGGGCGACTTCCTGCTCACTCCCGAACAGGCCCGGGCGGCGCTGGCGGACCGGCGGCGACTCGATCTCGAGCCGCTCGAGCTGATCTCCGGCGCAGAGCCGGTCGAGATCCTGACTGTCGCGCTCGAGGCCGAGAGCAACACCACCTTGCGCGCGGAGCTCGCCGAACAGCGACGCGCCGACGCGGGCAAGGGTGAAGCCGAGGCCGGCGAGCACGGCCGCGCGCTCCGGGAAAAGCTCGAAGCCTTTCTGAGGGACGGAACCCGGGTGCGCTTGGTCGCCGGCACTCGCTCTCACGCCGACCGGCTCGTCGGCCTGCTGCGGGCCATCGGCCTCGACCCCTCTGCGTCGCCCAGCAAGCGGGCCCGCCCGACCTTGCTTCAGTTGCTGGAACGGCAGGACGACCCGGCCCCGCTGGCGGTACTGACGGGCACGCTGTCGGCCGGCTTCCGACTGCCAAGGGATGGCCTCGCCCTCATCTCGGAGGCTGAAATTTTCGGGCCGCGCGCCCACCGTGAGAATCGCCCCGCGCGGACGTCAGGTGGCCTCGGCGATCTCGGCGAGATCGCCGAAGCGGATCTCGTGGTTCACGAGGATCACGGGGTCGGACGCTACCGGGGTCTCAAGCGGCTCGACCTGCGCGGCGTGCAGCAGGATTTCCTGCATATCGAGTACGACGGCGGCATCGTCTACGTCCCGGTCTATCGGATCGGACAGGTCCGCCGCTACGTCGGTGCCCAGGGCGAGGCGGTCAAACTCGACAAAGTCGGCGGCAAGACCTGGCAGGAGAAGCGGCGGCGGGTCTCGGCCGAGGCGCGCAAGGTGGCCGAGGAGCTGCTGCAGCTTTATGCCCAGCGGCTCGCCCTGCCCGGCCACGCCTTCAACGCCCCCGACGTCGTCTTCCAGGAGTTCGAGGAGACCTTCCCGTTCGACGAGACGCCGGATCAAGACAAGGCCATCACCGCGGTACTGGAAGACATGCAGCAGCCACGGCCCATGGATCGGCTGGTCTGCGGCGACGTCGGTTACGGCAAGACCGAGGTTGCGTTGCGGGCGGCCATGCTCGCCGTGATGGGTGGGCGACAAGTCGCCGTGCTGGCGCCGACCACCGTGCTGGCCGAACAGCACTTCATCACCTTCTCCGAGCGTATGCGGGATTTTCCCGTGAAGCTGGGATCGCTGTCGCGCTTTCGCAGCAAGGAGGAGCAGCGCCAGACGATCGCAGGGCTCGGTGATGGCAAGCTGGACGTGGTGGTCGGCACCCATCGGCTCCTGTCCAAGGACGTGCGCTGGAAGAATCTCGGTCTGCTGGTCATCGATGAAGAGCAGCGCTTCGGCGTGACTCACAAAGAGCGCCTCAAGGAGCTGCGCTCTCAGATCGACGTGCTCACTCTGACCGCGACGCCGATCCCCCGCACGATGCAGATGGCGATGAGCGGGCTGCGCGAGATCTCGATCATCGCGACGCCGCCGGCGGATCGACTGGCCATCCGCACCTTCCTCTGCACCTGGGATCCGATGTTGCTGGGCGAAGCGATCCGCAAGGAGCTGGCGCGCGGCGGCCAGATCTTCTTCGTGCACAATCGCGTGCAGGACCTGCCCTCCTGGGTGGAGAAGCTGCGCAAGCTGGTGCCGGAAGCCAAGATCGCCATGGGGCATGGACAGATGGGCGACGGCGAGCTGGAAAAGGTGATGGTCGACTTCGTCGATGGCCGCTACGACATCCTCTGCTCGACGACGATCATCGAATCGGGCCTCGACATCCCTCGGGCCAACACGATGATCGTCAACCACGCCGACCGTTATGGCCTGGCACAGCTCTACCAGATGCGCGGTCGCATCGGCCGGTCCCGCGAGCGCGCCTTCTGCTACCTCGTCGTGCCTTCCGAGGGGGCGCTTACCGCGGATGCCAAGCAACGCCTGGCGGTTTTGCAGCGATTCACCGAGCTCGGGGCCGGCTTTCAGATCGCGACTCACGATCTCGAGATCCGCGGCGCCGGGGATCTGCTGGGCGATCGCCAGCACGGTGTGGTCGCCACTGTCGGCTTCGATACCTACGTGCGCATCCTCGAGGAAGCGGTGGCCGAGCTTCGCGGTCAGCCGATCAAACGCGAGCAGGATCCCGAGCTCTCGGTCGACGTCCCGGCCTTCTTGCCCGACGATTACATTCCCGACACCGGTCAGCGGCTGGAGCTCTACCGGCGCCTGGCGCAGGCCCGCGACGAGGATGACCTTCGGTCCACCATGGCCGAGATCGAAGACCGCTACGGCCCGCCACCCGAGGAAGTGGCGCTGCTGGGCGAGGTGATGGGGCAAAAGACGCTCCTGCGCGGGCTCGGCGTCACGAGCTACGATCTCGGGCCCGCTCGGCTGGTCCTGACGTTCGCGACCGAGGCGCCGCTGGCCCCCGCGCGGGTGATGGCCATGGTCCAGGCAAAAGGCAGCCGCTGGAAGCTGACCCCCGACATGCGGTTGGCCTACAGCTTCGACGACCGGGAGAAGAAGGACCGGCTGGCCGCCGCCCGCCGCCGCCTGGCCGATGTCGAGACCTGCCGCGCGCCGTAGATCCCAACGGCTTGCGGCGTAGACGGGGCCGTGCGATCTAGAGACGATGGTTCCTGCGCGCGTGCGGCTTGCTTGGCCGCCTCTCGTGCTCCTCGCGATCCTTACGGCTGGCTGCCGGCAGGACACGGCCGCCACGGTCCCCGAGGAGGAGGTCCTGGCGCGCATCGACGGGCAGCCGATCACGAAGGCCGACCTGGAAAAGCAGCTTGCCGATCGTTCTGCTTTCGTCCGGCAACGTTTCGCCAGCCCCGAAAAGCGCAAGGAGCTGCTCGACAGCCTGGTCCGCTTCGAGGTCCTCGCCCGCGAAGCTCAGGCGCGCGGCTACGATCGCGATCCGGAGGTCATCCGGCAGCAAAAGCAGAGAGCTATCGATCGCATGATGGCCGAGGAGCTGGCCAACCAGCGCCCCGAGGCGATCCCGGAGGGCGACGTGCGCGCGTTCTATCAAGCCCATCAGGCCGACTTCAGCCAGCCCGAGGCAATCCGCCTCGAGCAGATCGTGGTCAAGGACGCGGCCAAGGCGAAGACGGTCGCGGCACGCGCTCGAGCCCTTTCGCCGAGGGATGCGGCCGGATTCGCCAAGCTGGTGGAGCAGCACTCCGAGCACGCCGATTCGAAGGGACGCCAGGGCGACCTCGGCTTCCTGGAACGAGGAACCGCCGGGGAGGTGCCACGCGAGGTTCTTGATGCGGGCTGGGCGCTGGCCGCTGGAAACGACAAGGTCGGGCTGGTGACCGGTCCGGTGATGAGCCCCCAGGGTCACCACATCCTTCGCCTTGCGCAGCGTCGCGCGGGGTTCGCAAGGCCCCTGGAAAGCGTCGAAACCGAGATCCGACGACGGCTGGGCGAGCAGCGGCGGCGCGGCCAGGTGGAGGCCTGGGTGGCGGATGCCCGACGTCGAGTCAAAATCGAGATCTTCGAGGATCGGCTGAAAGAGATTAAGGTCCCCACCGACGTCGCCCCCGCTGCCAAACCATGAAGATTTCTGCCATGCCCCATCGTCGATTCGCCGTCGCCCGCCGAACCGCTCGCGCTCTCCTCTTGCTGGTGGCCGTCGCCCTGCCCGGCTTCGCGCAGGCCCGCACCGTCGAGAAGATCGCCGCCGTGGTCGGTGACGAGATCATTCTCGAGACCGAGGTGAACGACGCCGCTCGCCCGTTCCTCGAACAGATCGCCGCCTTGCCCGACGCCGCTCAGCGGGCGCAGCGCACGGCAGCGGTGAGGCGCGAGCTGCTCAAGGGCATGATCGACGACCGGCTGCTCGTGCAGCAGGCGACCGAGCTCAAGCTGTCGGTCTCGAGCGAGGAGATCGATCGCGCCATCGAGCAGTTGAAGCGCGACTACAAGCTCAACGACATCCAGCTGGCCGAAGAGCTGCGCAAGACCGGGCAGAGCATCGCCAGCTACCGCCAGAACACGCGGCGCGAGATTCTCAAGTACCGGGTCATCAACATTGCCGTCGGCTCGAAGATCCAGCCGAGCGATGGCGACGTCGAGAGCTACTACGAGAGGCACATGAAGACCGGCACCAACATCCAGGTGCGGGTCAGCCACATCTTCATCTCGATCCCCGAGAATGCCGACGCGGCCAAGGTGCTGGAACGCGAGGACTCCGCCAAGAAGATCCTGGCCCGCGCGCGCGCCGGCGAAGAGTTCGCGGGCCTCGCCAAGGAGCTGTCAGAGGATCGCGCCACCCGCGAAGAGGGCGGCGACCTCGGCTACTTCGGCAAGGAGATGGGCCTGCCCAAGCCGGTGGAAGAACTGGTCTTCTCGATGAAGGTGGGCGAGCTCGGCGGCCCGGTGCGCGGCAACCAGGGCTTTCACATCATCAAGCTCATGGACCGGAGGGCCAAGGACGTCAAGCCGCTGGCCGAGGTCAAAGAAGAGCTGAGGATGCAGCTTCGCCAGAAGGAGATGGAGCGGCAGACGAAGATCTACCTCGACGATCTCCGTCGCAAGACGCTGGTCGAAACCCGGATGTAGCGCGGCTCAGCCCGGCGGCCAGGACATCGGTCGGCCGGCGAGGACGTGCAAGTGGATGTGAAAGACGGTCTGTCCGGCGTCGGCGCCTGCGTTCATGGTGACGCGGAACCCATCGGGGAAACCGCCCTCACGCGCGCGCTGGGAAGCGACGAGCATCAGTTTGCCTAGCAGCGCGGCGTCCTCGGGACTCGCCTCGGAGAGGATCGAGATGTGCCGGGTCGGAATCACGAGCTCGTGCAGCGGCGCCTGCGGCTTGATGTCGGCGAACGCGATGACGTCGTCGTCGCGATAGGTGATCTTGGCGGGGATACCGCCGTCCCTCAGTTTGCAGAACAGGCAATCGGCCATGGCGCGGGATTCCTCTCAGACCAGCCCAACGAGGCGGGTCTTGGTGTCGGCGAAGGGGGCGTTCTCGTGTGTGCCCTGGCGTAGAAACCCGTTGATCGAGTCGATCTTGGCGATCGCTTCGTCGGTGCGCGGATCGGTCCCCGGCTGATAGGCGCCGAGCAGGATGAGATCCCGCTGCCGCTCGTAGGTGGCGAGCAGCTCGCGCAGCTTGCCGGCAGCGCGCCGGTGCAGCTCGTCGGTCACGGCCGGCATGACACGCGAAAGCGATGGCAGCACGTCGATCGCCGGCCAGTGATTCCGCGAGCCGAGCTCGCGAGACAAGATGATGTGACCGTCGAGAATACCGCGCACTTCGTCCGCGATCGGCTCCTCCATGTCTCCACCGGAGACGAGCACGGTGTAGAGCGCCGTGATGCTGCCGCGATCGGAGTTACCCGTCCGCTCGAGCAGACGCGGCAGGAGCGCGAAGACGCTGGGCGGGTAGCCCTGGCGCGCGGGCGGCTCGCCGGCGGCGAGACCCACCTCACGCTGGGCGCGGGCGAACCGCGTCACCGAGTCCATCATCAGGAGCACGCGCTTGCCGCGATCGCGGAACCATTCGGCGACCGCGGTCGCGACGAAGGTCGACTTGAGACGGACGAGGCTGGGCGCGTCGCTGGTCGCACAGATCACGACCGATCGCGCGCGACCCTCGGCGCCAAGTGAGTCCTCGATAAACTCGACGACCTCGCGACCGCGCTCGCCGACCAGGCAGATCACGTTGACCTCGGCCTCGGTGTTGCGCGCGATCTGCCCCATCAACGTCGACTTGCCGACGCCCGAGCCGGCGAAGACGCCGACGCGTTGACCCTCGCCGATGGTCAGCAGCGAATCGATGGCACGAACCCCCATCGTGAGCGGCCGATCCACCCGACGCCGTTTCAGCGGGTCGGGCGCGCTGCGATCGACCGACCACTCTTCCAGCGGTCCGCGCAGGGGACCGAGCCCGTCCATCGGTTCGCCGAGGCCATCGAGCACGCGGCCGAGGGTCCCCTCGCCCATCTGGATCGACAGCGGCCGCCCCATCGGGCTCACCATGGCGTCGGGGCCGACGCCACCGACATCGCCCAGCGGCATCAGCACAGCCTCGTCGCCGCGAAATCCGACGACCTCGGCCCGCAAACGGGGGGTCGATTCGATGATCACCATCTCGCCCATACGGATCCCGGGAACCGTCGCGCGCACGACGAGGCCGGTGACCTCGGTGACGCGGCCGGAGATGCGCAGGGGGTTGATCGCGTCGAGCGCGGAAAGGGCTTCGCCGAGCTCGATGAGGGGGACATCCGAATAGGACACGAGCGCCTATCCTAACCCAGGCTGCGGGCCGACGCGGCGAGCATGGACGCCCGCGGTCTCTCAGACCTTCTGGCCGCCCGAACGCTCGCCGAGGGCGCGCTCGATGGCATCGAGCTGCTTGCCGAGCTGCGCGTCGAGCCGGGCGATCTGAGTCTCGATGATGCACCCGCCCTGAGCGACCTTGTCATCGCCTACCAGTTTGAGATCGACCGCGCTCGGAAGGCGAGTCCCGAGGCGGGGGCGTTCCGTCTCGAGCACCGCGAGATCGGCGGGATTGACCCGCAAGACGACCGGACCCGAGCGAGCGCGGCTGGCTGTGAGCGCCTGATTCGCGATGTCGGCGATGAGCGCGGGATGCAGTTCCAGGGCACGGCCGACGATCCGTTCAGCCATGCGCCGGGCCAGGGGGATGGCGCCGTCACGTGCGGCGACGCGAAGATCGTCGGCCTCCTGGCGGGCCCGCACCAGCACCTCGGTCAGCTGAGCGAGGGCCTCCTCGCGACCGGCGGCCAGGCCTTCGGCAAAACCGCGCTGTCGCTCCTCCTCGGCCGCTTCGTTGGCCCGCTCGTTCATGAAGTTCGCCTCCGCCGCGGCAGACGCGATTATCTGCGCGGCCTCTTCGCGCGCCGACATCACCGCGCGCGACAGGACGTGCCCTTTGCCTTTGACCAGCTTACCCATGGTGCGTTCTGAAGCGTTCTGAAGTCGGGAACCCGCCCGCGGTGCTCAGCTTACGGCTCGCCCTGGCCCGGGCTTGCGGGCAAGAGTCGTCGCCCGACCCGGGCATGCATGCGTGCCGCGAGGGCGCGACGAACCTCGAGGCTCTCGGGGCGCAGCTTCCGGTCGAGGTGCGAGATGCCGATGAGCTCGAGACGCTCTTCCACGGTCCCGCCGGGCCCGTCGGACGCGGCCTTCACGTCCTGCTCGCCTTCGTAGCGGCGAACCTTGTCGGCGGTCGCCGCGGCCTCCCTCAGATCTTCAGCGAGCCGCGGGCCGACGCCGGCCATGGCGCGAGCGCGAATGTCCACCGGAGCTGTCGACAGAGAGGCGCCGAGCGAGCGGGCACCGAGGCGGCGCACCTCGAACATGAGGTCGTCGTTGTCGAGCTCGAGCAGGGGCGCGATGGCGGGCCCGGCTGCGGGGTTCGCAGGCGCGATGGCGCCGAAGATCAGCCGTCGCAGCTCGGTCGCCACCTCCGGTACGAGGGTCACGGGCTCGGCCACCCTGCCCTCGCGTTGCCGTGCGGTCAGCACCTCGTTGGCAGCTTCCCGCGCCGCCGGCGGGGCGCCCGCCACTAGGGCGCCGACGAGATCAGAAGGCTCGGCCGCCAGCGTCTTGCGGATCCAGCTGCCGTGGACCTGCTCGAGTGCGGGCGGGTAAGGCGCCCCCAGCTCACGGGCGAGTTGTCCCAGGCGAATCGCCTTGCCCTCGCGCGGAAGCTTGTAGAGGGCAGCAAGCGCCGTTCGGCAGGGTGCCCCCTCCGGGTCGGCCAGCAGGGCCGCGGCATCGTCTTCGAGGCCGAGCAGGGTGGCGCCGAGAACGAACCCCCGCCCCTCGGCAGACAGGGCCCCGAAAATCGCCTCCATCGAAACGGACACGGCGCGAGTGTACACGAACGTCGTGGGCCGGAACGGCGGGTCAAAGTCGCCTGGAAGCCAGCCCTGGTGCCAGTTCCGCGATTTCGGGGGCAATTCAGGGCTTCAAAAAACGCTGCGCCCTGACGACAGGGGGCCTGCCATGGTATCTCTCCCGCCCCCAATGAGCGTTCCTTCTCGCAGCGACGTCCGCAATATCGCGATCATTGCCCACGTCGATCACGGCAAAACCACCCTGGTTGATGGGTTCCTTAGGCAGGCCGGTTCTTTCCGACCGGGTGAAGTCGTCGCCGACTGCGCCATGGATTCGAACGAACTCGAACGTGAGCGCGGCATCACGATTCTCGCCAAGTTCACCGCCATCACCTGGAAAGGCACTCGTATCAACATCG
>JANNNO010000116.1:0-17422 GCA_031398585.1 Myxococcales bacterium | reverse complement strand
CGATGACGGCCAGGTCGTGCCCGAGACCGATACCGAGATGCGCATCCGACAGACCGGCAAGACCGAGCGACAGTCGTAAGCGCCGGCCGCTCGAAACCGGCGCGCGCCGCTGCCAGGCACGACGCCACTTTTCGCCTGTGCCGCTGAGTCGATCGTTTATTGTTCCCGCCGAAATCACGGCGCCGTGGGTGGCGCGGGGGCACGTCGCTCCCGCGGCCGCGGCCGAGGCAAGGGATCGCTGCGATCCCGTCGGAGGAAGCCAGTCCGCATGTCGAGCCCAGCTCTGCCCTTCACCATCAAGGCCAAAGACGCCACCCGCTTCGACCTGCTGTCGCTCGGCGAGGTCATGTTGCGCCTCGATCCCGGTGACGGACGTGTCGCCACCACGCGCACCTTCCAGGCGTGGGAAGGCGGCGGCGAGTACAACGTCGCTCGCGGCCTCAAGCGTTGCTTTGGCCTGCGTACCGCCGTGGTCACAGCGTTCGCCGACAACCCGGTCGGCCGGCTCGTGCAAGATCTCATCTACCAAGGCGGTGTGGACCAGAGCTACGTGCGCTGGGTGAAGTACGACGGCGTCGGCCGCGCCGTCCGCAACGGCCTGAATTTCACAGAGCGCGGCTTCGGCGTCCGCGGCGCCGTCGGCTGCTCGGACCGGGGGCACACCGCCACGTCGCAAATGCAGCCGGGTGACGTCGACTGGGACAAGATCTTCGGCAAGGATGGCGTGCGCTGGTTCCACACCGGGGGCATCTTCGCGGCGCTTTCGGAATCGACGCCTCTCGTGGCCAAGGAAGCGATGGCCGCGGCGAAAAAGCACGGCACCATCGTGTCGTACGATCTCAACTACCGTGACTCGCTCTGGAAGGGCATCGGTGGGCAGAAGAAAGCTCAGGAGGTCAACCGCGACCTGGCCAAGTACGTCGACGTCATGATCGGCAACGAGGAAGACTTCACCGCCTGCCTCGGGCTTCACGTCGAAGGCGTCGACGACAGCTTCACGTCGCTCGACCCGACCAACTTCAAGAAGATGATCGCCCTGGCCCGATCGCAGTACCCGAACTTCCAGGTCGTGGCCACCACCCTGCGCAACGCGAAGACCGCCAGCCTCAACGATTGGGGCGCGATCGCGTCGCTGGGCGATGACTTCTTCGTCTCGACCCTGCGCGAGAATCTCGAGATCTACGACCGCGTGGGTGGCGGCGACAGCTTCGCGTCGGGCCTCATCTACGGCTTTCTCTCTGGCGAGGGGCCGCAATACGCGGTCGATTGCGGTGCCGCGCACGGAGCCCTGGCGATGACCACTCCGGGCGACACCAGCATGGCGACGCTCGACGAGGTCATGAAGGTGATGAAGGGCGGCGGGGCCCGCGTCGCGCGCTGACGTCGAAAGATTTGGAAGAGATCTCTTCGAAGGAACTCAGAGTCATGGAAAAAGCCCAGGTCCTCTCTCGCATTCGCTCAGGCGGTCTCATCCCGATCGTGCGCACGCCGACCGCCGACGACGCGCTCGCGATGGTCGCAGCGCTCGAAGCCGTGCAGCTCACCAACCTCGAGATCACGCTCACGATCCCGAACGCGATCGAAGTGCTGCGGACGTTGTCGCAGCGATTCGGCGATCGGGTGATCCTCGGGGCCGGCACCGTGCTCGACGCCAAGAGCGCCGAGGCCTGTGTCGCCGCCGGTGCCCAGTTCATCGTCAGCCCGGGGCTCGACCTCGATACCGTCGCCTACTGCAAGCGCGCCGGCATCGCCGTCTTCCCGGGGGCACTCACGCCGACCGAGATCTTGACCGCTTGGAAAGCCGGTGCGGACATGGTGAAGGTCTTTCCCGCCAGCGCGATGGGCGGAGCTTCGTACATCAAGGCGATCAAGGCTCCGCTGCCCCAGATTGAGATGGTGCCGACCGGCGGCGTCTCGCTCGACACGGCCGCCGCGTTCATCAAGGCCGGCGCTGCCGCGCTCGGCGTGGGCGGGGATCTCGTCGATCTCGAAGCCCTGCGCAGCGGCCGCGGTGAAGTGATCGCGGAGCGCGCTCGCAAGTACGTCGAGATCCTGGCGCAGGCGCGGGCCCGCTGATCGCGAGCTGACGAGCCGGCGAGCTTCGGCTCAGCCGGCTTGACCACCGCCCACCACCGCCGGTTCGGGGGCGTGGGCGGCCGCCTTGGCCTGCTCGCCCTTCCGGGCCAGTGAGGGCAGGCGGTACGAGAGCAGGAAGACCCCGATCAGACCGGCGGCGCCCAGCAGGTAAGGTCCGCGCATGCCGAGGTACTGGTAGGCCAGGCCTCCTACGGGCGGTCCCAACACGCGAGCCAGGGCGGCCAGCGACTGCACCACGCCGAGCGCGAGGCCCTGCGTCTCCGCCGAGGCGCGCTGCGAGCTGTAGCTCGTGAGGCTCGGGTTGTAAAGGCCGTTGCCCCCGGCGACGAAGGCACTGGCAACGTAGAGAAACCACGAGCCGATGCTGGCGGCCAGCGCGTCGGCGGCAAAGCCGATGGCGAGAAAGAGCAGACCCGTTCGGATGAGCGACACCTCGCCGAATCGGCGTGACAAGCGGTGGATGAGGCCGCCTTGCACGATGACGGCGACCACGCCGACGAAGGCAAAGACGCTCCCCGTCTCGGCGATGGTCATGCCGAAGGCGTCCTCGGTGAAGAGGCGAAACGTCACTTCGAGCCCCGAGAACCAGAAGACGACGAAGAAGCTGATCGTCATCGCGACGCCCATGCCGGGCAGCTGCGCCACCTTGCGCACGGCCGCCACGTCGAACACGCGTCGCCGCTCGCCAACGTTCTGACCACGCCGCTCGGGCGGGAGCGATTCGGGAAGCGTGACCAGGGCGAGCACGAAGTTGATCACCGACAGGCCCGCGGCCGCGAAAGCTGCCAGCGTGCCTTGCTGCCCCATCACCTCGTACTGACCGAGCACGCCGCCCACGAACGGGCCGATGATGAATCCGAGGCCGAACCCCATGCCGATGATGCCCATGCCGCGTGCACGGGTCGCCGGTGTGGTCACGTCGGCGATGTAAGCCTGGGCGACCGCGATGTTGGCGGTCGCGACTCCACTGAAGAGCCGCGCGAAGAAGAGCAGCGGCAAGGTGCGTGCGACGCCAAGCAGGGCCATCCCGACCGCCGAGGCGGCGATGCTGAAGAGCAGGACGGGACGGCGCCCGACCCGGTCCGACAGGCGGCCCCACAGCGGAATGAACAGGAATTGCATCGCCGAGAACGAAGCGGCGACCAGCGTGGCGACGAGATCGCTTGCGCCGAGGTTGCGCGCCACCCCGGGCAGGAAGGGCACGACGAGACCGAAGCCGAGCAGATCGAGAAAGACGGTCAGAAAGAGCGTGCCGAGGGAAGCCTTGCGCATCAGGTGAACCTTCGAATTGCTGCCGAACGACGAGCAGGCGACCGGCGGGCGAGCAATCTAGCGCACTATCGCCTCGGAGAGGTGCTCCGGCACGAACACGACTGGCCGTCGGCGGCTCCGCTCTGTGTTTCTGCCGCGAAAAGTCTGAGCGCTGAGCCGGCCTCACGCGCCGAGGGTCGGCCAATACGGCGCCAGGGCCGACCGGCTGGCCGCCACCGCGGCCTTAGCGCCCTGCGAGCCGGACGGGAAATCTTCCGTGCGCGTGCCGGTCAGGACCTCGAGGCAGGCCCGCGAGGATGCCACCAGGCCCTCGAGATCGTAGCCCCCCTCGAGCACGAGCACGAGTCGTCCCTCGGCGTGACGGTCGGCGAGCTCGCGTAAGCGGGTACACATCGCCGCGAAGCCCCGCTCGGTGACACGCATGTCGCCCAGCGGGTCGGCGACGTGGGCGTCGAACCCGGCCGAGACCAGCACCAGCTGCGGGCGGAACGCGTCGGCGATCGGCATCACGATCTCGTCGAAAACCTGGCCGTAGTCGGCATCGGTCTGGCCCGCTGGCAGCGGGCAGTTGACGGCACGCCCCCGCCCTTCCCCTTCGCCCGTCTCGTCGGCAGCCCCGGTCCCGGGATAAAGAGGGTACTGATGCGTCGAGATCGTGAGGACGTCGGGGCGACGGGCGAAGATCTGCTGTGTGCCGTTGCCGTGGTGGACGTCCCAGTCGACGACGACAATGCGCTCTGCTCCCAGGCGGCGGCCGGCAGCTGCCGCCACGGCGACGTTGTTGAAGAGGCAAAAGCCCATCGGGACGCCCGACTCGGCATGGTGACCGGGGGGACGCGCCCAGAGAAAGGCGTTGGCCGCTGCTCCCGAGAAGACGGCTTCGACTGCGGCCACGGCCCCGCCTGCGGCCAGCCGGGCAGCTTCGTGACTGCGGGTGGACATGCGCGTGTCGGGATCGATCTCGACATTGCGCCCGGCGAGCGCCGCCAGCCGGGCGACATGGTGCTGCGTGTGAACCGCGAGCAACTCGGCATCGGTGGCCGGCCGCGCCGGCTGCCCCGTCACCCCGGCGATGGGTTGCGTCGACAGATCGTTGATGAGTGCAGCCAGACGCGCGGGGCGTTCGGGATGACCAACGCCCGGATCGTGCTCGATCATCTCGGGGTGGCTGATGACCAGCGTGGGGCCCTTGGCGTCGCTCACGACTCGTCCGGCGGCAGGTCCGTTCGCGGCGGCACCGGCGTCGGGGCAGCGCCCTCGTGGCCGTGGGCGGTTTCGATCTCGTCGGTGATCTCGTCCTCGTTCACCTCGTCGGGACGAGCGGCGTGCCCCTGGCCGCTGGCTCTGCCGGCGATCACGCCGATGCCGTACTTCTCGAGTTTGTAGTAAAGCGCGCTGGTCTTGATGCCAAGAAGGCGCGCGGTTTCGGTCTTCACCCCTGCGGTCTTCTCGTAGGCGCGCTGGATCAGCTGCCGCTCGAGATCTTCGAGCACCTCGGTGAGGGTGCGATCGCCGCTCGGCAGCGCCAACGTATGCTCGGGCACGGGGGCGTCGCGCAGGAACGACGGCAGGCACGAGACGTCGATGATCGGCCCATTGGCGAAGACCAGCGCCTGTTCCACGGCATTTTCCAGCTCGCGGACATTGCCGGGCCATTGGTGATTGCGCAGCCGTTCCAGCGAGGCCTCGTCGATGCCTTGCACGGTCGGGTTGATGCGCGGGCCGTGCTTCATGATGAAGTGCTGGACCAGAATGGGGATGTCTTCGCGGCGTTCGCGCAGAGGCGGCACCTCGCAGGGCACGACGTGCAGGCGGTAAAAGAGATCTTCCCGAAAGCGCCCAGCGGCGACCTCGGCCTTCAGATCGCGATGAGTCGCCGAGACGATGCGAACGTCGACCTTGATCGTCTCTTCGCCGCCGACGCGTTCGAACTCGCGCTCTTGCAGCACGCGCAGGAGCTTGAGCTGCAGAGCAGGCGTCATGTCGCCGACCTCGTCGAGGAACAACGTGCCCCCATCGGCCAGCTCGAAACGTCCTAGCTTGCGACGGATGGCGCCGGTGAAAGCGCCCTTTTCATGCCCGAAGAGCTCGGATTCGAGGAGCGTCTCGGCCAGAGCGCCGCAGTTCACCTTCACGAAGGCGCCGCCCTTGCGTCGCGAGCCCTGGTGAAGCGCGCGCGCGACCAGCTCTTTGCCGGTGCCTGATTCGCCCGCGATGAGCACGGGAATGTCGGGCAACGCGACCTTGGCAATCGTCTCGTAGAGGGTGCGCATCGGCGCGGACTGGCCGACGATTTCGCTACCGGGATAGCGGGCGGCGGCGTCCGCCCTCAGAGCCTCGACCTCGGCCTCCGCGCGGGCACGGCCGCGCCGTTCGCCACGCAGCTCGAGGGCGCGTTCGATCTTGAGCCGCAGCACCTCGGGAGCAAAAGGCTTCTGCAAGAAGTCCATCGCGCCCAGACGCATCGCTTCGACGGCGGTCTCGACCGAGCCGAAAGCGGTCACGATGAGCACGGGACAGGCCGGATCGATCTCCTTGACCTTCGCGGTGACCTCGAGCCCGCCGGTCCCTTCCATCTTGAGATCGGTGACGACGAAATCGGCGCCGCCTTTGCGCAGCAGCTCGAGGCCGGCGGCACCAGAGGATGCCGTCACGATCTCGTGGCCCATGCGCTTGGCGGTCGTCGCCATGCCCTCACGCATGGTCTCGTTGTCGTCGATGATGAGGATCCGCGCCATCGCCGACAAGATTACGCGTGTTCAAGCGGCGGGCACGGCAAAGTGAAAGCGCGCACCGCCTTCGGGCGCAGTATCGACGCCGATCTCGCCGCCGTGGTCGCGGACGATCTCGCGAACGAAGGCCAGGCCGAGCCCGGTGCCTTTTTCCCGCGTCGTGAAGAAGGGCTCCCAGATGCGGGTGCGCAGATCGACGGGGACTCCGGGGCCGCTGTCACGCACCTCGAAAGCGATGAATCCGGGGCGGTCGGGCTGGCGCCGGGCGGCCAGCACGATGCGGCCTTCGGGCCCCGCGGCAGCCAGGGCGTTGCGAACCAGGTTCAGCAGCGCTCGGCGCAGTTGCGTCCGATCGGCTCGCACGCGCAGATCCGACTCGAGCTCGAGCGTGGCCCGGGCGTCGGCGCCAGCGACCTCGATCACCTCGGCGCAAAGTGGTGCGATGGCCTCGTCGGCGAGATGGAGGTGGGGCCGCCGCGCGTACTCGAGAAAGTCGTTCACCACCTGTTCGAGATGGCGAACCTCGCGCTCGATGCGACCGACCTCATCCAGACGCTCGTCGTCGCCGGCTAGACCTTCGCGCAAAAGGCCTGCGTAGAGCTGCAGACCGCCCAAGGGGTTGCGAACCTCGTGAGCGATGCCCGCGAGCATCATCTGAAGGCGCTCGTCGCGACTCTCGAGCGCGCCGCGCATCTGTTCCAGCCGTCGCGCCAGCTGTCCGACTTCGTCGTCGGTCTCGACCGGAACCGCGGCGGCCAGATCGCCTCCGCCGATGCGATCGGCGGAGGCGGCGAGGCGACCGAGCGGACGTGTGACGTGGCGGGCGGTCACGAGGGAGAAGAGAACGACCACGCCCAGGCCAGCCACCCCGGCCCAGAGGATGTTGCGGCGCAGGCGTCCCAGCACGACGAGGGTGTCGGCGGCGGCTTCGACGACCGCGTAGCCGACGGTGCGGCCAGGGGCGATGTTCCCGGGGGTGATTGTCCCCGCGGTGTTCGCAGCGGAGGACCCGGGCGCTTCGGGCGGCAGCGAGACAATGGCGGCGTAGGCGCGTTTGTAGGGCTGACCATCGACACCGATGAAGAGGGGCGAGGCCGCCGGCATCCCGCTTTTGGCGCTCTCGATCTCCATCGCGTCCGCCCGCAGCTCGTGTGCGACGGCGCCAAGGCCAATCCGTCCGTCGGTGTCACCGCGCCCGGTGAGATCCGCCGCCACGAATGCCACCCGCCGCACCCCGAGCGTGGAACGCGCCCGCTCCGCGCCGGCGCGCAACCGCGCATAGGTCAATCGCCCCTCGTCCCCAGCGCCGATGGCCTCCAGCTGCTCGGGCAACACCATCAAAGCCGCCCCCGCCGCCGCCGCCCCCAACCGCCGTCCGAGGGCATCCTCCAGCGCCTGCCGCGACTCCTCGTGCGCCCAAAAAGCGAAGGCCGCCAGCACGACCACGGTCGGCCCCAACGTCCCGAGCAGAAGCCGCGCCGACAACCTACGCATCCACACTCACGATAACGCGGACCGCCCCCAACGTCTCTGCCCCCGCGTTCACGTTGCCACCGGCCGCCAAAAGCACGAAAAGGACGTCGCAGCTTCCGCCGCGGCGTCCTTTTCTATCTATCCACTCGGGGGACTGGGCCCCCTGCCCGACTTTAGCGCTTCGAGTACTGGAAGCGGGCGCGAGCGCCGCGCTGACCGTACTTCTTACGCTCACGGGAGCGCGAGTCGCGGGTGAGGTAGCCGGCCTTTTTGAGGGCGGGCCGATGGTCGGGATTCGACTTCGTGAGGGCGCGCGAGATGCCGTGGCGGATGGCTTCCGCCTGGCCTGAGAGGCCGCCACCAGCGACCGTGACGAAGATGTCGAATTGACCGGTGGTCTCGGTCAGCTCGAGCGGCTGGCGGAAGACCATGCGAGAGGTCTCGCGGCCAAAGTAGTCCTCGAGGCTGCGCGCGTTGATGGCGACCTTGCCACCACCGGGCTGCAACCAGACACGGGCAACGGCCTTCTTGCGGCGACCGGTCGCGTACAGGCTCTTCTCGGAATCGATCATCGATGCGGCTCCCAATCTCGAATGTCGAAGTTACAGCGCCAGCTGCTTGGGCTGCTGGGCAGCGTGCGGATGTTCACCGCCCGCGTAGACCTTGAGCTTCTTGTAGATGCGGCGACCGAGCGGGCCCTTGGGCAGCATGCCCCAGACGGCGCGCTTGATGAGATCCGTCGGGTGGCGCTCGACCAGCTGCTGCGCGGTCTTCGGCTTAAGGCCGCCCGGGAACATCGAGTGATCGTAGTAGACCTTGTCGGTCCACTTCTTCCCGGTCAGGCGAACCTTCTCGGCGTTGATGACAACGACGAAATCGCCGGCGTCCTCGTGGGTGGTGAAGGTCGGGCGGTGCTTGCCGCGCAAGATCGAGGCAATGCGGGTCGCGGCGCGACCGAGCGTCTGACCGCCAACATCGGCGATGAACCAGGCGTGCTCGTGAGCGCTGGTCGCGTGAAAGGTCTTCCGGTTGTGGGTCGGTGCAGCGGGCATGAGGGTGCGCTTTCTACTCGATGCAAACGTGGATTGTCAATGATACGCGGCGTTTATCGGCGCATTTGTTCAGGACTGGAGCAGCTTGGCGATCGCCATGGCCGCCTTCTTCACCCGGTCGTCGGATTCAATCAGGGAAAACCGGACGTACCCCTCCCCACCAACCCCGAATCCAGTCCCTGGCGCGACGGCTACGCCGGCCTTCTGCAGCAATTCCGAAGCAAAGCCCAGCGCTCCTAAAGCCTGGAACTTCGCCGGCACCGCCGCCCAGACGAACATCGTCGCTTTGGGCGCTTCGACGGGCCATCCCGCCGCATTCAGCGCGTCGACCAGGACCTTCGCGCGATGCTTGTAAAGCTCACGGTTGGCGACGACGTCCTCGTCGCATTCCGCCAGCGCGGTTGCGGCCGCTAGCTGCGTCGGCGCGAAGCTGCCGTAGTCGAGGTAGCCCTTGATCGTGATCAGCCCACCGACGAGATCGGGATTGCCGACCGCAAAACCGACGCGCCACCCCGGCATGGAGTAGCTCTTCGACACAGTGAAGAATTCCACCGCTACGTCCCGGCTGCCCGCGACCTGGAAGATGCTGGGAGACGTCTGCCCCTCGAACGCCAGATCCGCATAGGCGAGGTCCGAGATAACCCACAACGACTCGCGTTTCGCGAGGGCCACGACTTTTTCGTAAAAAGCGAGGTCTGCGACCGCGGCCGTCGGGTTGTGAGGGAAGTTGACGATGAGGCCCTTCGGCTTGCGCCCCGCCTTGCCGAGCGCGGCCTCGATCGCCGCGAAGTGATCGCGCCCTGGCGTCACGGCAACCGGAATGACCTCGCCGCCCGCAATCACCACGCCTTTCTGGTGGATCGGATAGCCCGGATCCGGCGAAAGCACCGCGTCCCCCGGGGCCACCAACGCCAGCAGCAGGTGAGCGATGCCTTCCTTGGACCCGATGGTGGCCACGGCCTCCGTCTCGGGATCGAAGGTCACGCCGTAGCGGCGCGTGTACCAGTGGCAGATCTCCGCCCGCAGCTCGCCGAGGCCCCGCGACGGCATGTAGCGCTGAAAGCCCGGCTTACCGAGCTCTGTCTGCAGGCGCGCCACCGCCTTCTTCGGGCTCGGCCCGTCCGGGTTCCCAAGGCCGAAATCGTAGATCTCGCGGCCCTCGGCGCGCAGACGGGTCTTCAGCTCATCGACGCGCGCGAGAACGTAGGGGGGTAGCTGCGACAGCCGGTAGCTGGAAACGGGCATGTTGGAGGCGGGGGAAAATACAACAAAGACGAGGCAAATTCCCCATGCGAAATGACACGGCAAGATTTCTAGAGCGCATGGTCCGGCTTTCGCCCCCGCGCTACGCCCGGCGCCGGGCGCGCTGCCGTGCAGGCCAATTCCCGTGGCACCTCTGGGCCAACCCGACCCAAGCGCCCGTGGGTCTCACGACGTCAGGACGTCAGGACGTCAGATCTTGGAGCAACGCGCGCCGCTGCTCGTCGTCGAGGCTCGTCTCGGCGGTCAGCTGCGGGTGATCGACGCCCACTGCCACCGGCACGCCCTTGCCGACGGCGAACTTCAGGTACTGCACCGACGAAATCTTCTCGTCGTCCGCCTGGCTCGGGTCGAAGCCGGCCGACACCTTGCGCCCGTCCTCGCAGCGGACGTAGAGGTGTTCGGGCAACGCTCGCCAGAGCCGCAGCAGCCTGTCCCGTTCTCCCTTGTCGTCGATTTCGATGAGCAACACACAGCCAAGCTCACCGTCGTCGCCCAGCAGCCGGTTGTAGGTCTCGACCTCGGCGACCACGTCGCTTTCGCGCACGATCCGCTCGGCGCGCATGATCTCCTGGATCTGGTAGCGAATGGTTTCGGTGTTCTCGAACAGGAACGTCAGGTACTCCCCGACGTGCACCCGCCGCACCCGTTTGGTCTCGAGCACCTCGGCGCGCACGGCTTCGCGCTGATCTCCGTAGGTCGCAAAATCGACGATCTCGGCTCGCTGCACCTTACGCATGGTCGTAACTCCGCGTGTACCGGCTCTACTTGCCGGCCTGGTCTTGTCCGGTGGCGACGCCCTCGCCCGCCTCGGACGTGGCAAAGGAATCACCCCGGTAGGCCCGCGCCAGCAACGACATCGGATGCAGCGGCCGCGTGCCGGCGTGTTGTTCGAACTGCACCGCCGCCAGGGGGCAGTCGGTGACCCAGGTCTTCGCCTCGGGCGCCTTCATCGCATCGAAGGCTTTCTTCCCGATGCGCGCCGACGCGACGAAGCTCTCTTTCTTCATGGCGTAGGTGCCGTCGTGCCCACAGCACTCGGCGACGAACTCGATGTCGGTAGCGCCCGTGCGGCGGATGAGATCGCGGCCTCTGAAACCGACCGCCTGCGCGCGCAGGTGGCAAGGAGCGTGGTACGCGACCCGGTCCGGGTGGGATTGAAAATCGCGAGCAAACCGCGGCTCTTCACGAAGGGACCAGAGGAACTCGCTCGGGTCGCGTACCGCCTGCGACAGTTGCTGGGCCCGCTCGCGATCTTCGTCAGCGACCAGGGTTGGGTATTCCCGCCGCAACATCATCGAACAGGTCGGGTTGATGGCGATGACCTTGGCGCCCTTTTCCACGTAGGGCATGAGCACATCGAGGTTGCGCTTGGCGCGCTTCTGCAGCTCGGGCAGGTTGCCGCTCTCCCAGGCCGGCATGCCGCAACAGGCGAGCCCCCGCGCGCACTGCAGGTCGACCTGGTTCTTCTGCATGACGAAGACAGTGTCGCGCCCGATCGCCGGCTCGTTGTGCTCGACGTAACAGGTCTGAAAGAGCACGGCTTCGCCGCCCGGCACCGCTTTGATGAGGCCGTTGGCGCTCGCCCACTCCTCGAAGGTCTCCTGCGCGAACGGCGGCAGCAGCTTGTCGCGGTGGATGCCGAGGGTCTTCTCCATGAACCAGCGGTGCGCCGACACGCGGTTCATCGTGTTGACGAGGCCGCCGGACAGGCGCGCGGTCTTGCCGGCGGTGTCGGGATCGCCGAGGAACTTGTCCCGCAGAGAGACGCCTTCATCTTTGGCCCGAACCGCTTTCCAGCGATGAACCAGCTTGGGAAAGTCGAGCAAGAAGTGGTGGTTGTCCCTCGGCGTATAGGGACACTGCACCTCGCAGAGCTTGCACTGAAAACAGTCGTCCATGACGCCGGCGGTCTCTTCCGGCGTGATGGCCGCGACCCGCCCGCCGTGCCTGTTGTCGACGAGGTCGAACAGGTTCGGGAAGGAGTCGCAGTACTTGAAGCACATGCGGCAGCCGTGACAGATCTCGAAGGCCCGGGTGACCTCCTTGCCGAGCGCAGCCTTGTCCCAGTACTTCGCCTCGCCGGGGTCGTAGCTGAGGCCGTCGGTAGGGGCGTACGAGATGGTTTCGATCGGAGGCGGCGCGGGATGTTTGGTATCGGACATGAAGGCAGACCTCGCGACCACACGACCGTCGCTCCCATCCGGGGAAGAGGGACTGCGACGGTCGGCGGCGGTAAGCGGCGGAAAAGAGATCGGCCCTGCCCTCGCGGCGAACGAGGCGCGGAGCCGGTCGGCAGGGAGATTCCGACGGCGAGGCCGCCTTCGTCAGATGCGATCGAGCAGCGCCTGGAAGCGGCCGGCGTGAGCCTTCTCCGCCTTGGCGAGCGTCTCGAACCAGTCGGCGATCTCGGTGAAGCCTTCGGCGCGGGCGGTCTTGGCCATGCCCGGGTACATGTCCGTGTACTCGTGCGTCTCACCAGCGACTGACGCCTTGAGGTTCTTGGCGGTGTCGCCAATCGGCAGGTCGGTGGCGGGATCGCCAACGCTCTTAAGATAGTCGAGGTGGCCGTGAGCGTGACCGGTCTCGCCCTCGGCGGTCTCACGGAAGTTGCCCGCGATCTCCGGGTAGCCTTCCACGTCGGCTACCTTTGCGAAGTAGAGGTAGCGGCGGTTGGCCTGCGATTCGCCAGCGAACGCGGCCTTGAGGTTTTCGTGCGTCTTCGTGCTCTTCAAGTTCGGCATTGGGGGAGGTCCTCCTCTAGAGAGGTCCGGAGTTTAGTCCAAAAACGCCGAACGAGAAGGGAAAGCCCGACCGTTTCAGCTCAGAAGCTTGGGCAAGAGAAAACCTGCCACCCGACGCCAGACCTGCTCGCGCACGATTGGATCTGCCAGCTGGTGAGTGACCCGCGGCAACGGCAGGAACTCGAAGGGCCGGCCCGCGCGGACCAGAGCGTCGGCCAGCTTCAAGGAATGGAAGAAGTAGACGTTGTCGTCCGCGGTGCCGTGGATAAGTAGGAGAGGACAGGCAAGCTGTGAGGCATGCGTCAGCAGGCTGGCGGCGCGATACGCGTCGGGACGCCGATCCGGTAGGTCCAGGTAGCGCTCGGTGTAGTGCGTGTCGTAGTCATGCCAGTCGACCACGGGCGCCCCGGCGACGGCGGCGCGAAACACGTCAGGCCGGCGCATCGCCGCGAGCGCCGCCAGGTAGCCCCCGAACGACCAGCCGAAGACGCCAACGCGTCCGAGGTCGAGCTCGGGAAATTTTTCTCCCAGCATGGTCAGCCCATGGACCTGATCTTCGAGCGGGAGATCGCCGAAACGCCCCTTGATCGCGCGTTCGAAGCCGCGCCCGCGCCTGGGTGTTCCGCGGTTGTCGATGGCGACGACGCAGACGCCGTGGTCGGCGATCCATTGATCCAGCAGATAGTGACGTTCGTCGGCGCGTACCATCAAGCTGTGTGGGCCGCCGTAGACGTGCAGCACGACGGGGTAGCGGCGTTCGGGATCGAAGGCGCGAGGGCGTATGATCGCCGCGTGCAGATCGGGATCGCCGCCCGTGCGCACCAGCGAAAGGTTGACCCGGAAAGGCGGCACGACCGCCTGTGAAGGCAACGTCAACGACCGGCCAGCGACCAGGACGCGTGTCTCAGGCAGAGCCGTCGCGCCGGTGCGGGTCTCGAGCACCGTGCCGCCGTCATTCGAGATCTGCACGGTGCGATCGAACGACTCGTCGAGCACGGTGGTCACGGCGCCCGTCTCGATCTCGACCTTGAGCAACCGACTGGTGAGAGCGTCTCCCGCAAGAGCGTAGACGAACGAACCGCCCGCGGCGTGGCTGATGTGCGTGAGCGACAGGAAGCCGGCATCCGCCCCGAGCAGCTCTCTGACCACGTGACCGCCCGGCTCGAGCAGCGACAGGGTGCGCGCTCCGCTGGCCTCGCTGGCCCAGAGCAGGCGACCGTCGGGCAGTCGCCGCGGCAGATCGCGCTCGAGATTGAGCCACTCGGCGTCCTGTTCGGTATGGATCGCGCGCGTCGCCCCGGTGGCCTCGTCGACCTCCAACAGCACCAGCTCGCGCTGATCGCGCGTCTGCACGAGGATGGTCAGCGCCACGCCGGCGGCGTCCCACAGGACGCGCGCCAGGTAGGGATAACGCTCGCGATCCCAATCGATGACCACCGGCCGTGACGTGCCGGTCGCCGAACCGATCACCAGGCGAACCCGGGCATTGGTCTTGCCAGCGCGGGGATAAGCGAACGACTGCGGGGCTCGATCGGGACGGGCGGGATCCGCGATCTGAAAGCGTTCGACGCCGCGCTGGTCGACCTCGGTGTAGGCCAGCCGCGTGCCATCGGGTGCCCAGAAGAGGCCGCCCTCACGCCCCATCTCTTCTTGGGCAACGAATTCGGCGAGACCGAAAAAGCGATCTTCATTCGCGCCCGTGGTGATGGTTCGAGGCTCGGACAGACCGCTGCCTTCGAGCTCGAGAACGTGCACGTTGCCGGCGCGCACGAACGCGACACGTCTACCGTCGGGAGAAAATCGCGGATCGAGGGGGGCCGCCGCGTCGGCCCGGGTGAGCGCGCGAGCCGCGCCCGTGGCGCGTGCGATGAGGAAGAGCCGTCCGCCGAAGGCGAGCAGGACGCTGGCCCCGTCGGGCGAGAGGGAAAAGGCGGTGAATCCCTTATCGGTGATCCGCTGCCGCTCGCGCCGTGCTTGCTCTTCGGGTGAGATCTCCTCGGTCGCCCCTGCCATCAGGTCGGCGGGTCGCACCAGCAGTCGGCACCGTCCCGAGCCGATGTCGAGCTCGCACAGCTCGTGTTCCGAAGAGCGTCCAGAGCTGCGCAAGAAGACGACTGTGTCGGCCGCCGGGGTCAAGACCGCGCGAGTCGGTCGCCCGAGCAGGTAGCCGCGGGTCTCGCCAAATTCACGGAGAAAGTCGGGACTGGGATCGAGGTTCGAGGTGTTCATGTTGCAAGTAGCGACGACCGATGCGGCGACAGAACGTACGACCGACGGGGGACTTTCACCCGGCAAAGTGCGCACGGCGCGACGATTTTCTCACGTCGTCGAGTGCGCGCGCCACACTCGTCAGCGCCGCCTCGTCAGCGCGACCGCCGTCCGCTGTCGAGACCACCGTCAACGTTCGCCCGTGAAGGGCGCCGGTCCCACCGCCGCGTTTCGGTCGTCGGGATCCGCCTCGGCAAAGTATCCGTCGCGATCCTCATCGTTGCGAAATCGATCCTGGCAGGCGAAGCGCTCGCCTTGCACGGAGTACGAATCGCCGTCGGCGCTTCGTACGACGACGGCACCAGGCGACCTTACCCCCGCACGCCCCGAAGCCACCGGCGCCGTGAGATAGACCGTGCTCGTGGCGAGCAACCGTTGCAGAGCGTGCGCACCCGGATGACCGTGAGGGTTTCTCGCACCGACCGAGATGATCGCGATCTCGGGGTCGAGCTGGGCCAGGAACGTCGGATTGGACGAGTGATTGCTCCCGTGGTGGTTGACCCGCAGAACATCGACGTCGGGAAGGCTGCGCGCGATGCGGGTCTCGACATCGTGGCTGCTGCCATCGCCGGCTGCCACAAGCTGACCCGAAAGATCACCGCCTAGAAAATAGGTGAAACGCCGCCAGCGCAGAACGAACGCGACCGACAGATCGTTTTCGTTGCGCACGAATTGCTGCGGAGACGGCCCGTGAAGACCGATGGCATCCCTCGCCACGACGTCGATCTCGACATCGCGACCCAGGTCGAGGGCGCCCTTGCCGAGCGGGATCACGCCGGCGCGCAACCAATGGGGGGGCCGGGCCAGCCGTTCGCGCCAGTGCCGCAAAGTTGGCCCCTCGGTGGCCGGCTGACTGCCAAGATCCCGGTGCCAGACCTTTCCTACGTCGACGCCCTCACTCTCGACCAGAGCGGCGAGCCCTCCGCGACGCTGCGTTCCGATGTGGTCCAGGTGAAAGTGCGTGATGAGAACGCCGTCGACCTGGCGGCAGCCGAGCACGGCTTCGATCGCCTCGGCCGCGGTGCGCGCTCCCGCTCCGCTTGATTCTGCATCGTCGCCGCCGGTCTCACCGACATCGACCAGCAGGCTGCGTCCTGCCGGCCCGACCAGCAAGGTCGCGTCGGCCTGTCCCATGGCGAGGTGATGAATCTCGAGCGTCCCAGCCTGCCAACTGCCGGAACCACAGATGCCGGAGCCGCCGCGGCAAGCACCCACCCCGACCGACAATACGGCGACGGCGAGGCCGAGATGGAGGGCCAAGCTCGGCGGGAGCGGCGTCGGCGAGAGCGTCGGCGAGAGCGTCGGCGAGAGCGAAGAACGACAAGCAACGGTCACGGCCCCTCTTCGACCGGACCCCGCGACCAGTTGCGCAGGCTGGGATCAGGGTTCGAAGGCGCCGAGGCTCGGCGGATCCGGCCTGACCTCGCTCGCGCCGTCGTGGGGCGCAAAGCCGGGGACTCGGCTGAATCCCGATGCCGACAAGAGGCCGTGTCTCCCGGGACGGAGGCCCGCGCGCAGAACCGCCCTGACGTCGATCTGGGCAGCGTCGAACGAGACGCCGATGTTGGGCAGCGCGAGGTTCGCGTCGGCGGCCGCAAAGCTCGAATGAGGCCCTTCGGCGAGCCAAGTGTCGTCGCCGGGATCCATGAGAGGTGAAGGCCCGTTCCACCACAGGTTGTAGTCGGCCAGCGTGAACCCGCGCTCATGAGCCGGCTCGGGGTGGAGGTAGGGGGGACGGTCCAGGCTCCAGATGCCAGCGGGGCTGAGAAAGACGTTGTTGGCGAGTGTGTTGCGCGCGTTGGGCAGCGCCCGTGACATGCCGTCGGGGCCGACCATCGCGACCAGCTCCGGGGGATAGGCGCCAGCACCCCAGCAGTCATCGACCGTCAGCACCGTCTCACCGTCAGCCGCGAGACAGGCACTGTCGACGCCGTCATGAGCAAAACGCGAGTCGAGCTCTCTGACGGAATCGCCTCCGCCCTGACCCACGTCGAAGCCGACGCGAAAGAGGACGGTGTTGTTGACCGCGGCGCAGTCCTGGCAACCAAGGAAGACGAAGCCGCCTTGCCGCGGATCCAGAAGAACGTTGTTGCGGACAACGATTCGGCGACCCTCGTAGCCGTAGTGAAGCGACGACCCGGGCGGCTCCGCGCTCCAGTGATCGGTTGAACGAGAGGTCGTGCCTCCCAGCCGCACGCTCTCGACGTCGACCCAGGTGTTGCCATCGAATGTGAGATCGAGTGAGCCACCGGCGGCCGACAAGGCGGGACCGCCTCCAATCTCGGCGATGACGTTGCCTACGAAGCAGCCGCCATGGACCGCGAGGCCATCGATCCCACCCCGCGACGTCTGCCGGATGCGGCTGTCGATCACCCAGACGGCGGCGGCATGCCGCAGGCGAATTCCGTCGGCAAGGGCTTCGGCGGCCACGCGGCCTGACGGCTCGTCGTCGCCAAAAAGGTTCTGGACGGTGATCCGCCGCAGGACGATGTGATGCGCCGGTGCGAACCGCCCGTAGACCGCG
>JANNNO010000255.1:0-9153 GCA_031398585.1 Myxococcales bacterium | reverse complement strand
TCACGCCGCCGCCCCTCGGGGTCTCCGCTCCCCTCGATCGCGGGCCGCCGCTTCTGCCCCCGTAAGCGCTCTTTAGTCCTTGGTCTCGGGCTTCGTCTCTGGCGCCTGCCGCTTGCCTTCGCGGCACGTGGCGAGGCGCGCGGCAACGCCGGCTTTGACCTCGGGCTTGACCGAAGCGAGGCCCGCGAACTTGTCGACCTCGGGCTTGGCGCTCTTGCATTCCCCCCGCGCGACCAGCGTCTTGATCAACACGTAACGGGCCAGCGGCGCCTCGGCGTCGAGTGCGACGGCCGCCCGACAGGCGCTTTTGCCCTCGGCGCCGAACGGATCGGCGTCGACGGCGGCCTTGCATGCATCGGCGGCATGCGAGGCATTCTTCGGGTCCAGCTTGCGCGCGCGGTTGAGCGCCAGCACCGCAGCCTTGGGATCCTTGCGGCGCATCTCGATGCGACCGAGGCCCGCCCAGGCACTGGCGAGCTTGGGATCGATCGCGACGGCCTTCTGCAACGCCGACCGCGCTTCATCGAGCTGGCGCTTCTCACCGAGTGCGACGCCGAGGTTGGTCAACGCGAGGGCGCTTCTGGGATCGCGCCTCGTCGCCTCGCGAAACGCAGCCAGCGCGCCTTCGGCATCGCCCCCTCGTCGCAGCGCCGCGCCGAGGTTGAGATGGAGATTGACGTCGTCGGGACGCTGCTTGATGGCCTCCTTGTAAGTGGCAACGGCCTCGGTAGACCGTCCCGTCTTGTCGAACAAGACGCCGAGGTTGAAGCGCGCGTCGGCATGTTTGGGATCGGCCGCGATGGCGGCGCGCAGCTCCCGTTCGGCGCCGGCGTGATCGCCCTTGTCGAGCAGCAAGCCCCCGAGGTTGTTGTGAGCCTCGGCAAAATCGGCCTTCTTGTCCAACGCCGCTCGGTAGGCGGCCTCCGCCGCCGCAAGATCACCCTTGCGCGCGAGAGCCACTCCACGCAAGTACGGCGCGCGGGCGTCACGCGGCTCGGCCTTCTCCGCCTTTTCAAACAGCGCCAACGCGCCTTTCACATCGCCCTTTTGCAGCCGCTGCTGCCCTTCGGTCAGGAGCTCCGACACATCGGCGGCGACCGCCGGCGCCGATCCGAGGGCAACTGACAACGAAAGCATCCCGGCCAGAACGAGACGCGACGAAGAGATCATCGTCGCAAAGTGGACCCGAGCGTGGCAGCGACGTCAAGCCGCACGCCCCTCAAGGCGTGGGACAGGGGCCAGCGTCGGTCCAGGCGTCGGGCCAGTAGTCCGCGATTTTCCCCGGTTCGTAGGCCGGTAGCGGACACCAGCCCGAATTGGGCCAAGGTCGACATTCGTAGAGATGCACCGGCGAGCCCGCGGCGACACGATCGCCGGCCTCGTACAGCTTGCCTTCCATCCACGGACCGACCTCGCCGCAACGGGCGGGTGGTGCAGGCGGCCCGTCGCTGCCGCCACCGCCGCTGGAACCTTCGCCCCCAGCCCCGCCGGAAGCGCCTTGACCGCCCTGCCCCGCGCCTCCCGTCTCGCCACCCGCACCTCCGGTCGCCCCGACCGACTGACCGCCGCTGCCGGCACCTTCGGCGGCCACCCCTCTGTCGATCCGCGAGATGGGACCACACGCCGTCGTCACGACGACCAGTGCGCAGGTGACAAGCCGAAGGTGAAGCGGCGTCGCCATCGCCTACACCGCCGCTCGCGATGGTTTCTGCCGGCTGTCCGGCAGCGCGCTCTGCAAGGCGTCGCGAATCGCCATGATGCGATCCTCATCGACGACTTTGCCGCCGCCCTGGCCGTCGCGCACGTAAAAGACGTCGGCGACGCGGTCGGCCTCGACGGCGACCTTGGAACGATGGATGTCGAGCCCCTGCTCGAAAAGGACGTGAGCGATCGTATAGAGAACGCCGGGCCGGTTCTCGGCGAAGACGTCGACGACCGTGAACTCGCGGCTGATCTCGTTGTCGATCTGCACCTCTGTGCGCGGCACTTCGGGCTTCGAGCGCGCAAACAGCGAGCCCGCCGCAGCCAGGCGCGAGGCCACCAGGCTCTCGATGGCGACCTTCCCCTCGAGCACGGCGGCCATGTCGCGACGAATGCTGGTGATGCGCGCTTCGTCGATGGCGGCCCCTGGCGTCGCATGCTTGACCGAGAAGATGTCGAGCGCTTCGCCGCGCTCACGACCTTGCGGGGCCGGACGCGAATAGATGGCGGCGTCGAGAATGTCGAGTTTGTTCGCGAACAGAACGCCCGTGATCTTGGCCAGCAAGCCGGGCACGTCGTCGGCGACCACGACGAGCTCGACGTAATCGAGGCCGCGTTGCGGGATGACCTCGAGCGCACAGGGCCCCTGGCGATCCGACACCAGCCGGATGTGCCGCACAGATCGAGCCACTGGCGTCTCGGCGAAATACCGGTCAGGCAAGCTCGTCAGCAGAAGCTCCACGTCCGCGTCGCCGTCTTCCTCGCGAAACCTTTCGCTGATCTGCCTGCGATGCCGGCGCGCCGTCTCACGCAGCTTGGTGGTGAGCGTGTCGGGATTGCGTAGGTGCGCGCGTGTCCGCTGGAACAGCTCCCGCAGAAGCTCGTTCTTCCAGGTGGTCAGGTTGCCGGGCCCCACGCAGTAGAGATCGGCAAACGTGAGCAGGAAAAGCTCGCGCAGCCGATCTTCCTCGCCGAAACAGAGTTTGCCGAACAGGTCGATCAGATGGGGATCGTCGAGGTCGCGTCGCTGCGACCAATGTCCCATCGTGAGGTGCTCGCGAACCAGGTAACCGACGCGCTTGACGTCTTCACTCGTCAGGCCGAGGCGCGCGGCAATCGCGGCGGCGGTGAGAGCGCCATTGGCCGCGTGATTCTTGCCTTCACCTTTGCCGACGTCGTGGAGCAGTGCCGACAGATAGAGCGGAATGAGCCGCTTCTGCTGTCGAATCTCTTCGGTCGGCCAGGGATAAGTCTTCTGGTGCTCGCCCCGCGCCAGCGTCTTCAACAACGCCACCGTGTAGAGCGAGTGCTGGTCCACGGTGTACACGTGATAGAGGTCGTACTGAACCCGACCCATGATCGGCTCCCATTCGGGCATCAGCGCCGCGATGAGGCCGAGGTCATTGAGCTGTTCGAGCCGCGAAGGCCGCGCGGCATCGCGAACGTCGGTAAGGACGCTGAAAAAGCGAGGCGCCGAGTCGGGATCCTGCCTCAGGCGCTCGGCCTCCGAGACCGAGAGCTCGGCGATGATGTCACTGGTGACGAGGCCAACCGGCAAGTTGCGGTCGATTGCCACCTCGAAGAGTCGGAACATCTCCGAGGGACGCCGGACGAAGATCTCGGGGTCGACCACCTCGAGGGCGCCGTCACGCTCGACGAAGTGGGCGTCGAAATCGCCACCTCGCACGACGATGCGTCTGTGCTGAGCCTGGCGCTCGGGATCGGCGGCGGCATGCAACATGAGGCGCGTCGTCTCGCGCGCGATCGTACGCGCGTGCCGCTGAAAATCGTGCATGAGCGCCTCGACCGCTGGCGCCAGCTCGGATCGCGAGTCCGAAGAATCCACCACCACGTGCGGGTAGAGCCGCGGCGCCACCTTGGCCTGCAGATCGAAGCGCAGCTGATCCTGACGTCGCCCCGCCTCGAGGTGCAGCGCGATTCGTAGCTTGAGCAGCCAGTCTCGCGCCGTTTCGAAGGCGAGGGCCTGCCTCGGCGACATGTGCTTCATCTCGCGCAGGGCAAACGGCTCGCCACTGCCGAAGCGGGCCGATGCCGCCCAGCGACCGGCACAGAGATCGCGGACTCCACCAGGCCCGCTCTTCACGTCGGGCTCCAGCAAGAAAATGGTGTCACCGAAGCGCGAGTGTCGCTTTTGCTGCTCGTCCTGGAGGCGAGCGACGAAGCTACCCGGGCTGGTGCCTGCGACCTTGGCGTGGTACTGGCGCAGGAAATCGCCGGCCATCAACGAATCGCCGGCGAGAAACCGTGCATCCAGCAAAGCCGTCGCCGCGGTGAGATCGCTGTCGGGCAGCTCGAGCGCCTCGCGCAAAGATCGTGCGGCATGCCCGGCATCGAGCCGCGCATCCCACAGTGGGTGCAGAATCTGCTCGGCCAGCTTCTGCCCGCGCTCGTCAGGCTCCTTGTCGAAGAGGAAGATGAGGTCGAGATCCGAGTAGGGCGCGAACTCGCGCCGACCGAAACCGCCCGTGGCCAGTACCGCCACGCGGCTACCGCCTTCGCTGGCCTGGCCGTCGCCGTCGTAGCCGGCAGCCGCGAGACAGTCGTTGGACAGCCTCGTGACGATCTCGTCGATGTCGTCGGTCAGCCGGTGCGCGATCGCGATGCCGCCCGCGCCCTCGTCGAGCGAACGCGCGGCTCGCGCGCGGGCCTCTTTGAGGGCCGTGCCGATGGCGTCTCCTGCATCGAAAGCCGTCATGGGTCGCACCGACGCAATGAGCGAGTCGGTCGACACAATTTAGCAGAAGCGCTTGAAACTCCGTCGCGGCTCGGTGATTGGTCGTACAGCGTTTTTCAGGTTCAAACGCATCCCGGCCATTGGTGTGGCAACCGGCTGCGCCGTAGAAAAGCGGGTCACGGGGGCGTTTGACGCCGCCCACCGACTCGGGCACCGTAGGCCCATGTCAGAGATCGAACTGGGGCCCGTGTCCGAGCGCCTCGACGAAGAAGAGCTTAAGACCCTGCAACGACTGCTCGATCAGGCCGGCGCCAAGTACGCGCTCAATGACGACAACCAGCCGACCCAGACCATCGCGGCCCGGCTCTCCGAGGACGCGCTCACCGAGTTTCTCGACCGCCTCGATGCGCACGACTTGGCGGCGGACATCTTCCTGCCTGCGGAGTTCGACGGCCTGCTGACCGTCGGCGAGTACCGCTTCGGCTCGACCCAGGCGCTCGTCGACGTGCTCGAGGAGATGAAGGAGGAGCTGGCCGTCGAAGAAGACGCTTTCGAGGCCGACGAAGACGAGGAGGAAGAAGAGGAAGAGGAGGAGGACGAGGGGACCGTCATCGAAGCGCAGCTCCGCAACATCTGGCGTCTCGTCAACGACGCCTGCGGCGAGTCGGTGGACAAGGGCATCCCGCTTCACCTCCGGATCTGAACTTCCTCGACTTCGCGACGCGGCTCACCCGAAGATCTTAGCCCCACGCCGTGCTCGCCTTGGTCGTCGCCTCCCGATTCGGTCTGCTCTTCGGCCTGGCGCTCTGGCTCGGTCTCGGCATCGCGCTTCTCTCGATCCTGCCGGTCGTGCAGAAGCACCTGCCTGCCGCCAAGGCGCGCGAGATGGGCGACGCGATCACGGCGCGGGTCGATCGCCTGCTCTACCTCGCCGTGGCACTGGTCATCGTGGCGGTGGCATCGCGCGTAGTCATCGATCGGGCGGCCCCTCCCTCGTCGGTCGTGGTGCCCATCGCCGTGATGACGCTCGTGCGTATGCTCTGCGCGCTGACCTTCTCCCCCGCCCTGCGGGCCTTCCTGGTCAGGATGGGCGACGAAGCCTCACCTCCCTCGGATGCCGAGAAAAATGCCTTCGCTCGACTGGCGAATGCCCGTGGCTTGTTGCTCACCCTCGAGGTCTGTCTGTCGCTCTACGCGCTTTACGCGATCTCCTGATCGCCAAGCGGTTCAATAGTCCACGCGGAGCGAAAGGCGCACGAGCAGTGGCTCGGCGGCGGCCACGATGCGTCCCCAGCGTTCGTCCTGCGCGCCAGGGCTGCCGTTGCGATTTCGGGCCGCCGCGATGGCCTCGGGCCCCGCGCCTGGCGATGGCGTCAGCACCTCCCCGCTCCAGCGCCCATCGCGGGCGATGACCGGGCGATGCTGGGTGAGATTGAAGGCGGCAAGCTCGATCCGAATGGGACGACCGGCCAGCTGACCGCCGAGGGCGAGCCCCACGTCGAGCGAGGCGACCGGCTTGAGACGACCGAGGCTGCCGCGTTCCGCGAGAAAGATCTGACCTTCACCGCTGCTGGCGCTAGACGCCGTGGCCGCTCTCGGGGTTCCGGCGTCTACGCGCGCGCGGGCCACGCCGGTCAGCGTCTGCTTGCCCCACGTGAAAATGGTCCCTTCGGCAAAGGCACGCGCAGACAGGGGGCGATCGAGCGGCAGCTGTCCGCGACGATTGACCTCGACCTCTGCCCCGTCGAAGGCGCCGGTACTCGCCGGACGCAGCTCGCCTGTCGCCTCGTCCACGAACCCCGTGTGGTTACCTTGCAGACGTGACAGCTCGAGCGCAGCGCCGATACGAAAGCGATTCAGATCGACCGTGGCGTCGGCAGCGACTGAGGCGCGGGTTCGTTGAGCGTCGAGAGGCGCCCAGAGCTCGAGACGACCGACCCCGGGGGAAAAACGATCTTCGATGATGCCGATGGACCGCTGCGCGCGCGCGGTGAGACCGACGGCGAAGCGCCGCGCGTGAAGCTGCACACCCACAGCCGCTGCCTCCTCGGCGGGCGTTGGCAGCTTGATCCGCGGCCCCGCCGCTGCCCCCAGCAGAGGCTCGAGGAGCAGCGGCGCCCCCTGGCGAGCCGCGGCGGCAAAGAGCAGTACGCCGGTGCCGGGACGGAATTCGAGACGCGCGTTTGGCGCCAGCAGCCACTCGGTCGAAAAGGAACGCTCGAGGGGCGACTCGCCCGCGAGGGTGCTGGCTCCGCGATAATAGGCGCCAGCCAGTTGAGCCCCGAGCGTCAGCGACAGGTGGCCGGGCAGAAAGACGCGTTCCTCCAGCGAAACGAAGGGACGCACGACGCGCGCCTCGGCGTCGCTCGCCGGCAGACCGCCCTGGCGGGTCGGCTCGGCGGACAGGCGGGTTGCCTCGGCGACAGCGATTCCGCTAGCGAGCCGTACTTCGTGGGGCACCCCCCAGCGTCCGGCGAGGCGAAGCTCGGCCGCGACATCGAAGCGCCTTGCCGTGCTTTCCGTCGCCACCACCGCGGCCCGCTCGCCAGTCCGTCCCGAGCGGAGAAACGCACTCCGCAACGTGATCTGGTTGCGGCCCGCTGCCAGCGGCAAGCTGGCCTGCGCCCCCACCCAGGTGAAGAGCTCCGAATCGGTATGGGGTGCGCTCGGCGGCAGGATCCGCTCGCTGCGGCCCCGTTCGGTCCGGGCCCGAGCGATGATTCCGCCGCCGGCCAGGCGCCAGGGGCCGAGCTCGCGCCGCGCCCAGAGCAAGGCAGGGATCGAACGCCGACGTTGACCACGGGGGGCTGTGGCGCTGCCCGGATCAATCTCGAAGGATCCCTGCTGCGGGGCCACACGCAGGACCGCGCGCCAGCCGCCGCGATCGACCGACGCCCCCAACGCCGCCGCATAGCCCGCCGAGAGCCCGTCCGGGGTGGCGATGCCGTCAGCGCCGCGCGCCGCGGAAGCCACGGCGACAGCGCCCTCGACGAAGCCAGCGTGGCGCGCCCGCACCTCGGGAGCGCGTAACTCGATCCCCGCGATCTCCTGATTGGCGACTGAGAGCGATCCGAACAGCGTGAGCGGCAGGGCCAGGGGCAGGCGTCCGTCGAGCGGATCGTGTAGATCGAAGCCTTCGAAGCGCATCGGGATCTCGGCGGTCGCCCTGCCCCAAAGCGAGGCGCCCGCGGCGGGAGGGATCGCCGGCCCGGAACCGGGAAGCGTCAACAGCGCGCCCTCGAGATCGCGCTGACGTGACAGCACCAAAGCCGAAAGATCAGCGGTGGGCGCGTAGATCGGCGCCTGCACCGTCGCCGTCATCTCGAGCTGGAGGTCGCGCTCGGGGCCGCTCTCCTCGGCGGTGATCGCGATCCGACCAGCGGGCACGATCGTCACCAGGGCAGAGGCGACGCGCGCGCCCCTTGCCGTGACGATGACGACGCGGGCGGGACCAAGCTCGTCAGTGGCCAGCGCAAACCGACCACCCTCGTCGCTGATCGCCACCACGCGGGCGGCCCCGTCAGGACGCGTGACGATCACATCGGCGCCCTCGATCGCGCGCCCCTGCCGATCGCTCACGCGGCCGGAGATCTCGCAGGCCGCTTCCGGATTCGCGTGCGCCGTGGCAGCCGCCCCGAACGCCAACGCCGCCAAAACCGCCGGCCCGAAGCCCAGCGCGTGGGATCGCCGCTTCACGCGCGCATGACGACGTGCGGGGGCAGCGGCTCCCGAAACGCCCGCTTGAGCTCCACCTTGCGCTCGAGATCCTTGACCACGGCCTCGGCCACGTCGATCTCGTAGAGCTCGTTGATGTTGTGAATGCCCCCGGGGGCGAAGACGTTGATCTCGAGGATGCGATCGCCAACCAGATCGACGCCGACGAAATAGAGACCATCCGCCACCAGCCGCGGACGGATGAGATCACAGATTCGCCGCTCCGCCTCGGACAACCCGCTCGGTTTGCGCGCGCCACCCACGTGCATGTTGTTGCGGATGTCGTCCTTGGGGCGCATGCGTTTGTAAGCCGCCCAGTGGCCCCCCACTGCCATCGGCGCTCCGCCGAGCAAGAGCACGCGCTTGTCGCCCTTGCTGACCGCGGGCAGGTACTCCTGCACGATGACGTAGCCCTGGCTCTTCACCGTCGCGATGATCTGGGCCAGGTTCGCGCGTTCGCCACGGCCGACGTAAAAGACGTTCTGGCCGCCGAAGCCCGCCAGCGGTTTTATGATCGCTGGTCCATCGAGCTCGCGCAGAAAGGCTTTCACGCGTTCGACGGATCGGGTGATGACGGTGCGGGGGCGTATCTCGACCGGGAAGCCCGCCAGGTACATCTTCGAGCCCGCTCTGACGAGGCCGTCGGGATCGTTGAACACGGTGACACCCGAGAGCTTGAGCCGGCGGCCGAACTCGATGGCTGGGTTGAAGCCGTCGCCTTCGGGGCCACCTACGTTGGGGTTGTTGCGCAGGAAGACCACGTCGAAATCGTCGAGCCGCTCGGGCTCCGAGGGCGCTTTGCCATCGTCGAGCCCCTTGACGTACTCGGTCGGGTTGCGTGGCCGGGTGGCGGCGGATCGGACCACCGCGCCCCACACGTGGGACCCGTCGTGCGACAGGTGGTCCACGGAAACGAACGCAACGTCGTGGCCCCGCCGATGCGCCGCGAACCCGAGATGCACGGTGGTGTACGTCGGGCGCTGCGTGCGAACGCTGTTGACGACGAAACAGACGCGCATCGGGTTCAGCCAGCGATGCGCTGC
>JANNNO010000079.1:0-12413 GCA_031398585.1 Myxococcales bacterium | reverse complement strand
CCGAGGGGACCGGCAAGCAGCGCCCGCGTCGCACGGCGAGCGTGGAGGTCCACTATTCGGGATGGACGACGACGGGCGAGATGTTCGACAGCTCGGTGGCGCGAGGGCAGACCGCCATCTTCCAGCTGGGCGGCGTCATACGCGGCTGGACCGAGGTCCTGCAACTGATGGTGGTCGGCGACAAGGTGCGCGTCTGGATCCCCGCCAAGCTCGCCTACGGCGACAAACCCTCGGGTGGATCTCCGGCCGGCCCGCTGGTGTTCGACATCGAGCTCGTCGCCATCAAATGAGCGGGATCTGTGACCCGCGACCATTCCTTGAGCCCCGAATCAGCGAAAACATGCGTTGGGGATGAATTTTTTCTGAGCGGATTTTTCTCTCGGCTGCGCATGGCTGAGTATGAAAAAGACGCTCTTCCCTTCGTTCTCCCTGGTTGCTTCGGCCCTAGGTCTGGTCCTCGCCGTTTCGGCGTGCGGCACTGACAGTCCAAGTTCGTTTTTCACCCCCACCTCCGCTGACGGGTCGGGTGCCGCTGGTTCCGGCGGAGCTTCGGGCGCTGCTGGCTCGATGACCACGTCGTCGGGCGCGGGTGGCCAGGGTGGCGGCGGCATGACGCCTACCGTCGAGACCAGCGGCGGTTCGCTGCTCGGCAGCTGGCACGTCAAGAACGGATCCTGCGGCCTCTCGTTGCTTCTTCACGCCAACCAGACGTTCGGGGTCGCGGAAGCCTGTGAGCTCGACGATGGGACTATCGGTCTCGACGTGAAGGAGGGGACCTACTCGGTTTCCGGCAACACCCTTCGCCAGTCGTTTCAGACGTTCAGCTGCGATTCGCGCCGCCCGGGTGCCCTGTCCGTCCAGTTTCGGGTGACGGCGTCCAACCTGACTTTGATCTTCGTCGACGGCGAGAGCATCACCTTCCGGAAGGGAAAGCTCCCGTTGAACGGGACCAGCTCCGCCCAGGGATGTTTGACCGAGGACTCCTTCACTCCGGCGAATTGACCTCTCGACCTGCACGCTGGGCAGGACGCTGGTCCTGCACCTGGTCCGGCCGCCCACTCGGAAGGAAACCCGGCGGACGTGTCCGATTAAGTGTGTCGTTGCCGGCGAATGCGACGAAAATGGGGGCGTGAGTGCCAAGACGAAATTGACGGAGATGAAGGCGTGGGCGGGGCTTCGAGAGCACCATCGCGCGATGGAGCCGCTTCAGATGCGGGATCTCTTCGCGCAGGACGCCGGGCGGGCGGGGCGCTTCTCGCTGCGACTCGGGGATCTGCTGCTCGACTACTCGAAGAACCGCATCACCGACGAGACCATGCGTTTGCTGCGCGCGCTGGCCGCGGAGGCCGGGGTCGAGGCGATGCGGGATCAGATGTTCGCCGGTGCCCCCATCAACCTGACCGAGGGGCGTGCCGTCTTGCACGTGGCGCTGCGAAACCGATCACTGCGGCCGGTCCTGGTGGATGGCCAGGATGTCATGCCGGACGTGAACGCGGCTCTGCAGCACATGCGTGCCTTCAGCGATGCCGTCCGCAACGGCAGCTTCACCGGCTACACGGGCAAGAAGATCCGGCATGTGGTCAACATCGGCATCGGTGGGTCGGATCTCGGGCCGGTGATGGTCACCGAGGCGCTGCGTCCCTATCTGGCTGCCGACCTCACCTTGCACTTCGTCTCCAACGTCGACGGCAGTCACATCGCCGAGGTCTGCAAGCGCATCGATCCCGAGACGACGTTGTTCCTGGTGGCGTCAAAGACTTTCACCACGCAGGAGACCATGGCCAACGCGGATTCGGCGCGCCGCTGGTTCCTGGCCCACGCGCGGGAAGAAAAGCACATCGCCAAGCACTTCGCGGCGCTCTCGACCAACGCGAAAGAGGTGCAGAAGTTCGGCATCGCGCCCGAGAACATGTTCGTCTTTTGGGATTGGGTCGGTGGCCGCTATTCGCTCTGGTCGTCGATTGGCCTCTCGATTGCGCTCGCGGTCGGCTTTCAGCGCTTCGAGGAGCTCCTCGAGGGCGCGTTCGAGATGGACGAGCACTTCCGGACCGCGCCTCTGGCCGAGAACCTTCCCGTGACGCTGGCTTTGCTGGGGGTCTGGTACAACGACTTTTTCGGCGCGGCCTCGCACGCCATCCTTCCTTATGACCAGTACCTGCATCGGTTCCCGGCCTACTTTCAGCAAGGCGACATGGAATCGAACGGCAAGCGGGTCACCCGCGACGGCCAGGTCATCGATTCCTACGAGACCGGGCCGATCATCTGGGGCGAGGCGGGGACCAACGGCCAGCACGCCTTCTATCAACTCATTCATCAAGGCACCAAGCTCGTGCCGTGTGACTTCCTCGCCGCTGTCGAGACTCACAATCCGATCGGCGAGCACCACAAGCTCTTGTTGGCGAACTACTTTGCGCAGACCGAGGCTTTGATGAAAGGACGCACGGCGGCCGAGGCGCGCGCCGAGCTCACAACGCAAGGCCTCGCCGGCGAAAAGCTCGAAGCGCTGCTTCCGCACAAGGTGTTCCCGGGCAACCGCCCGACGAACTCGTTCCTGTACCAGCGCCTCGATCCACGCACGCTGGGTAAGCTGCTTGCGCTCTACGAACACAAGATCTTCGTCCAGGGCGTGATCTGGAACGTCAACTCGTACGACCAGTGGGGCGTCGAGCTCGGCAAGAAACTCGCAAGCGCGATCCTGCCCGAGCTGGTCGGCGCGGACGAGATCATCACCCACGACTCGTCGACCAATCAGCTGATCAACGAGTGGAAGCGGCGACGCAAAAGTTGAGCGGGTCGAGGAACGCCGCCAGCGCCATCGGGTAGCCGGCACCGCTGCGGCGTCAATCGGGCCGTCGGGCCCGCTGCGATCACTTGACCGGAAAGGGATAGCGGAAGCTGGCCCCGGCCGACTGGGGCAGGCGCACGCGCTTGACTGCGTTGGCGACGCAGGTCGCTTCGCGCCGCGAGGCGAGGGGGCCCTCCGGGGTGACGTCCGCAATCTTGCCGCGCGCGCCGACCTCGACCCGCACGGTGAGCACGCCGCGCTCGCCGAAGCGGCAGGCAGACTTGATCTGCGCGCTGACCGGCTTCATCGCGGCGGCGATCTCCTCGGTGTTGGGCGAGCCACCGCCGGTGGCAGGCTCCTCGTCTGCGCTCGGCTTGTTGTTCGGAGGGGGCGCCGTAAAGGCTTTGGCCACCAGGTCGTCGATGCTCTTGCCCGTCTCTCCGGGAACTTCCTGCGGCTTGAGCGTGGTGGTCGGCGGCGGCGGCGTGGGCGCAGCGACCGGCGTGGGCGCCGCTGCGGCGGGCGGGGGCGTCGGTTCGTGCGCAACGCCTGGCTGCGCCTGGACCACCGGAGGGGCCACGACGGTGCGACCTTTTCGACGGCCGGCGCGCGGAGCTCTTTCGGGCGGCGGCACCTTCGCCACGACCAGCGCGCGCTTGTCGTGGTCCTCGTGCGGGAACGCGACCTTTTCGACCAGGTTGAGCATGGTCTTTTCGGGTTTGTTCTTCGGGGCGCGTTTTGCGGTCCCCGGCTGGCCATCGTTGCCCGCTGCCAGCGTCGGGGTGGCGACGACCGCCAAGCCGACGCCCATGATCAGCGCCCGGACGCTACGAAACCTTGTTCCTGTCATGAGTCTCCCAGGGGTAGAGCGGTCGGAGGGGGGCCGGCGTCTCTGGGCGAAAGCGACCTTCTTTCTAGTTCGCTGTCTAACAGAAGTCATGGAGCGGGGCGGCTCCAGGCCAGACGGTGCAAGGTATAGCCAGGTTACATTGACTTCCTGCAGGAAGCTGGATAAACCGTGCCGACCCACGCTCTCGTGGGTGGGAGCCGGGTCACCCCATGAATCTTCATTCAATTCGTTTCTTGGCGCTCGCCATTGTCGCTTTGACCAGCGGTTGCGCAACGCTGTTCGCTCCTGGCCCGGATCGCATTTCTGTGCAGAGCATGCCCGCCGGGGCGCGCGTGTTTCTCGACCACCAGGAGGTCGGGGTGACCCCGATGACGCTGGCCCTCGACCGAAAGCTGAGCCGTGGGTCGATTCGCATCGAAGCGCCTGGCTACCAGCCGGTAGCGCTCCAGCGCGCCAAGACGTTCAACGCGGTGGCCTTGATCAACTGCCTCAGCCTCATTCCCTGGGTGGTCGATCTCGCGACCGGCAACTACGAGAAGTTCGACACGACGCCGATCTCAGTGAGCCTGATGCCGGGGTACGGTCCCCCCGGATATCCCGGTCAGCCGACGCCCGTGCCCGCCTATCCGCCGCGCTATCCGCCGCCTCCGCCCGGACGCGCCGATTGGGGCGCTCCTCCACCTGGGTATCCGCCTCCGCAACCGCCCCCATACCCGCCTCAGCCACCGCGGTGATAGGCCGGCGCATCGAGCCCGACCTTGGCCAGGCTGGCTGGTGTGGTGGCCTTGCGCTCGCCCTGCTCGCCCTCACGATCGCAATCTCCACCGGGTGCATGGGGACGACACCGTTGCCCTGTCCTCCGGTGCCGGCGTTCGCGCCGTGGGACATGGCGCCCGAGCCTGACCAACAGGACCGGTCAACAGCTCTACCGGCGCGTGAAAGTCCTTCGCGCGCTCCCCTCCCAGCAGCGGATCTCGCCGACGCTTTGATAGCGACCTATCAGCAGCATCTGCGCGCACCCCATCTACCCGGCGACGGCTGCCGGCTGCGGCCCACCTGCTCTGCGTTCGGGCGCGAGGCGCTGTCTCGGTACCACGTGCTCGGCTGGGTCTGGCTGGCGGATCGACTGGTCATCCGGGAGCATCCTGGCATGCACGACGGGTACGTTCCGGTCTGCGTGCGCGGACCGACGCCCGACGAGGGGCTGCATGACCCCGTGCCGTGAGGCGAGGTTGCGTAAGATTCGATGGAGATCGGAGGGTGTCGTTGGCAACCTCGCGTTCCCGACTGCTCGCCGCGCGCGGTTTGTCGCCTGCACCGCGCTGGCGATGCTGGGGCTTGTTGCTGGGAGCACGGCGCGGGCGGGGACAGCTCCGGCGGTGGTGTCAGCTCCAATCGCAACAGCTGCGACTACCACGCCCGCGTCTGGAGCTAACAAGGTCGCGCCTCCCTCGACGCTGACCTCGGCCGACGATCGCCTGCTGCGGCTAGGAGAACATTTCTTCGGCCAGGGCGAGCATTACCGCGCGATCGGCGTGTTCGAGGAGCTGCGCCTCTTTTCGACCGACGACCGTTTGCGGCGACACGCCTCGTTGCGTGTGGCCATGAGCTATCACGTCGGACTTCGCGTCGACGCCGCGGTCGTTGCCTATGACAACTTGTTGACCGATGGCGGCCCTACCCCCACGCAAGATGGTCTCGTGCGCCTGCTTCGCGTGCGGGCCCGCGTGCTGGGTCGAGAGCGAGGTGTCGGCTCTGTCCCCGCGACCGATCTCCTGGGCGAGCTGGCAGCCCTGGCCGAAGGCCCGGAGGCGGCAGGACAACCGGAGGTGCGAACGCTGGCGCGCCAGCAACAGATGCGCGTGCACGCCAGCGAAGGCGAAAGCGCCGCTGCTCGTCGCGTCTTCGATCGCGTCGTCGCCGACTGTCGAACCACGCCCGCAAAGGCCTGCGCGACGGTCGGCACGTGGGGGACCGTCGTCGACTTGCCACCCCCCGCCCGCAAACACCCCGCGCTCGGCGCCGCTCTGTCCCTCGTCCTGCCCGGGGCGGGGGCCCTTTACAACCAGCGCTTCGTCGACGCGGCCTACTACCTCGCGCTCACCGCCGGCAGCTACGCCCTGGCCTCGCAGCTTTGGCGTACGGGAGCGGGCTGGGGCGGACAGCGAGCGTCCTTCTACCTGGTCGGTAGCTTGGGCCTGACCTTTCACCTCGCCGCGATCGCGCAGGGGGCGCTCGGCGCTCGACGCTGGAACGAGGTCGAGCGCCACCGTCACCGCCAGCGCGTTTTCGCCCTCACCGAGACACCCCTGCCGCTGCGAGAAGGCCTGGCGCCCTGAGCGAGGGTGCGTCTGCCCGTCCCGGGTGAGACGCCGAATGAAAAGGGCCGCGCTCCCTGTCAGGAGGCGCGGCCCGATTCGGTCACTGACGTGAGAACTAGAAGATGGCGGGAACGTCCACCTGAATCATGTGGTAGTTGGCGTCCGAGAACGGCTTGTCGATGGCGGTCGAGTACGACAGGCCAGGACGGATCCACGTGCTGCCGGTCTTGAAGTGAAAGCGCGGCCCGATGGCGATGGTCTGATTCTCACGCGCGTTGGCATCCGCCCGGACCGGATCGGCGTCGGTCAGCCAGCGCTGGTAACGGTACTCGGCGCCGAGTGAGATGACGGGCGCGAGGAAGTAGCCGAGGTGAAGGCCCGAGGTGAAGTTGGTGCGTTTGTCGTCGGTCTTGATGTGATCGTTGCGAGTCTTGAAGAGCTGCAGCACGGTGGCTTCCAGCTGCACGGTCAGTTTGTTGGCGACGTAAGCGCCGCCTAGGCCGAAGATGCCGGTGGTGTAGTTGACCGCGAACATGGCGTTGTCCATCGCAGAACGGGCCTGGATGCCTCGTCCCACCGCGCGGGCGATGTCGCTGACGCCAGGGGCCTTGTCGCCGCCCATGCCGAGCGGCAGGGCCGCACCGAGGAAGGCAGCGCCGCGGAAGGGACCCGCGATCTTGCGCGCGTAGGTAACGCCGATGATGGGGTTGACGAACGCGGTTGCCTGACCGAGGCCCTTGCCAACGCCCTCGCCTGGTTCCGAGTTCTGCACGATGGCGAAACGGACCAGCGGCGCGATCTCGGGCGTGAGCTTGTAGCTGGCCAGGAAGGTGCTGGCGATGGATTCGCCCGATTCACCTTTGGCGTTCTCGTAAAAGGCGATGCTCGTGTCGGAGCGGAGCACAGTGGCGGCGGCGACCGGACGGAGTTGCCAGGGCAGCGAGTAGGGCGGCGGCGGTGGCGCTGGCGGTGCGGGAGCGGCGGAGACGTTCGATGTGACGTCGGGGGGTGGGGGCGGCGCCGCTGTCGCTTCGGCCGCAAAGACCTGTCCCGCAGCCAGCAGCCCTGCGAACGTGCCGCTCAGGATCGTTGCCAGGTTCATTGTCATGCTGGAAACTCCACTCACCGTCGTCATGTCCGGATCTCCTTAGTCTGGTTGTGAATCGAAGTATCTCGCGCCGTCGAGGGGACAGCGGTTTCGGGTTCCTCGGGTTTGTGCTCTTGCGAGTTGAGGAACTCGATCAGCTCTTCGCGCATCTCGTAGTAGCTCGGGTGATCCATGACGGCTGCTCGGTCTCGCGGTCGCGGGAACGGCACCTGCAGGATGCGGCCGAGCTTGGCGTTGGGACCGCTGGTCATCATCGCCACGCGATCGGCGAGGAACAGGGCCTCGTCCACATCGTGAGTCACCATGAAGGCGGTCTTGCGATCCTGCGCCCAGAGGTCGAGCAGCACCTGCTGCAGCTCGAACCGGGTCAGCGAATCGAGCATGCCGAACGGTTCGTCGAGCAGCAGCACCTTCGGCTGCAGCGCGAAGGCGCGTGCGATGCCGACCCGCTGCCGCATACCGGCCGAAAGCGCGTTTGGCTTCTTGCCGAGCGCGTCCTCGAGCCCCACGAGCCGCAAGTAATGTGTCGCCACCAGCGCTCGGCGCTTGCTCGACAGATTCGGTTGGGCGGCCTCGACCGCGAGCATGACGTTGTCGAATGCAGTCATCCAGGGCAGCAAGTTGGGCTGCTGGAAGACGACGCCTCTGTCGACGCCGGGTTCGATGACCTCTTTGCCGTCGATGATGATGCCGCCGACGCTGGCGTGAGTGAGGCCCGCGATGATGGACAGGACGGTCGACTTGCCGCAGCCCGAGTGGCCGATGAGACAGATGAACTCGCCCTTCTTCACCTTGAGGTCGAAGTCATCGACGATGGTGACCTCGCCACCTCCTGGCTTGGGGAACGACTTCGACAGATGCGAGATCTCGAGGAACTGGTCGTCACGCGGATTCATGCCGCCACCTCCTCCGTTGCGAGCGCCCCGACCGGCGCGGTCGCTGCTGCCTGCGCCTTCTTGCGTGACCCGGGCCCGAGCAGGTAGGCGATGATCTCGTTGCGGATGGCACGGAAGCGCGGGTCGCGCGACAGCCCTTTGCGATCCCGCGGCCGCGGGATGTCGATCACCACGTCGGGACCGAGCGTGGCACCGGGCCCTGCGGACAGTGGGATGATCCGATCGGCGAGCAATATGCCCTCGTCGACGTCGTTGGTGATGAGCAGCGCGGTCTTCTGTTCTTCGCGCCAGATGCGTTCGATCTCGTCTTGCAAGGTCGCACGGGTGAGCGCATCGAGGGCGCCGAGCGGTTCGTCGAGCAGGAGCACCTCGGGGTTCGCGGCGAGGGCGCGCGCCACCGAAACCCGTTGCCGCATGCCACCTGACAGCTCGTGCGGCTTCTTGTGGCCGGCGTCCGCCAGCTTGACCAGCTTGAGGTACTTCATCGTGTGCTCGCGCTTCTGCTGCGCCGACCAGCTCCCGAAGACCTGATCCACCGCGAGGTAGACGTTGTCGAAGGCGGTAAGCCAGGGCAGCAGCGAGTAGTTCTGAAAGACGATGCCGCGGTCGGGTCCAGGGCCCTGTACCTTCTTGCCGTCGACCAGGACTTCGCCGCGATCGGGGTGCAGGAGACCCGCGATCATCGAGATGAGCGTCGTCTTGCCCGCGCCGGAGTATCCGACGATGGCGACGAACTCCCCCTTTTTCACCGACAAGTTGACGTTGCGGAGCACCTCCGAGCGCGCTGCTCCTTCGCCGTAGCCCTTGGCCACGCCGCGCATTTCAAGAAAGCCGCTCATGGACTAGCGAGCCTCCGAAGGACGTAGGCGGTCTTCCAGGATCTTCATGCCGCGGTCGAGCACCAGGCCGACGAAGCCGATGGTGAGGATGCACAGGACGATGTGTTCGTAGATGAGGCTGTTGTATTCCTGCCAGAGAAAGCCGCCGACTCCCGGGCTGCCGGTCAGCATCTCGACCGCCACGATGACCAGCCAGGCAATGCCGAGCGAGAGGCGAAAGCCGGTGAACATGTAGGGCAGGGCGGCCGGAAGGAGCACCTTCCAGAAGGTCTTGATGGGCGACAGCTGCAGCACGCGAGCGACGTTCAGGTAGTCCTTGGGGATCGAGCGCACGCCGAGCGCGGTGTTGAGCACCGTCGGCCACATCGAACAGACCGCGATGGTGAAGAGGGCTGCCGGCTGCGACTTCTGGAACAGCACCAGACCAAGCGGCAACCACGCCAGCGGCGAGACGGGACGGAGCAGCTGGATGACCGGGTCGAGGCTGCGGGCGAAGAGCTGCGAGCGTCCGAGGAGAAAGCCGATCGGCGTGCCGAGGAGCAGCGCCAGAGCGTACCCCTTGGCGACCAGGACGAGCGAATACCAGGTGAAGCGCAGGATCCCCTGGTCGAGCTCACCGCGTTTGGCGAAAGGCTCGAGCACGTAGGGGCGGCTGGCCTCCCACGTCTTCATCGGAGAAGGCAGGTTCTCGGCCCACGTGGCCGAGACCATCGACCACAGGGCGAGCAGCAGGGCAAAGCCGAAGAACGGCATGAACAGCGTCGTGACACCGTTGCGAATGGCAGCTTTTTCCATGGGTCGATGAATCTCGGGCAGTGCGGTTGGGTCGTGGGTGAAAGTCGAGTGGGGAAGGTCAGGCCTTGGCGCTGTTGACCTCGAACGATCCGGCGTAGGCCTCGGCCTTGGTAGGATCGAAGGACTTGCCGTCGAACAACGTCTCGGGCTTGTCGTCGCGGCCGCCGTGCTTGTATCCGATCTCCTTCATCGCCTCTTCGTAGAGCCCCGGGCGCATGACCTCCATCGAGACCTTCTTGTAGTCGACCGGGCCGGGCAGCATGCCCCAGCGCTTGAGCTGCGTGAGCCACCAGGTGGCGTACTTCGGCTGCGGGTAGTTGCAATTGCGGCTGCTGAAGATCATGTAGTCGCTGTCCTGCTTGTTGCGACCATCGCCGTAGTCGGTCTTGCCGAGCAGACGCGGGAGGATCAGCTCCTTGGGACAGTTGATGTACGTGGCGCGCGAGACGATCTCTGCCTGTTCGGGGCGGTTCTTGAGATCGTCGAGCCAGATGCTCGCTTCGTTGAGCGCCTTTAGCACCGCCTTGACCGTCTTGGGGTTCTTGTCGGCGAACTCGGCGGTGAAGGCACAGACCTTCTCCGGGTGATCCTTCCAGATCTCCTGGGTCAGAATGCCGGTAAAGCCGATGCCGTCGGCGATGGCGCGTGTGCCCCATGGCTCGCCAACGCAGAAGCCGTCCATCTTGCCGACCTTCATGTTGGCCACCATCTGAGGAGGTGGGATGGTGATGAGCGTGATGTCCTTGTCTGGGTTGATGCCGCCGGCACCCAGCCAGTAGCGGGTCCACATCGCGTGGGTTCCGGGCGGAAACGTCATTGCGAAGGTCATCGGCTCGCCCTTGGCCTTGGCCTCCATGGCCAGCGGCAGGAGCTTCTTCGGATCGGCGCCGACCTTGCCCTTGAGGGCCGCCTTGAGCGTGATCGCCTGCCCGTTGCGGTTCAGGATCCAGGGCGCGACCATCGGTTTTTTCGGCGAGCCCATCAGACCGAGCGACGAAGCGATCGGCATGCCGAGCAGCATGTGCGTCGCTTGAATGTCGCCGTTCGACAACGAGTCGCGAATCGCTGCCCAGGACGCTCCCTTGGAGACGACCGAGTTGATGCCGTACTTCTTGAAGAGGCCCTTCTCGTGCGCGATGACGATGGGCGAATTGTCGGTGAGCGCGATGATGCCGAACTTCACATCCGCCACTTCGGGCGCATCCGAGGCGTAGGCACCGGGAAGGAACTTGGCCCAGGCGGTGCCGGCGGCTCCCGCGGCCGCGGCCTTGAGGAAAGTGCGGCGGGCTCGCTTTTCAGGCTTGCCGAGCTTGTCAGCGGCCGTCACGGACTTGGCAACGAGGGCGGCGGGAGCAATCTTTTCGCGCATGACTCACTTTCCGTTTGGTCTGATCGCCAAGCGCGCGGAGCGAGTTCGCGAGGGAAGGGCCTCTCGCCGTCGCGCGCGTGACGCTGTTCGGCTGTGGCGCAGAAGCGGCGTTGTCGACCGCAACCATCGCCAGAAACCCTCGAGGCCAGGTGCTCGTCAGAGGGTTTCGATGGGTTCAGTCGTAGCGCGCGCCCTGTTTCGCGGGCCCCGTCGCGAACGTAAATTCAGCGTAACGGGCGTGAGTGAGGTCGTTTACAAGCTACGCGGACCGAGACTTTCAGCCATGCTTTGCGTGAGCCGACGCATGAAGAACTGACGCGCGGGAACCGTGTCGACGCGAACGCCACTGCGGACGAGGGCCTCGGCGACGATCGGACCGACGGCAGCCACATGAATGCGCGCCAGCGAGGTTTGCAACGCAGCTTCGCCGCCATGGCGTTTTGCCACCTGAAACAGACGATCGATCTGCATGGCGGCGGTAAAGGCGATGGCGTCGATCTCTCCTCTGCCGACGCGGTCGATGAAGTCCACGACCCGTTCGTCGTCGGCAGCGGGGGCGTAGCGATAGGGCGCAACCGGGAAGACGCTGGCGCCCTTTTGTTCCAGGAAAGACGTGAGATCACGATTGGGATCGTCCCCAAAAAGCTGCAGGCCGATCTGTCGACCAGCCAGGACGTAACCGCGCAGCCCGTCCATCACACCGGCCGAGGTCGGCGTGGGCGAGGGGATGTCGACCGTGAGACCGAACTCGTGCAGCGCGCGCGCCGGCTTGGGTCCGCGGGTGATCTTGCGGGCCTTGCCAAGAGCGATGCGCGTCTGGTCTGCGATGCCAGCCTTGCCAGCCGCATCCATCAGCCGGGTGACACCTTCACCGGTGAGAAAAATAACGTCGTCGAAACGTCCGGCCGCCAGGGCGCGCAGCCACGATTCAATCGGCGCTGGATCCGGAGCCTCGAGGATCGCCATCAAGGGACAACGGACCGTAGCGGCACCTTCGGCCTCGAGCATGGTGGCAAGCCGGTCTAGCTCGCGGTGCTCGGGCAGAGCGATCCGGCGGCCAGCGAGTCGTCGTGCGGGTGTCGGCGTTTCGACGTCGGTCATGGCGTCGGCGCGGACGGCCGGGAAAGAGCGGTCACGATGGAATTTACCAGTCGCTTCATGACGAAAGGCTTTTCGGTCGGCACTTGCGGGTCACAGCCGCGGTCACGCAGCGCCTCGGCAGCCACAGGGCCTATCGCCGCCACCAGCGTGCGAGAAAAACCCCTTCGCAGGGCGGCTCCGGCGTTGTGGGTCTCGGCGATCTCGTAGATGCGATCGACCTGCGAGGCGCTGGTAAAGGCGATGGCGTCGATGCGGCCCGCGTCGAGCTCCGCGATGAGGCCGAGCACCTGGTCGGCGTCTGCCGCGGGTGCATAGATGTAGGGCGCGACGGTGGTCACCTGCGCGCCAG
>JANNNO010000064.1:0-14833 GCA_031398585.1 Myxococcales bacterium | reverse complement strand
GCCAGCGCCACACACGCGTTGGTGCCGCCGAAGCCGAAGCTGTTCGACAGGACCTTTTTCAGGCGGGCTTCGCGGGCGGTATTGGGCACGTAGTCGAGGTCGCAGTCGGGGTCGGGCGTCGTGTAATTGATGGTCGGCGGGACGCGGCCCTTGAAGATGGCCAGCGCGCAGATGCCCGTCTCGACGCCACCGGCGGCGCCCAGCATGTGGCCGGTCATCGACTTGGTCGAGCTGACCATCAGACGACGGGCGTGATCGCCGAAGACCTTCTTGATCGCCAGCGACTCGTTGGCGTCGTTCATCTTCGTCGACGTGCCGTGCGCGTTGATGTAATCGACCTCGTTGGGATTCCAGCCCGCGTCCGCCAGCGCGCGCTTCATGCATCGCTGCGCTCCCTCACCCTCGGGGGCTGGCGCCGTGATGTGATGTGCGTCGGAGTTGGCCGCGTAGCCGGCGAGCTCGGCATAGATACGCGCGCCTCGCTGCAGGGCGTGCTGCAGCTCCTCGATGACGATGATGCCGGCGCCTTCGGCCATCACGAACCCATCGCGATCCTTGTCGAACGGACGCGACGCCTCAGTCGGCGATTCGTTGTGCGTCGACAGCGCGCGCATGGAATTGAAGCCGCCCACACCGAGCGGCGTGATGGTGGCCTCGGCCCCGCCGCAGATCATCGCATCGGCATCGCCGTACTGGATCATGCGCGCGGCTTCGCCGATGGCATGAGCGCCCGACGAGCACGCCGAGACGTGCGACATGTTCGCGCCCTTGGCGCCGTGTCGGATCGACAGCTGCCCCGGGGCCAAGTTGATGATGATCTGGGGAACGAAGAAGGGCGAAATGCCGTAACGCGGCCCCTTCTCGTTGAGCGACATCTTGGTCGCTTCGATCGTGGTGATGCCGCCAAGGCCAGCGCCAACGAAGCAGCCGACGCGCTCGGCGAACTCACCTTCGATCTTGATACCCGAGTCGGCGACAGCCATGCCACCGGCGGCAATCGCATACTGGATGAACGGGTCGACCTGTTTGGCCTCGCGCGAAGTCATCCACCTGGTGGGATCGAATCCCTTCACCTCGCCAGCGAACCGGGTCGCGAACGTACTGGCGTCGAAGCGCGTGATCGGTCCAATGCCGGATCGCCCCTCAATCAAGCCAGCAAACGTCTCTTCCGTACCGACGGCCACCGGGGTCACGAGCCCGACACCGGTGATCACAACACGTCGTTTCGACATACGAGCTTCTTGGCCTCCTCAACGAACTTCGATGCGGAGCGGGGCCGGCCGCCGAACTTTCGCTCGGCCAGCCGCCGCCGATATCCTGGATCGGGAACGCGCACCACGCGCGTCCCACGTCCCAGCTCGGCCGCACCGTCACCCGCGCACGCGCTTGGCGTGCGCCCAATCACGCCTTGGCGTGCGATTTGATGTAGTTGATCGCGTCCCCGACGGTCTTGATCTTCTCGGTGTCCTCGTCCGGGATCTCGATCTTGAAGGTCTCCTCGAGCGCGAGCACCAACTCGACGATGGCCAGCGAGTCGGCCTTGAGATCTTCAGTGAACGAAGCGCCGGGGACGACCTTGTCGGCCGGGACTTCGAGCTGCTCGACGATGAGCTTGCTGACGCGTTCTTCGATGCTGTCCGCCATGTTTCCAGATCCTTCTCTTCTCGTTTGCGCAGGGCCCGTGCGGGCGCGGGGGAACTTACAACAAGAACCGCCGGGGGCGCGGGTTTTCGCGCGCGGCGATGTGCACTTTCCGGACCAGAGCAGCAACGCTGCTTTTCCGGCGTTTTCAGGCATCCGTGCGCAGTTGTCTGCGCACGAAGTCGCGCTCTCGCTGCGAAACCCGGTTCGCAGCCGGACACGCGCGACGCGGTTTACATCAACAGTCCGCCGTTGACGCGCAGAATGTGGCCGGTGACGTAGCTTGCGCCGGGCCCCGCCAGGAACGCCACCGCCGCCGCGATATCTTCCGGCTTGCCGACCTTACCGAGCGGAATCGACTGCAACACGGTCTGGCGGCGTTCGGGCGGCAGATCTGCCGCGGTCATGTCGGTGTCGATGAATCCAGGCGAGACTGCGTTCACGGTGATGCCACGCGAAGCGTACTCGCGCGCCCAGGTCTTGGTCAGACCCTCGACGCCGGCCTTGGCCGCGACATACGGTCCCTGCCCCGCCGACCCCATCTCACCAACCACCGAAACGATGTTGATGATGCGCCCCAGCTCGCGAGCGCGCATCAGCGGTCGTAGCGCAGCGCGGGTGCAGTTCACAGTGCCGCCGAGGTTCACGTCGAGAGACCGCTTCCAATCCGCGTCCTTCGATCCCAGCGTGAGCGCATTGACCGCGACACCGGCATTGTTGACGAGGATGTGCAGACCGCCTTCGGCGCTGACGATCTCCTTGAATGCGGTTTCGACCTGCGCGTTGTCGGCGACGTCGAATCTGAGGGCGACACCGGTGCCACCCGCCGCGGCGATCATCTGCACGGTGTCCGCGGCCGCTGCTTCGTTACTGGTGTAGTTAACGACGACGCGCGCACCACGCGCCCCCAAGACGACCGCGATCGCGCGCCCAATGCCACGCGATCCACCGGTCACCACCGCCACTCTGCCTTCGAGCTCTCGTGTCATGCTTTGAGGCCTTTCATCGCTTCTGGATCCCCGGCCGACTTCACGTCGATCGTCGGCGCGATTCGTTTGACCAACCCGGCCAGCACGTTGCCCGCTCCCAGCTCGATCGCGCTGACGACGCCCATCGCGGCGAGCTGCTGCACCGATTCTTCCCAGCGCACGGGCGCTGTCACTTGCCGCACCAGAAGGTCGCGCACCCGCGTCCCGTCCTGGTTTGGCCGCGCCTCCACGTTGGTGATGACCGGGATGGCGGGCGCTGCACATTCGATCTTGGCCAGCTCCGCCGCCAGCCGGTCCGCCGCAGGTTGCATGAGGGCGCAATGGAAAGGCGCGCTCACCTGCAGCGGAACCACCCGCTTGGCGCCTCGCTGCTTCAAGACCTCGCCGGCCCTCTCGACGGCGGCCTTGGCACCCGCGATCACCACCTGACCGCCTCCGTTCAAGTTGGCAGCCGATACCACCGCGCCAGTCTCCGCCTGCACTTCGGCGCAAACCGCCGAGATGGCGTCGGTATCGAGCCCCAACACCGCCGCCATGCCGCCAGTGCCCGTGGGCACCGCCTCCTGCATGAAGCGGCCGCGCAGATGCACCACCTTGACGGCGTCGACAAATCGCAGCGATCCCGCTGCCACGAGCGCAGAAAACTCGCCGAGGGAATGTCCGGCGACGACATCGGCCCGAAGGTCGGTCTCTGCCTGCAGCACGCGCAGAGCCGCGATCGAGGTCGTCAGAATCGCCGGCTGCGCATTGGCGGTCAGCGTGAGATCACTCTCGGGGCCCTCGAAGCAGAGCTTGGTCAGCGAAAACGGCAAGACCGCATCGGCCTCGTCGAAGACGGCCCTCGCAACGGGAAACTGTTCGCAAAGCGCCCGCCCCATGCCCAACTTTTGCGATCCCTGACCAGGAAACAGAAACGCTCGCATGCCGGTCCTTTCGAATTGTCGACGCCGGTCAGCTAGTTGCCGACCGCCCCACCCGAAGCCGGGGCAGGATCGTCTTCCCAAAGAAATGCGTGATCCCGCACGCCCTGTCGCAGGGCCTCCGCGAGATCCATCTGTGCGAACTGTGCGGCGGTCAAGATTGCGTTCTTGATCGCCCGCGTGTCGGAGCCCCCGTGGCTGATGATCGCGACCCCCTCGACACCCAGCAGAGGCGCGCCGCCGGTCTCGGCGTAATCGGTCCTGCGCCGGAACCTCCGCAACGCGGGCCGCATCATCAGGGCGCCGAGCTTCTCCCGCACGCTGCCATGCTGCACTTCGGCCGCGACCATGTGAAAGACCGCCTCGGCCAGTCCCTCGAAGCCCTTCAACAGCACGTTGCCCGTGAAGCCGTCCGTCACGATGACATCGACATCGCCGCGGAAGATGTCGCGCCCCTCGACGTAGCCGAGGTATTCGAAACCGGCGCGCCCCTCGGCTGCCCGCGCGCGCTCCAGCAGCTGGTGCGTCTCCCGGGTGAGCGCAGTCCCCTTGTGCTCTTCGGATCCGTTCGACAGCAGTCCCACTTTGGGGCGCACGCGTTGGTGGCGCAACCGCGAGTAGACCGATCCGAGCACCGCGAACTGCGCGAGCACACTCGGACGCGGCTCGACGTTGGCACCCACGTCGAGCATCACGCACTGACCCTTGGGTGTCGGCAGCGTCGTCACGATCGCCGGCCGTTCCACCCCCCGCGACCGCCCGAGCACGAACAGTCCCGAAGCCATCATCGCGCCGGAATTCCCGGCCGACACCAGAGCGTTGACTTCCCGACTCTTGACCAGATCGAAGCAGATCCGCATCGAGGATTGCTTCTTCTGCTTCACCGCAATCGACGGTGGGTCATGCATGGTGATGACCTCGGACGCATGCCTTATCGACACGCGCGCCGGCAGCCCCCGGGGCGCCAGCTCGGCGACCGTCTTGCGAAGGCGTTCCTCGTCCCCGACCAGCACCACATCCACGTCCGCCTCGCCCACGGCCGAGAGCGCCCCCTCGACTTCGACGCGAGGGGCGTTGTCCGACCCCATCGCGTCTATGGCGATGCGTGCGCGACTCAGGCGCTCTCCTCTTCCTTCTCGATGACCAGGCGGTCCTTGTAGTAACCGCAAGCCTGGCAAAGACGGTGGGGCAGTTGCGGCTCACTGCAACGGGGACACGGCACCACGTGCGGCGCCGGCTGCTTCATCACCTGAGCGCGGCGAATCGCGGAGCGGGACTTGGATTGCTTTCGTTTCGGGACGGCCATCGGGATCTCCTCTTCTTCAACTCTTCAACTTCGCCAACGCCGCGAATTTGCTTTCGCTTTGGCGCTGGCGTTCAACACAGTCACAGGGGTTCTCGTTGCGGTTGCCACCGCAGACCGCGCACAGGCCAAGACAATCCTCGCGGCACAGCACACTCACGGGAACCGCGAGCATGAGTTCGTCGCGCAGCTCGGGTCCGATGTTGATGATGCCGTCCTGGAACGGCACCACGTCCGGTGCATTCAGATCGTCGTCGGCCTCGTCCTCTTGCAGCTCGCCCTCGCGCTCGACGTAGATCACCGACAATTCGCTGTCGAGTAACAGGCGCGCCGGCTCCAGGCAGCGAGCGCAAGGCATCTTGACTGTCCCGCGCAGCCTGCCCCGCAGCAGGTAGTCCTCGCCGGTACTCGATAGTTGTCCTTTGAAGCCGAGGCCCTCACCGGGCGATAGCTCGAGTTCGGCGCACTCTTGCGCCAACCACGCGGACGTCAACGGCAGGTCGACATCGACCCCGTTCTCGCCGATGTCTTTGACCTTGTACTTCATCTCGAATGACCAGCCCCCACGTGCCGGGTCGGCGCGCGGGAAGCGAGTAACTATAGGAAGAGCGGTCCTTCCGTCAAGACGGGCTTGCCAGAATGCGGCAACGAGCCAAGTCCCAGCCGCGACTGGGTGGGCGGTGCGCGACGCGGCGACAGGGCGACCGTCAGTTGCTTTTCGACGCGCCGCCCAGGGCGCTTCCGCCCAAGAAGAGCATCGATTTGACGTCGTCGTCGCGGAAGAGCAGCTGCAATCCCAAGAACCAGTCGAAGAACGCCCCGCCGCCAGCGACAGCTCGGCGCTGATTGATGACGTCGTCGACACCAGCGATCAAGAACAGGTTGTGGTTGTAGATCGCCATCGTGGTCCGACCCTGCACCCGCGGGTACTCGTTCGAACGCGTATCGAAGACGTCGACCGAAAGCATCAGCCGGTCTTCGAGAAAATGCAGGTCGAAGCCGGCGCCACCCGTCGATTCCTTGATACCGAAGCGACCGGTGAAGCCGCCAATGCGCTTGCCGAACATCAACGAGAAACGAAGCTTGTCGACCGAGTTCTTGATCGTCGTCTCTTCGACCAGGTTGCGATCCGAGCTCTGCGTGGTGGTCCGAACCACCTCACGGAAACCGCGTGGGTCGTCGACGATCTCGAGCAGGTAGAACTTGTCGGGCCGCGGGGCGATCTGGATCGAGAAGTAGTTCTTGAAGGTCTTGGCCAGGTAGTTGTACTCGGTGCGCAGACCGAGCACCGTCTGCAGGCGCGTGATGCTGCGGACGAAGCCGCCTGCATCTTCCGTGATCTGCTCGATGTTGTTGGCGATGGTGTCGTCCGCAAGGAGCCGGCCCGCTGTCCCCTCGCCTTCCTTTAGACGCTCGGTCACGGTCTCGACGTTGTTCATCGACCGCTCGAGTGTGTCGATGCTCTTTTGCAGACTCCCGATCGATCCGCGCAGCTCCTGTCCAGTGGCGCTCACTTCGCCTTCGCTCTTGCCGACCAGGCTCTTCAAGCCCTCGCTGATCTCGCGCACGTTGCGCAAGGTGACCTTGATGTCGTCGGACTCGGTTCGGGTGATCGATTCTACCGACGCGGCGATGTTGTCCACTCGCAACAGTAGACGTTCCAGGACCACCGAATTGCGCGCCACCATGTCGTTGGCGTTGTCGGCGATCTGCTTGACCGGCCCCGACGTAATCGCGTGCACGTCTCGCAGAATCTGCTGCAGAAGCGGCAGCGTCAGGTTCACCTGATCGATGATCTGACCAACGTTCGAAGCCTCGTTGACGAACGTGATGCGATCGCCATCGGAGAGAATGCGCATCTGCTTTCTCACACCGTTCTGCGTCTCGAACTCAGTGCCGGGATCGACGTCGAGATAGAACTCGCCCAGCAGCGAGGCCGACCGCTTCGAGACGACGGCGTTCTGGTAGAGCACGATGCCCTTGTTCATGCGCAGCGTGATCTTCGCCTTGCCCGACCCAGGATCGAAGGCTTTGGCCTCGATCTTCCCGATGTCGATGCCGGCCGAGCGGACGCCCGACTTGTCGAAGAGGCCGAGAGCATCGTTGAAAAACGCATGCAGCAGGTACCCGTCGCGCCCGGAGCGCTCACCGGTGTACATGAAGAGGCCGTAGCCGCCCGCCAGGACCGCCAGCGCAAGCGCGCCCACAGTGACGGACGCCCAGCTCTTTCTCATGTCCGTCCTCCCGGCACGACGGCAGGCCCGATGATGCCCGCGGTCTCCAGAAACTCTCGCAGGGCGGGCGGCGGGGCCGAAAGCAGCTCCGCAGAAGTGCCGCTCGTGATGATCTTGCCGTCCATCAGCATCGAGATGCGATCGCCGATGCGAAAGGTCGATGCCATGTCGTGCGAGATCACCACAGAGGTGACTCCGAATTCGTCTGCGGTCCGGCGGATCATGTCGTCGACATTTTTGGTGGCCAGGGGATCGAGCCCGGTCGTTGGCTCATCGTAGAGCAGAACCTGGGGCCGGTCGATGAGCGCCCGCGCCAGCCCGACGCGCTTACGCATGCCGCCCGACAGCTGCGGCGGGAACTTGTCTTCGATGCCTCCGCCCGCAGGACCTCGAGGCCCCGCCAGATCCAGCTTGTGGAGCAGCTCGCCCACCCTGGCTTTGACCTCTTCGATGGGGAGCTTGTACCGCTCGAGCAGCGGAAACGCGATGTTCTCCATCACGGTCATGGAGTCGAAGAGCGCCGCATACTGAAAGACCATCCCGAATTTCCGTCGAATCGGAGAGAGCTCCACTTCAGAGAGTCCGACGATGTCCTCGCCGTCGACGGTGATGGTGCCCTCATCCGGCACCAGCAGACCCATCAGATGCTTCATGAGCACCGATTTTCCCTGCCCCGATCCGCCCACGATGATGTTGATGCGGCCCCTCTCGACGTCGAGATCGAGCTGGCGCAGCACCTGCTGCTCGCCAAAGCGTTTCGACAGGCCGCGGACCTGGATGTGCCAACGAGGATCACGCCGGTCGCAGTCGGCGGGGAGCTGGGAGGTGGAGGTCGTGACAGTCACTTGATGAACGGCCAGAGCGCGGAAAGAAATTCGATGAGGAAATAGTCGAGCACGAGCACAGAGACCGAGCCAACCACGACGGCACGCGTGGTCGCGCGTCCCACTTCCTTGGCGCCGCCGCGCACGTGAAAGCCCTGGTAGCACGCGGCAAGCGAGACCGTGAACCCGAAGACCATCGCCTTCATCAACCCCTTGATGTAGTTGATGGGGTCGGTCCAGAAGCGAAACAAGGCGGCGACCTGCCCGAAGTCGACGTTGAACAACACGACCGTGACGATGTAGCCGCCAACCAGGCCGCAAAAGTTGAAGACCATCGTCATCACCGGCAGCATCAGGATCGAAGCGACGATCCGCGGGGTGATGAGGTACTGAACCGGGTTCACTGCGAACGTCACCAGCGCGTCGATCTGCTCCGAGACGCGCATGGATCCCAGCTCGGTGGCCATGCCGGATCCGGCTCGCGCGGTGATCATGAGGGCGGTGAAGACGGGAGCCAGATCTTCGGCCAGCGCGATGCCGACGGCGAGGCCGGCCCACCGCTCTTGCTGAAAGAATTTGAGGACCATGACCGCCTGGGTGGCGGCGACCATGCCGGTGAAGAGTCCCACCAGCATCACGATGGGTAGCGAGCCGACGCCGATGAACTCCATCTGCTCGAGGAAGAGCCGACCCCGAAAGGGTCGTCGTCCGAGCCAGGCGAAGGACTGCCCCGCCAGGCGCATGTGTTCGCCGAACACCGCGAGCGGGCCAAGAGCTGCCGGCGCCTCCGCATCGTCGAGGCGCGCGCGCCAGCGCGAATGAGGCAGAAGGGACAAAATTGCCTGGATTCTCACATCCCCCCAGCCGATCGCCAACAACTCAGTGGCCGCCCTGCGGCGTCGGATGCGAGGGGAAACGAACTTTCTACAGCCGGCGATGCCGGCGCGCCGAGCTTCACGTGCTCAGCGCGCCCTTTTGGGTGATTCCACCCGCTCTTCTCACGCCGCCTCCGAAACGCTCTCCTGGTTGGTGGCGAAGAACTTTGCCATGAGGACGAGGCGGCGGCCCTTGTGCGCGACCAGCTGTCGACGACCGAGCTCGGCGATCATGCGCGAGACGGTTTCGCGGCAGGCACCGATCTCCTTGCCGAGCTCCTGCTGCGTCGGCGCCTTCTTGATCACGGTTCCTTCCGGTGTGGACTCGCCCTCTTCACGAGCCAGCCGCTCGAGCGCGTGATGAAGGCGCGTCTCGACGTCGGCCAATGCGAGGTCGCACGCGATGCTCTTCACACGTCCCAGGCGGCGTTCGAGATCGCGCAGAAGGCAGAGCGCCGCTTCGGGCGAGTTGCGCAGCTGCGCCAGGAACGCCTCACGCGGAAGGAACATGAGCAGCGAGGTCTCGCCGGCGATCCAATCGTTCGGCACGACACTGGAGGGATCGCACGCCGCCTCGGCCAGCAGCGAGCCAGCTTTGTAGGTCTCGAGAGTCATCTCACGGCCATCGTCAGCACGGCGAACCGCGCGAACGCGACCTTTGAGCACCAGGACGACCGAGCCGCAGCTCTTGCCCTGAGCCTGGATGAGCTCGCCGGGGCCGAACGAACGGATCGAGGCGACGGCGGCGAGCGCGCCCAGGGCCGATGACGAAAACGACGCGAACCACGGATTGCTCTTGAGGGCGATGAGGGCGGGCTGCGAGAGCGGCAGGCGGATGGTGACGGTCGGGCGAGAGTTCATGGCGATCATGGGACAGGCTCCTTGGTCGGGTGTGACGTTCGAGTCGCATCCCCACCTTCAGCAACCGCGGTGCCAGCTTGGCGCCCGCTTTCAACGGTCTTTGGGAGCGCGAGCGGCCATTTTTGTGGTTTTCGCACCACACCCCCGCGCGAGTGTGATTTCACACACCCCGGCAAAGCCCCTGGGAGAATGCCGGCCGGGAAGAGCCGTCGCGTCCTGGCGGTTACACTGGCGCGTGTCCATCACCCGCCTGGCCATCTTCCTTGGGGTCGTCCTCGCCCTCGTCGCCGGTCTGCATACGTATTTCTGGGCCCGCCTGGTCCGCGACACGGCCCTCCCGGTGCCCTGGCGCGCCTGGGTGAGCGGCCTGCTGCTGGCGCTGGCCATCGCGTTGCCTCTGCCGCTCATCTTGGGTCGGGTGGTTCCCCCGCAGTGGGGGCGGCTGTTCGCCTGGCCGGCCTATCTATGGATGGGCTTCATGTTCCTGCTCTTCGTCTTCCTGCTGGTCGCCGACATGGTCAGGCTTGGGGCATGGGCGGGCACGAAGACCGGGGTTTTCGGCGGCGCCAGAGCGATCGATCTCGATCTCACTACTGACCCGACGCGGCGGAATCTGCTCGCCCGCCTGCTTGGTGGTCTGGCCGGCGTGGGAGCGACTGCGACTGGCCTCTTCGCCGTGCGGCAGGGGCTTCGGGACGTGGCGGTGACGGAAGTCGACGTCCGCCTCAAACGCCTGCCGCTCAGCCACCATGGCATCACGATCGTTCAACTCACCGACGTGCACGTGGGACCGACCATCGGCCGTGCCTTCGTCGAGCGGATCGTCGATCAGGTCAACGCTCTCGCGCCTGACATCGTCGCGATCACGGGCGATCTGGTCGACGGATCGGTCGAGGCGCTCTGGGACGCCGTCTCACCCCTGGGACGAATCCGTGCCAAACACGGGATCTTCTTCGTCACCGGCAACCACGAATACTTCTCGGGCGTCGGACCCTGGGTGCGGGCCCTGGGGAGATTGGGCATCCGGGTTCTGGGCAATGAACGGATCTCCATCGGGGGCGACGGCAAAGACACCGGCTTCGACCTGGCCGGCGTGCACGACATCTCGGGCGGTCGCATGGATCCGCTGCACCCCTCGGATCCCGAGGCGGCGCTGCGCGGGCGGGATCGGGATCGAGAAGTCGTGCTTTTGGCCCATCAGCCCAAGTCGGTGACCGAGGCTGCCAGGCTCGGGGTCGGCCTCCAGCTATCGGGCCATACCCACGGCGGTCAGCTTTGGCCCTTCGGCTTCTTCGTGCAACTGGCGCAGCCCTTCGTGACCGGTCTGCACCGCGTGGGCGAGACACAGATCTACATCAGCCCGGGCACCGGATACTGGGGGCCGCCCATGCGGCTCGGAACCCGGGCGGAGATTGCACGCATCCGCCTTCTGCGCGACGAGGCGTCGGCACCGGCCTAAAAAAGCGAAAGGCGTCTCAGCGGCCAGCGAACGACGGCTAGCGCCCCGAGTGAGCCGCGCGTCCGTCTGACGACGACTCCGTGGTCGACTGAATCGACTCGCGAACTGCTCGGACGAACGATTCCCGCGCCCCCGCCTGCTCAAGGGCGACCAAGAACTCCGGCGACACCACGTGTCTTCGGACATCGCGTCCCAACGCCACGACTGGTTGCTTCGGCGCCTTCGACGAGTTTTCTCCCATCCGCTCGGCTCCTTTCACTATCCAGATCGTTTATCACTGGCTACGAATTGCCAAGTGCTTTCTCGACAGCTCCCGCGGCATCAGCGAGGTAGTTCCACACGTCGTGACAGAGCAGCGCCTTTGCGCTTTCCTCCCGAGTGGTATCTAAGGTGATGCACCCCTCGTACCGCTTGCCACCGACGTTGACTGGCACAGCCATTATCAACGCATAGCGCTGCGTCACCTGCCACTCGAGAAAAGTGAGCCCCATCTTGTCTTCGGTGGAGGCTGCATCCCAATCGGTAGCTGAGCACCCCACGTGTTTGGCGCCATTCCGTACGAAGAAAACCTCGTGATGTTTGGCGTCCCAACACCGACCCACTACGCCCTTTCCTTTCGTCCAAGCAATCACGGAGCTAGGGGGATAGTTAGAGAAGCGGACTCGCAATTCGCGGACCTGCTTCTGCCAACGCCCAACTCCCTTCACGCGATAGAAGCTGAGTCCCACGTCGGTCAGGTTGATCTTCGTTTGAGCGATGATCTTCGCGATCCCAGCCAGAAGACAGGCGTTGATATCGTTCTTTCGCTTCTCCCGGACAGCGTCGAGCCCGTTACGGATCGAAATCGCGGCCGAGCCGGCTCCGCTGAGACCTACCGCAAACCAGGCAAGCTTCACCCATGCATCCAGCTGCCCCCAGTTTGCATCGAGCACCTTCGTGCCCATCGTGCCTCCGACGGTGAGCAGTCCCAGCAGACTGGGAATCAAGACCTTCCAAACCACGGGTTCGAGTGAACCACACGATGGCACGGGCGCAAAATCCGCCGATGTGTGTGCACCCGCCCTGAGTCGAACAGGGAACCCCAGGCTTCGTAGGCCTGTGCTCTATCCAATTGAGCTACGGGTGCAGTCTCGTGTGAAAGAGCGATCTTTCGCGCGAGAGCGGAATGTATGCCGTGCGCCCCCTTGCCAAGTCAAGGACTTCGCGCGGAACGGTGCACCTCGATGTTGAGGTGAGCCAGCGGGTAGCGAGCGAGCACCAACTGGCGATAGTCGTTGGTGTCCCGCGGGTTACTCGTAACCAGCGAGACGATGCAGGCGAGCCGGCCCGGCCCGATCTGCCAGGTGTGGATGTCGGCGACGCGGACGTCGTCGAGGGATTCGAGCAGGGATTTCAGGCCCGCCTCCATCGCCTCCGACGAGGTGGCGTCGAGCAGATTGCGGCCGGCAGACTTGATGAGCCCAACGCCCCACTTGAGCACGATGGCGCCGCCCACGATGCCCATCAGCGGATCGAGCTGCGCCCAGCCGCGCCAGGCGCCCAGCGACAGAGCGATGATCGCGAGCACGCTGGTCAGGGCATCGGCGGCCACGTGAAGGACCGCGGCGCGGTGGTTGTGATCGCTGGCAGCCACGAGCTTGCGCGCCGGGGCCAGCGATGGGCGGTCGAGGTCGTGATCGTGCCCGGCGCGGTCGTGATCATGGTCGTGGTCATGACCATCGTCGTGGTCATCCGCCGGGTGGTCGTGCCCGAGGAGCTTCCAGCTGACCAGGTTGACGATGAGGCCGACCACGGCGACGGCAAGCGCCTCGCGGTAGCGCACGGTCGCCGGGTTCATGAGGCGGTCGATCGACTCGACGATCATCGACAGCGAAACCACACCAAGGGCGAGCGCACTGGTGTAACCCGCCAGGGCGTGGACCTTGCCCGTGCCGAAGGAAAACGCCCGGTGCTCGGCGCGGGTGCGCGCGAACCAGTAGGCCAGGGCTGACAGACCGAGCGCGCCGGCGTGAGTGCCCATGTGCCAGCCGTCCGCCAGCAAGGCGAGCGACCGCGTCCAGGCGCCCACCACCAATTCGACCACCATCATGACGGCGGTGAGCGCGACGACCCAGCGGGTACCGCGCTCACGCGCCGCCGAGAGCTCGCCGAAGTCGCGCGAACAGCGAAACGCTGCCAGCTCGTCCGCGGAGTGAAGCCTCTCGGTGGTCATCTTGGGAACATTGTGACGCCGGTCCCCCCCGACGTCACGTCCCGCGACCGAATGACCTAGTAACGATACCGCATACCGAAGCGGAGGCGCATGGGAGCCTCACGCGTGCGCATCTGGCCGAAGGTCGGGCCGTCGTTCTCCTCGATTGCGTTGGTGGTGCGCAGACCGAGGACGTTCAGCACGTCCGCAAACGCTTCCAGGTTCTGACCAATGAGCGGCTGGAAATTGAACGCCAGCTGCAGGTTCAGACTCTGAATGTCGGGCAAGCGCAGCTCGCGGTCATCGGCCGGATCGTTGAGATCCGATCCCGGGTTGTACCCAACGCGCGCACGATAGTCCTCGAAGGCCGAGAGACCTACATTGCGGAACTTCCGCGAGGCGGGCAGACCCGAGTAGTAGGAGTACCGGGCGCTGGTCGAAAGCCACGGCGTGACCCGGTACGAGAAGTTGAGCTTGATCTCGTGGCGGTGGTCGTCAGCAAGCGGCCCCTCGAGGAACAGGTCGCGAGGCGCGATTTCGCCGTACGCGTTGTTGCTGCCATCCATGACCGTGCCGTCGAGCCGGCTCCAGGTGTACGAGCCCTGGAGCTTGAAGCGACCTTCACGGCGGGTGAGCGAGCCAGTTACGCCGAGGTAGCGGCGATAGGCGCCTTCGGGAGTCTCCAGATCAGAGAAGGTCTCGTTGCGACCGTTCTTGTAGGCGCCGTTGCGATCGAGCTCGCTGCCATTGGCGTTCCAGATCCGGTTGGTCTCGAGCTTCTCGAACTGGTTGACGTACTTGCGGTAGATGCCATCGACGCCGAGCGAGAGTCCCTCACTCACCTCGCGCTCTGCGCCCACCGTGTACTCCCAGGTCTTCGGCAGGACGAGCTTCGTCTGGCACGACCGCCCCTGGGCATCGTAGCCACTCGGACCGCAAGGCAACCCGATGGTCGCGGTGCCTCTGCCACCCGAGTATTCGCAGTTGTTCCGATCAAAGTCGCCGAGGGTTGGGTTGTAGGCACACTTGCGGCTGACCTGGCCACCCAGGTTGTGGTTGCCGATCGCGCTGAGATCCACGTCGACGTACTGGCTGAAGCTCGCCCGCAAAGCGGTGCGACCGTCGTGGGTGGCGTCCCACGCAACCGAAAGACTGGGCGTGAAAGAGCCGTCCTTCATGACCGGCTCGCCGCGGCTGTTCTCGGCCGAGGCGTAGTTGTAGGCAAGTGCCGGAGTCACGGTCAGGTAGCGAGTCGGCTTCCAGGAATCGCTAGCTGATATCGAGTTCCGGATCGCGGTGTAGTCGGTAATGAAGTATCCGTAGCGTGCCGGGCTATTGCGCGGATCGTTCGAGAAGAACTCGTACTCCGACTCGGGGCGCGGAACGCCGGTAACGCTCGCGTTGTATTCGACGATCCTGTCGCCGGGGACGGCCTTCCGGACCGTGTCCCCCTGGGTCATGAAATGATCTTTGATCTGGATGTGGTGCTCACCCAGCGCCTTGCTGTTGATGAAGAACTCGAGCCGGTTGGCAAAC
>JANNNO010000053.1:0-13242 GCA_031398585.1 Myxococcales bacterium | reverse complement strand
GGCAGCACGAGCCCGCCGAAGTTGAGCGCCCCGGGGTCGAGCCCGAGCCCGCGCCGGCTGGGGCGGGGCGCTTCACTCACCGCCGGGGGCGGCGTAGACGCCTGCGCCGGTGACGAGCCCGCCGTTTGAGCACGTGCGGCGTGCGGGTAGAGAACCGCCGCGGCGAAGCCGAGGGCGACGAGACGACGGGAGCGAAACGCGCACGACATGGCGGTGATCGCGGCGGCTATATCACGCGGGTTCGCGGACGGCTGCGGCGCGCGGCGCACTCCTCGGGACTGTACACACGACTGAGCAAAAACGCCACGCACGGGCGCAAACGCCGGGCACCCGAATGCCCGGCAGAGAGCGCAACGCTCACCCGCCGGACACGTCGAACTTGAGGCCGCGTGCTTCCAGCAATTGGCCGGTGGCCAGCTGCAGATCCGAGCCTGCTTTTTCATGCGCAATCAGCGCCTCGAGCTCGGCCAAGCGCGCTTGCGCCAGCTCGGTCTGGCGCTGGGCCACGAAGAAGTTGCTCGACAGGCCGTTGAGAAAACGGCGCTGTTCGACATCGAGGCTCCGTTCGGCGAGGTCGCGAAACTTGGCCGAGGCGAAGAGCTGGCGTTCGGCGGTGTCGATGGATCGCAACGCCTCGCGGATCTGAGCCCGCATCGCGATGAGGAGCTGGTCCTGGCCGATCTCGTTCTGCTTCAGGATCGATTCCAATCGCCGCAGCTCGGCCCTCGCGGCCACGCCGAGCGGGGCCCATCCCAGCGTCACCGCCACGCTCCAGCCGCGGCCTTCGGCGTCACCCACGCCATTGAGCGAACGCCTGTAGCGTTCGTCCTGTCCGACGGTTTCGACCGCGCCACGAAGGTCGAGCCGCGGCAGTCGCGCGTTGCGGGCGACGTCGAGATCGAGCGCAATCCGCTTGAGGTCGATGCGGGTCTTGCCGAGCTCGGGGCGGTGTTGCTGCGCGCGCTCGACAGCCGTCGCCACCGGCATCTCGATGTGCGTGAAGTTGGGGGCGTCGACCGGCAGCAGCGGTTCGTCCCAGGCGCCCGCGGGCAGGCTGAGCAGCGTGCGCAGCTGGTCGGCGGCGCGTTCGATCTGCGCTTCGGCCCTCACCAGCGCCAGCTGTCGCTGCGCCAACGTCCCTTCGACGCCGATCAGCTCGGAATCCGCGAGGATGCCCGCGGCGATCTGCCGGCGGGTCAGCTCGAGCTGCTTTTCCGCGAGCTGATACGCGCCGGCGTTCACTTCGTAGGCTTTCCAGCTCTCGACCAGATTCCAGTAACCATCCTCGGTCGCCTTCACCGTCACCAGCGCGCGCAGCCGCGCCTCCTGGCGGGACGCTTCGCTGATGAACGCCGCCCGCAGGACGGGCGCTCGTTGGATGCGGCCGGTGAAGGAGAAGTCGCGCAGGATCGGCTGCACCAGCGAGAGCGACAGGCGTGACCGGAAGACCTCCGGCGCGACGGCGGTGCCCAGCGAGCTTTCGGAGCGACCGTTGATCCAATCGAGCCGCAGCTCGGTTCCGGTCGGCAGGCGCTCGCCAAGCGACAGCTGCCAGAAGTCCTGGGTGTTCTCGAGCACGTCGCCGGCCGCGCCCTCCTGCCGCGTCTGCGGCGGCGACTTGGCGAAGTTGCGCCCGGCCGCGGCCTGAAGGTTGGGCTCGAAGATGCCATACGCCGCGCTTGCCGCCGCATCGGTCTCCGCGATCCGCTCACGGTGCAGCGCAATCTCCAGATTTTGTCGCAGCGAAGTCTCGATCGCCTGCGCGAGGGTCAAGCTGCGAGGCGCGCGTCCCTGCAGATGCGGTGGCAGGGACGGCACCTTGCGGATGTACTCGGGCGTGACGTAGTTGCCCGCGTTCGGTGTGGCAAAAGCGCTTCCCGACGCTTCCGCCGGCGGCGGCGCGCCGCTGCTGGTTCCCGTCGCTGCCGGTGCAGCAGGCATAGCTGCCGGCGCGGCAGGCGTCGTGACGGGCGTCTCTGCCGCCGGGGGTGCCGTGGGTTTTCGATTCGGCTGCGCCCCGGCCAACGAGGGCCAGGCGGTCAGGCCGAGGATCGGCAGCAAGCGAAGGGCTCTTGGGATGGGACGGAAGGCGAGACGTTTCATGCGCGGGGCTCCGAGCAGGGCAGGGGGCATCACTGGTGAGCGAGCGCCTCGATCGGATCGAGGTGGCTGGCGCGGATGGCGGGGTAGAGGCCGGAGAAGAGACCAACGGCGCCCGAGACGCCGGTCGACAGGATGATCGCGATCGGTGTGACGACCGTGGGCCAGCCCGCGTACTGCGCGACGATGAACGAGATGAAGAGGCCGAGCAGGACGCCGGAGGCGCCGCCGAAACCCGCCACGAGGAACGATTCGACCAGGAACTGGAACCGGATGTCGCGCCGAAGAGCTCCCACCGCCCGGCGCACGCCGATCTCGCGCGTCTGTTCGAAGACCGACGCCAGCATGATGTTCATGATCCCGATGCCACCAACGAGCAACGAGATGCCGGCGATGCAGCCCATGACGATGCTGAAGATCCGCTGCGTCTCGCGGCTCTGGGCCAGCAGCGCCTCGGGCACCACGACTTCGTAGTCGTCGACGCCACCGTGCAGCTGCCCCAGCAGGCCTGTGATGACGGCCGCGCTCTCGTGCGGTGATCCCGTCCCGTCGAGCTTGACGACGATCTCCTCCAGCGGCGATGCCAGTGGATCCCGCTCGAACTTCTGCAGCAGGGTCGACAGGGGCAGATAGATGTCGCCGTCGCTCGACCCGGCACCTGCTCCCGGCGGCCCGCCTTCTTCCCCCAAGGGGCTGTCGGGCGCGAGCACGCCGATCACTTTCAGCCAGACGTCGTTGACCTTGATGAACCGTCCCAGCGCCTCGCCGGTCACGAAGAGATCGCGGCGGATGCTGGCACCCACGACCGCCACCTGGGCGTGGCCATCGACGTCGGCCTCGTCGAAGAAGCGGCCCTCCTCGAGGGCGACGCGAGCGGTCTCGGGATGGCGGTTGCCGACGCCCCAGACCTTGGCCTGGGTTTTGTTGCCATCGGCAATGACCTTGTACGCGTCGACGCGGGCCTTGGGCGAGACCAGCGCAACGTTGGGCACCGCCTCGCGAATCGCAGCCACGTCACGCGGCGAGAGCCCCATCGACTTCTTGCGCGCCTCGGCCCGCTCGCTGGGAGGGACCTCTTTGGTTCGCAGCAAGACGTTGTGCACGCCGAGCCGTTCGATCATGGCGAGCGCGCGTTTTTCGGCACCCGCGCCAATCGACAACATCGCGATGACGGCGGCCACGCCGAACATCATCCCGAGCGTGGAGAGGCCCGTGCGCAGACGGCGCGACTGCAGATTTTCGAACGCAAACAAGAGTGCGTCGGACGCTTTCATGCGATGGCTGGCCTCGAGAGCAGGAGGGGAAGGAAGAGGCGGAAACGCGCGCCGGAAGCGACGTCAGTAGCGCAAACCCAGACGCGACGTCAGAAGCGTAAACTAGGAACGGCCGCCGGTGGCCTTGCTACCTGAAGGAACGATCTCGTCGACGGCTTTTCCCGGATCGCGAAGCGCGATGACGTCGCTCTCGGCAAGACCGCCCGCGATGGTGACGAGGCCCGCGGTCGAAGGGCCGAGCTTCACCGGCACCGCCGCGAAGTTGCCCGCGCCGTCGCGTCGGTACGCGACCCAGGCGCCGTCCTTGTCGAAGAGCGCCGGCCGCGGCACCACCAGCGCCATCTCCTCGTGCAGGTAGAGCCGCGCTCTCACCCTCTGACCGGGCTTCATGGTGGCCGAGTCGGTCTTGTCGAGCGTGAGGATGACCCCGAAGTATTGCGTCGGCGACTTGGGCAGGCGCCGCTTGGCCACGGTCTCGACCTGCTTGACCGTGCCCGCGATGGGGCGGCCGGGCTGCGCCTCGACGATGATCTCGGCCTTCTTGCCTTTGGCCAGGCCGGCCGCTTCCGCCTCGAGCACGAAGATCTCGGCTTCCATCTGCTCGATGAGCGAGATGTCGGCAACGCTCATGCTGCGAAAGACCGTGTCGCCCACGCGCAGGGTCTCGCCGTTCCAGTTTCGCTTGAGGGTAAAGACGCCGTCGTGCGGAGCGCGAATCTCGAGGGACTTGAGACCCTTCTGTGAGCGCGCGATGGCCGCATCGGCCTTCTTCGATTCGACCTGAATGAGCCCGAGCTTGTTGCGGCCGAGGCTCTTGTCGGCGCTCTCGCTGTCGCGGGCGTGCTCGACCTTCACTCCCTGCAGCTTTTCGTCGATCTCGAACTCGATGATCTGATCGCGGGCGAAGATCTCGGTGTCCCGGCGCTGAAACGTGCGGCTCATCTCCAGCTCGCGTCTCGCGGCCGCGGTCGCTCGTTTGCGCTCGTTTTCGGCCGTCCGCAGCAGCAGCGCTTCCTTCTGTTGCCGCGCGCTCGCCACGCTCCGCTCCGATTCCGCGTTCGCCAGCCGCTCTTTCAGCTCGAGATCGTCGAAGCGCGCGACCGGATCGCCCTTCTTCACCATCGCGCCATCGGTCGCCAACCAGTTGATGCGTGAGGGCCACTCGACATCCGAGGGGACCGTGACCGGCGTCGATCGTACGGCTTTGAGCGCGCCGTCGGCGTCGATGATGCGCGCGAACTTCTGCTTTCTCACGACCACGGTCGGCACACCCGCACTCGGATCCTTGCTCTTGCCGGAGCCGCATCCCGAAAGCGAGAGGAGCCCGGCCAGCACGCCCGCCACGGCCCGGCCAGCCGTGTTCCGGCGCTGCCTCACGATGCCCCCAGGCGAAAGCCGCTGCTGCCACCGGGTCCGCCCGTCGACTTGACCAGGATGCGGTCGCCGGGCGAGACGCCCCCCAGGATCTCGATGACCTCGCGGCCGCGACGACCGAGCTTGACCGGAATGACCGACGGCGTGCCGCCGCCGACCTTCGTCACCTCGGGACCACGCGGGCTGCTGGTGATCGCCGCCAGCGGGACCTGCAAAACGTCGGGCAAGCGGGCGATCTCGATGCGCCCACGAAAGCGCATCCCCGGTCGCATCAGCATGGCATCGGTCTCGTCGAGCTTGATCTCGAGGGTGACGATCTTGACCCGCGATTCGGGCGATTCGGTCTGAACCAGGCTCGCCACCCGGGCAACCTTGCCGGCGTACTCCCTGTCGGGATGGGCTTCCAGGCGCAGGCCGACCCGCTGCCCGATCGCGACCTTGCTGGCGTCGACCTCGTCGACCTGTCCGGTGGCGGCCATCTTGTCCAGCGAGGCGATCTCGAGCACGGGCTCGCCGCGCCACATGCCGTCGCCGGGCTTCTTCTTCTCGCCGCGAAAGTCCTGCTTGTAGACGACGGTCCCTTCGCGCTTGGCCTTGACCGACATCGCTTCCATCGACGCCTTGATCTCGGCGACGCGCTTTTCCGCCAGCGCCAGCCGGCTTTGCACGATGGCCAGGTTGGATTTCTCCTGGCGGCGCTTGGCGCCCTCGCGGGTTTGGCGGAATGCCACCTCCTGGCGGGCGAGGTCGCGCTCGATCGCGGCGACTTTCAACGTCAGCTGCCCGGTCAGATCGACGGGCTTGTCGGCTTTCAGCTCGGCCTTGCGCCGTTTGGCTTCGGCGTCCTCGAGCTCGAGGTGATCGGTCAGGACCGCGAGGGAGCTCTCCGCGCGCAGCTTGCCGAGCTCTTCCTTGGATTTCGCGACTTCGCTTTCATACTCGACGAGCTTTTGCGAGAGACCCGAGGGATCGAAGCCGATCACCTCTTGCTCCAATTTGACCTTCGCCCCTTCGGGCGCCATGCGAATGATCTTGAACTCCCAGGTGTCGGTCACCGACGACGGAGGCCCGATCTGCATCGAGTCGGTCGACTTCAAGGTGCCCGTGACCTCGATGTCGAGCACGAGATCCTGCTTGCTCACGGTTACGACACGGCCACCTTGCGGCGCAGCCGGTTCGCAGGCGGTGACGATGACGAGCACGAGGGCCCAGAATCGAACCGGCCGCGCTTGCAGCAACACGGAAGCCTTCATGACGTCCCCTGGCTGTCGTGGCCGCGCGCGACGAGCGGCGTCCCTTCCGTTACCGTCGCGCGCTCGGCGCGCAGGACGCACGCCATCTCGGTGCACCAGTCGATCTCGATCGGCATGGCTTTGCCGCCGGTGAGCCGCAACTCGGTCTTGCCCGACACGCGATGCACGGCCACCCGCGGGACGATGAGCGCCTTGTCGGCCTTGCGCCGGATCACCTCGATCCGCATCGACATGCCAGGTCGCATGATGTCGGGAGCCGCTTCGTCGAGGGCGATGGTCACGTCGAAGAAGCGCCGGCTGGCTTCGCGCCCCTCGAGACGTGCCACGGGGCTCACGTGTTTGACGATCCCTTTCCAGACCTTCGCCGGGTAGGCGTCGAGCACACTGTAGGCGGGCATGCCTTCCTTGATGGCACCGTCGTCGACGTCGGAGAGCCGCGCCCGAACCTGCATGGCGCCGAGGTCGGGCATCGAGACCACGACCATGCCCGGGAAGGACTGGTCGCCGACCAGGAACTTGCGTCCCTCGCGACGGTTCACTGCCAGCTGCACGAGGCCGTCGCGGGGGGCCCGCAAGGTCAGCTCTTCGAGCCGCGCGTTCAGATCCCGCAGCTCACGTTCGGCCCGCGACAGCGCCACTTCCTTGACCGTGCGTTCGAGGCGCGCCGCCCGCTGCTCGGTCGCAAGGTCGTCCTCGGCCTTGGCCAGCGCGTCCTTCTTTTGCGCCAACGTCATCTGCTTTTCCTGATGCAGGCGACGGGGGAAGAGATCCGCGGGCACGTTCGCCTCGGCGTCGGCCTTGGCCAGCTCGCTCCGCTTGCGGCCCACTTCCATTTGTTTGTCGGCGACGGCGGCGGTTGCGCGGGCCGCTTCGCTCGCCAGTTCGTTGTATGTGCGAACCACTTGCTGGCGTTTGTCCTCGAGCGTGAGCGAGAAGCTCGACGAATCGAACTCGATCACCCGGTCGCCCTTCTTCACGATGGCGCCGTCGTCGGCCAGCCAGCGAATGGCCAGGAGCCAAGAGGGGGTTCGCGGTACCACGAGGTTCTCCGAGGTCATGGCTTCGACCTCGCCGGTGAGGATCATCCGGTCCTCGAGACTGCCGCGCGTGACCGTCAGACTCTCGTTCGCGCGGGCAGCGGTGGGCGCCCCTCCCCGGCAGGCTGTCAACCCCGCTGACATGGACATGGACATGGCCAGGGCCAGACCCGCCCGGAGTGAAAGCCGCGTTCGCAAACTCGTCGATGTCATACGCCCGCCCCCTCCACCGTTGCGCCCACCACGGCCGCCGCCAGGGTGGCTGGGGGCCCGTCGCTGACGATTTTGCCATCTTGCAGCCGGATCGCCCGCGGACACTGCGCGGCCAACGACGGCTCATGGGTGACGATGACGATGGTATGTCCCGCGGCGTGCAGCTCGCGGAAGAGGCCCATGATCTCGGCCTGGGTTGCGGAATCGAGGTTGCCGGTCGGCTCGTCCGCCAGCAGCAAGGACGGTTCGGCCACCAGGGCGCGTGCCACGGCCACCCGCTGTCGCTGACCTCCCGACAGCTCGTGTGCCCGGTGGTTCACCCGATGCCCGAGTCCGACCTTTTCCAGCATGGCCAGCGCTCGTTGGCGACGCTCGCCGCGTGGCACGTCTCGGTAGACCAGGGGCAGCTCGACGTTCTTGACCGCCGGTGCACGCCCCAGCAGCTGGAAGTTCTGGAAGACGAAGCCGATCTCTCGGTTGCGCCAGCGCGATAACTCGTCGTCGTCGAGCAGCCCGACGTTACGGCCGCGAAGCATGTAGGTCCCCCCGGTCGGCCGGTCGAGGCACCCCATCAGGTTCATGAGGGTCGTCTTGCCCGATCCCGAGGTGCCCACGATGGCCACCATTTCGCCTGCCGCGATGGAGAAGTCGACGCCGGCCAGCGCGATCACGGTCTCCTCGCCCATGTGGTAATGGCGCGTGACGCCTTTCATCTCGATCAACGACTCCACCGATCACCTCGCGTCACAAAGGAATGGCACGCCGAAAATATTCCTACTGACGAACGAACGGCTTGAAGGTTCCGGACTTCGGAAACATTTGTTGAAAAGACGGAGTCCGGCTCCACATACATGCCGCCGACGTTCCAACCGTTGGCAGGTTCTGCGGTTCCAGAGCGATTTTTCATTTCTCTTCCGTTTCTCTCCCCGAGCGCCGGTTGGGCCTGGGCGAATCGCCCGGTCCTGACACCGCGAGGTCTTTCGGATTTTGTTGAGAAGCGGGGACCGGATCCTAAAATGGTGGCCTCGTTGAGCGGGGAGGGTGGAATGCGAGAGCGCGACAAGGCGACGACGTCGGATCCGTCGGCGGCAGCGACGGCCGCTCGGAGCACGCAGCCGGGGCCGCCCTGGCGATCGAACGGTGGCGACGCGCACGATCCCATCGCCGACAGCACATTGTTGGACGCTTGCCGGAGCGTGATGGTTGCCGATCCCGCCCTGGTCGGCTGCCTGATCGGGACCGAGACCGCGGCGGATCGGGCGCGACGGCAGGTGCTGGGCACCGAAGGGATCGACGGGCGGATCGCGATCGAGGTCAAGGGTGGCGTGGTCTTCCTCGACGGCGAGGTGACGTCCCTGTCACACAAGCGGCTGGCTGGCGTGCTGGCGCTGCGACAGACGGCCTGCCGTGCCGTCGTCAATCGTCTGCTGGTCGAGCTGCCGAGCGAGGACAGCGACGACGAGCGCACGACGGCTGTGCGATTGGCGCTCTGCCGGGACTCGGCGATCGATGCGCGGACCATCCGCGTGCGGGTGCAGGAGAGCGTGGCCATGCTCGAAGGCACCGTCGAGTCCCCCATGCAGGCGCTGGCGGCGGAGGCGGACGCGGCAGGCGTGCTCGGCATCGAGCGGGTCGAGAACCGATTGGTCGTCGAGCCGCCGATTCTCGGCAAAGCCTGACGGCGGTGATCGCGACTAGCTGGCCGCCTCGGCCCGCTCTGTCGGCATGTGGCGGGCGACGAGTTCGGGTTCGCAGGCGGGCAGACGCAGGTGGCGCGGGCCGAGCTTGACCCCGGTGAGCTCACCGATGGTGGCGTCGAACAGCACCGTTACCCAGGCCAGCAGAGCCGTCACCGGCGTCGCCTCGATGCGGGCGGCGTAGCGGGCAAAGCCGCGCAGATCCTTGAACTGATCCATGCCGAGCATCATCTCGGGATCGTCGACGAGACCGGCAGGGATTGGGCGCGGAGGCGCGTGCGGGGCGGATCGAAAAGCGGCGATCTCGCCCGGCAGCCGCGCATGGTACGACCCGTCTTCGATCAGGGACGACAGCGCGGCCTGGTGCGGGTGGTGTCCCGCCAGCAGCGCCTCGGTCTGCCTCTCGAGATCGTCGAGACCGCCTTCGTAGGCGGTCAGCAGTGCCAGGTCGTAGACGGGATGGCGGTGGAAGGTCTGAAGCACGTGGTGAACGACGGCCTGGCGGGGGGAAAACAGGCCGACCGGGTCCATCACCGTGGCGGGCCCGGACAGGAAGCGCCGGACGTTGTGGAAGATCCAGGGGATGCCCTGGCTGTCGTAAAACAGCCGCGTCTCGGCGCTCGCGTTGAGAACCATCTGATCGCGCGCGGCCACCAGCATCTGCGCCGTGGTCGGGCGTGCGTCGATGTGCCCGGCGGCCGCCAGGCGCTCCAACCGCTCCCGTACCAGCCGGGGTCGGAAAAAGGCGGCTATCAGGCCCGCCACCGCGACCAGCTTGTCGAGGTTTTGCCGCCAGCCGCCCAGCACGGCGAGCAAGAGATCCCAGCGGCCGCGGCCGAGCCACGCCGGCGGCGTCGCGCCCTGACGGGCGGCCATCGCGTCGGGCTCGGGGTGCATACCCCGACTATAGCGCCGTGGCGCCTCCGAAACGCCGCCGGATGGCCATGGCGATCATCACCGGGCGCGCGGCTGCTCGAGCATCTTGTCGATCAGGCGGGCATCGACCTTCTTGGGCCGCGGCTTCTTGCGACGCTCTTCGGCCTGGCCCTTGGCCACCTGCGAGGCCTCGGCCGCCTTCTTCCGCTCGCGCGCGGCGATTCTTTGCAGCTCGGCGTTGGCGGCCTTGTCGGCCTCGCGCTGTCGTTTGTCCTCGCAGCCAACCGGCTCGCACTCTTCGGGACAGCCGCACTTGCTCTTGCGCGAGCACTTGCAGACGCCCTTGTCGTCGCGATAGCAGCCGCAGGCGTTCATCGGTTCGGAAGCCTGTGCGGGTGGCGACCACGCGGCGGCACCCAGCAGAGCCCCGGTGAGACCGACCAGGGAAGTGAGCAGACCGGCGACGATGCGTTCTCTTGAGCGCAGACGGGCACGGGCGGGCATGACGCCTCCTCTCTGACGGTGGGCGGGGCTGTTGGATCATGCCAAACCTCGGGTGGTTTGGCTCGTGTGATGGTCGGCGCCGGCGGGCCCCGGTTACAACGCAGTAACCGAACCGGGGGCGGTCACGGCCCTCTGGCCCGTCCGCGGCGCCGGTCGCTTTCGCACGAAGAATGCCCACCTTACGCCCGTACGGCGTTTGTATCGCTTCCCCGCGACCACCGCGTCATCATCCCCCCCTGGTCTCGCTCTCCCCCCTCTTTTTGGACACCGTGCCGATGCCCCTTTCGTCGAAGTCCTGGCTTGTCGCCTGTGCGCTCGTGTTGGCGTGCGCTTCCGATCCCGCGCGCCCGCCCACCGGTCCTGTCGTCAACGACATCGCGATCGAGGGGACGCAGGTGCTCTCGGAAGGCGAGATCAAAAAGAAAATACTGACCACCGAGACCGGCTGGTGGCCGTTCGCCAAGAAGTACCGCCTCGACGAGGCTGACTGGCAGGCGGATCTGCGCCGCATCGAACGGTTGTACGAGACGCGCGGGCACTACAACGCGCGCATCGCCGCGGCCGAGGTGGTGCCGAGCGGCGACGAGGACGAGGTCGACCTCAAGGTGAAGGTCGAGGAGGGCGCGCCGGTCAAAGTCAGCGAGTTCGCGCTCGCGGGCCTTGCCGACGCGCAGGGACTCACGCCGCCCCAGCAGGCCGAGCTCAGCCTCGATCTACCGGTTGCGGTCGGCGAGGTGTTTCGCGAGGGCGAGTGGGTCGCCACGAAATCGTTGTTACGACAACGACTTCGTGAAAAGGGATTTGCCCGTTCCGTCGTCGAAGGGCACGCGTTGGTCGACGTCGCGACCCAGGCGGCTCGCCTGCGCCTGTCGGCTGTACCGGGGGCGCGCTACCAGTTCGGGACCGTCGAGGTGAAGGCGCCCGAGGGCGGGCGGGTCGAGCCCTGGCGGATCGAAGAGCAGGTCAGATTGGCGATCGGTCGCGATCAGCTCTTTTCGGACAGCGCCATCGAGGAGGCACAGCGCCGGGTCTTCGCCATGAACGTCTTTTCCACGGCGCGCGTGAGCACCGGGCGGCCCGACCCGCAGACGCAGACCCTCTCGGTGGTGGCGGAGGTGAGGGAGGGACCGGCGCGCACCCTGCGCCTTGGCGGCGGGGCCGGCATCGATCAGGTTCGGCAAGAGGTGCGCGCGGTCGGTGAGTGGACCGACCGCAACTGGCTGGGCGGTCTGCGGCGGTTGCAGACACGCTTGCTGGGCGGCTGGGCCTTCATCCCGAACACGCTCTCCGTGCTTCGCTCTTCCAAGCTCGAGGGGCCGCGCCATGGTGCCATCTATCGCGCCAGCGCGGATTTCGAGCAGCCTCGTCTGTTCGGGCGGCCTTCATTGAAGGGCAAGACGCTGCTCGAAAGCGAGCGCACGCTCGAGCAGGCGTACACGGCGATCGGCGGGCACGCCATGGTCGGTATGACCTGGCAGCCGCGCACGACGTGGACTCTCTTTCCCTCCTACAACTTTCAGGTCAACCGCCTTTCTGGGCCAAGCTCGGCCAACGCGGCGGCTGCACCTCTCACGCTCGGCTGCAGTCAGGATCCTTGCCTCGTGCTGCTCTCTTTCCTCGAGCAGACGGCAACGCGGGACACGCGCGACAGCGCCCTCGAGCCGCGCCGGGGAAACTATCTGTCGCTCTCGTTGCAGGAGGGCGGTGGGCCTCTGGGGGGGGACTTTTCCTACGTTCGCATTCTGCCCGAGGTGCGCGGCTACCATACGCTGGGTGAGGACGATCGCTTCACCTTCGCGGCAAGGCTGCGGGCGGGCAGTCTGCTCACGCGTTCGGGGCGTCCGGAAGAGAGCGCGGTGACGACGCGCTTCTACTCGGGCGGCTCGATGTCGATGCGGGGCTTCGCCATGCGCCGGATGGCGCCCATGCTTCTCGTGCCGATCGAGGGCGAGGCCACCGAAAAGCTGGCCCTGCCGGTCGGTGGCAACGGCATCATCGAGGGGAGCTTCGAGGTGCGGGCACGGCTGCGCCAGAGCTGGCTGCTGGCGAGCTTCGCCGATTTCGGTTCGGTGACGCGCGAACGCCTGCCGACCGGAGAGCTGCATCGGCTGCTCTGGGCCTTGGGGCTCGGCGTTCGCTATCTCACGCCCGTCGGACCACTGCGGATCGATCTGGCCTTTCGCTTGCCAATCGGTCGCCCGCCGCCGCTTTACGCGCCCAACGGCGCCGAGATCACCTATGCAAAGGGTGGCCCCAATGAGTACGTCTACGGGCGCGAGACCGGCGCCAACGTGAACAAGAGTTGTTTCGGGATCGGCGGCAATAGCGCGCGAACCTGGGTAAAGGACGGGATGTGTGCGTTCCACATCTCGATCGGGGAGGCGTTCTGATGCGGCGGGGAGGTGGAAGCAACCAGCGCAAACCGGGTGAGAGCGAAGGGCAGCCGGGCTGGCCCGCCGGTGAAGAACAGCCGGGACAAGACGACGTGACTCGCCCAGGGGTCGTGATCCCGTCGACGGAGATCGAGGCGTCGCCGCCACCGCGACGAAGAGAGGCAGGGCGCATCGTTCGCCGTGTCGCCATCGGCCTGGGGATCGCGGTTGGCAGCGTGCTGGTGCTGGCGCTGGTGGCCCTAGGTCTGGTCACGACGTCGTTCGGCGGCGAGCGAATCCGGCGCTTCGCCTTGCCCCGGGTCAATGAGGCCATCGCGGGACAGCTGGAAGTGGGGAGCCTGCGTACGCGTCTCGATGGGGTCGAGCTCGCCGACGTGGTCCTGCGGGATCCCGAGGGTCGCGTGGTGGCCCGCGTGGGCAAGCTGGTGCTCGGCCTGGCGTTGCGTCCTCTGCTCTCTGATCGCGTCCAGATCGACGAAGTGCGAATCGAAAGGCCCGAGCTCGAGCTGGTCCAGACCGCG
>JANNNO010000241.1:0-7174 GCA_031398585.1 Myxococcales bacterium | reverse complement strand
CCCGTATCCAGGCGGCGTTCGCGCTCAGCTATCTCGAGACCGCCCTCCTCGTGCTGGTTGGCGCCATCTGGCTGGGAGACCGTCGTCCGTGGGTTCGTCAGCCATGCTTGCCGCCTCCCTCGAGATCGCGCAGCAGCGACGCCAGCTCCTGCCGGGCGCGCGACAGGCGCGACTTGACCGTGCCTACCGGAATGTCCAGCGCCCTCGCGATCTCCTCGTGTGACAGATCGTGCAGCTCGCGCAGCACGAAGGCCGCGCGGTAGGGCGCGGCCAGCGCGCCCATCGCTTTCTCAAGCGCCCGCGCCAGCACGCTCCGCGCGGCGCCGCCGTCGGCTTGCGCCGCCGGATCGGCGACGTCGACGGGCAGCAGGTATTCCACCGGCCGGCGCCGCAGCTCGGAGATGGTCAACCGCGACGCTATGGTCAGGATCCAGGTCGACAGCCGGGCCGGGCCTCCGCGCTCGAAGGCGGGTAGGGCACGGAATACGCGCAGGAACGTCTCTTGCGCGAGGTCCTGATGGGCCGCGCTGCCGCGGCGGCGGCCGAGGATGCGAGAGATCAGCGCGAACACCGCTCCCTGGTGGTGCGCGACGAGCGCCGTCCAGGCCGCTCGATCTCCCTTCTGCGCGCGCGCGAGGGTGATCTCGTCGAGCTCACCGGACGCGCCGGGCGCGTCGGGCGTGGGCTGAGGCGTCACCATTTCGCCCCTATCACGCAGCACCCCGCCCGCGGGTTCCAGAAAACCGTCGTCATGCCCTCGTCACCCGGCGGGACTGGCCGACAGCCGGCATCCGAAGCGCAACAGCGACCCCAAGCCGGAGATAAGGACCGTACATAGACTCGATTTGATTGGCCCAGGACGCCATCCCCGGTCTCTTCAGCCAGCACGAATCTATTTCTTGAAGGTCCCAAAATGAGCAGCCGCAAGAAACCCAAACGCAGCCCCGCCACCCTGGCGCCCACCGCCACCCCCACGCCCTGGAGGGTGCACTTTTTCAAACGCCATCCGGCCGACGATCCCGATGAAGCGGCGCCGGGAGCCGACTTCATCGACGATGCACCCACGAAGGTGTCCGGAACGATGTACGCCGTGCTCAGCGCGGTCGCCGAGGCTCCGCCGCCGGCGTTTTCGGGCGGCGGCAAGTGGGAAGCGATGCATGGCTCGATGACGGGCTACTTCGAGGTCCGCGTGGACGGTCCCCGCAAGCAACGTCACTACCGCCTGTTTTGCCTGCTCGAGCGTGACGGCCAAACCCACGGGCTCGGCGGACCGAGCCTCGTCGCCATCACCGGCATGTCGAAACCCGTGGCGACGGTGTTCAGCGAGAACGACTACGCCAAGGTCCGCGAGCTCGGGGACGAGTATCGATCGCGCAGCCCTCGTAGCGTCAAATGATCTGGCGAGGCTTGCGAGTGCTGGCCTGGACGGCCCCGCGCCCGGCGCCGCGCCGACTCCGACGTGAACCGGGGCGAGCCTCGTTCGGTGAACTGAGCGCGATCGGCCGTCCCAACGCCACCGCGAGCGGCATCAAGTTCGACAGCTTCGGATCCGGATCCTCGACCGTGAAGAGACGCCGAACCGATTCCGGCGGCAACCCGCTGAGCTTTGCCAGCGCCGCCTTCGAGAGCCCTTGGCGCGATCGCTCTGCATCGAGCTCGCGGACCAGCGCATCCACGGCGTCGATCTCGGCCTTCGCCTCGTGATAGGCGCCCGCAAACTTCGGGTCCTTCAACCGCTGGGCGAGCCGCTTTTCGAACCAGGTCTTTTCCATCGGACTTGCGCGTAAGTGTAGCACGCGCGTTACGCGTTAACGCCTGGACATTCGTTCAGGAAGAGGCGCAGGAGAGCCATGCAATCGACTCTCAGCACAGGTGTCCTTTCGGGCCGAGGATCGCTGATCCAGCCCGAGGCCGCGCCGTGTTGTACGTGTCCGATAATAGATATTATGTCAACTGGATGCGAGATCGGGCATCCCGAGGTCGCAGCTGTCGCCGCATTGGTCCTGGTGTGTCGCCTGCGGCCGTCAGCAAGACGATTGGGCAGGTCGAACGCCGTCTTGGCGTTGCCCTGCTGTCGCGGACCACACGAAGCACGAGCCTCACAGAGGCCGGCGCACGCTTTCTAGCGCAGGCGGGCCCGGCCTTGGACCAGGTCCTCGTGGCGATCAAAGGTGTCGGGAGCTACGCCGATAAGCCAGCCGGGCTCTTGCGAATCAACCTTCCGCGGGCGACGTATCATTCGCGAATTGACCGGATCATCGAAAGCTTCGCCGAGAAATATCCGGAGATCGCGGTCGAGCTGTATTTCGAGGACGAGTCATCTGATGTCGTCGAGAGCGGCTTCGACGCTGGCATCCGGCACTCCGACATCCTCGCGAAGGATATGATCGCCCTGAAGCTCTTTGGCCCGATCCGTTTCGTGGTCGTTGGATCGAAGAAGTACCTCGCCAAACGGGGCCGCCCCAAGGTCCCGAAGGACCTGCTCGCGCACGATTGCATCCGTCTGCGTTTCGGAGCTACCTCGATCTACGACCGATGGGAGTTCGAGAATCGGGGACGGGACATCCAGGTTCGTGTGAACGGCCCGCTCATAATCAACGACCCGCTGCTTGGCATAGAAGCGGCCGTTGCCGGCAGGGGGCTCACGTATACGGTCGACAACGCCGTCGAGGAACTCGTGAGGGCTGGGCGCCTCGAGGAAGTGCTAGCCCCCTACGCGCCCGAGAGCGCCGGCTACTACCTCTACTTTCCCCAGAGATCGCAGACCCAGCCCAAACTTCGGGCTTTCGTCGAGCACGTTCGAAGTCGGAACTGGGCAAAGCCCGATTAGGTACCCTCTTGCACCAGTTGCGATGAGCGCAGGTGCCTAGTTGGCACTCACCGTAACTGGCGCTCGGACCTGGTAGCGGCCGACGTAGCCGATCACGATCGCCCTCCCCGCTTTGGCGGCCGCGACCTCGATGGGCGTCGTCTGGTTGAACGTGGCACTGCCGCCCGGGAACTTGAGGACATCCTGTTGTCCCTCCCCTTCGTCCGCACGCCACGCGATAATGCCGCACGCGAAGTGCAACATGGCGTAGTAGGTGTCCTCGCGGATCTCCCAACGCGTGAGGATTCGCCGAAATCGGTTCATCCAGCCGTGGGTGCGCTCGACAACCCAACGGCGAGCTCTCTCACCGCCGCGTCGTCCAACGTGCCAGGCACCTCGAATACAAGGTCTGGCCGCGTTTGTCAGCCCTGTCCGAATCGTTCTGGTCGACGCAGAAGGCACGCAACTGGGCCGACTTTCAGGCTCGTTTGAGTCGCGGCCACCTTCAGCGTCTGAAATTCCTGGACGTGACCTACCGTCCTTTGGAAGGCCCGTACCCGCATTCGACGGGACATCCTTTGTGGCTCTCCCATACTCACTGATGTGTGTGGTACCTGCTTCCGGCGGCGGCTAATATTGGTGGGGTGAAGACAACCGTGGATATCGCTGACGCGCTGCTTGCCAGGGCCAAGCGGCACGCGAAGAAAACTCACCGCCCCGTGCGCGCCTTGATCGAGGAGGGACTCCGCCGGGTGCTCGACGAGAGCGCAGCTGGTACTGCCTACGAGTTGCCCGACCGAAGTGTTGGGCGACCTGGCACACACAATCCTCTTGAGGGGCTCGCGTGGAGCGAGCTTCGCAACGAGATCTACGCCGGCCGCTGACAAGCGCTCGTCATGCTCGCGGTCGACACCAACATTCTCGTATACGCCCATCGTCGGGAAGCCCGCGAGCACGCCGCCGCTCAACAGATCCTGCGCAACCTGGCCGAGGGCGCCGAGGCCTGGGCGATTGCCTGGCCCTGCCTCTACGAATTTTTCAGCGTCGTCACGAACACCCGGATCTGGAAGGATGCCGCCAGCGATCCAGATCAGGCCGCGGCTCAGATCGAGGCATGGGTCGCGTCCCCGTCGGTTCGTCTCATCGCTGAAACCGAGGATTTCTGGGTCGTGCTGCAGGGCCTTCTGCGGCGGCCACGGGTTCGCGGCCCCGTCGTCCACGATGCTCGTATTGCGGCCATTTGTATCGCCCACGGCGTTGAGGCGCTGCTGACCCGCGACCGCGACTTCTCGCTGTTCCCTGAGTTGGTCGTGCGCAATCCGATCGATTGAGGACCCCCGGCATGGCGCCTTCACGCGCCTACCGGGACGGTCGTGCGTCTGATCTAGCGCAGGCTGCGCTCGGCTCTCCTTGCATGCCGCCACGGCTTGCGGTAAACACTTTACTGAATGGTAAATCATTCGGCATCCCGCCTCGATACCTCGTTCGCCGCGCTCTCCGACGCCACCCGCCGCGGCGTTCTGGAACAGCTCGGACGTGCAGACGCTTCGATCACGGACCTTGCCGACAAATTCCACATGACCCTCGCGGGGATGATGAAGCACGTCGGCCTCTTGGAGCAGGCCGGGCTCGTCACCACGGAGAAGGTTGGGCGCGTGCGGACCTGCAAGCTGGGCTTGCGCCGGCTGGAGGAAGAGACGGCATGGATCGAGCGGTACCGCCAGCTCTGGGATTCACGCTTCGATGAGTTGGATCAGGTTGTCGAGGAACTGAAACGAAAGGAAATGTCCGATGGACGCAAAAAAAGATAGTGAGCCCACCCTTACGAAGAAACGCACGACGGCGGAACGGAAATCCGACCGTGAGCTCGTCGTCACCCGAACCTTCCACTGCAGGGCGCGCATCTTGTTCGAGGCATGGACCAAGCCGGAGCTTTTCAAGCGGTGGTGGGTACCGAAGTCGCTCGGCATGTCCCTGCTCTCCTGTGAGCTGGATGTTCGCGTTGGAGGCACGTACCGTCTCGTGTTCGCCAACGAGCCCTCGCCCATGGCGTTCTTTGGCAGGTATCTCGAAGTCACCCCGCCCTCGCGTCTTGTCTGGAGCAATGACGAAGGTGGGGACGGTGGGGCCGTCACCACGGTCACTTTCACCGAAAACGGCGAAAAAACGCTGCTGGTGCTGCACGATCTCTATCCCTCGAAGGAAGCTCTCGACGCGGCCCTCGGTTCGTACGAGGGGATGCAAGAGACGCTCGACCAACTCGACGAGCTTCTCGGCAGCAGCGCCACCGCAACAGCACACCGCTGAGGGGACGTTCCTGCTTTGCGCTGACGTCTTCGCTTGGCGTGCGTCGGCAACGGCTCGTCGATGGGCCGGCCGACGCCGACGTTTGCCCCCCCCTGCTCGGCCTCATCGACAACGTACGCGTCTGGCGCCCCGGCCTACGAGGCTGCCGTCGGGATCGTCGGCACGGGCAAGAGGACGGTGAATGTCGATCCCACGCCGGGGGCACTTGTCACTCTCAGGGAGCCGCCATGCAATTCGACGAGCTTCTTCGAAAGCGCCAGACCCAACCCCGTTCCTTCGGTTCCAGGCCGACCGTCGGATGCAATCCGCTCGAACTCCACAAACAACCGAGAGAGATCCGACTCGGCAATGCCGATCCCAGTGTCCTGCACGGCGACAATCAACTGTTCGCCTTCCGCTCGTGCCGCAACATGAACGGTCCCGCCCGGGAGGGTAAACTTGATCGCATTCGACAACAGATTGTAGAGCACCTGCCCTCAGTCGGACCGGATCAGCCCAAACCGCGGGCAGTCCCGGCGGCAAAGACAGCGCCAAGGCGACACCGGCTTTGTTGGCCAGCGGCTCCAGCGAATTTCGCACGCCTGCGGCGACATTCTCCAGCGATAGCCATTCTTGACTGAGCTGCATGCGTTCGGCACGAATCTTCGAGAGATCGAGCAAGTCGTTGATGATTGCCAGGAGATGCCGGCCAGCGGCCTGCATGTGGCGGACGAAATCTAGTTGCCGCGGCGTCAACGGACTGGGCTCTTCGAACTCGAGAAGCTCGGCGAAGCCCATCATGGCGTTCAGTGGCGTGCGGAGCTCATGGCTCACGGCCGCGAGAAAGCCGTCCTTCATCCGGTTGGCGGTGTCGGCCCGATCTCGCTCGCTCAGTGCCTCCTGCCGAAGACGCCGGTTTTCGTCGCTCGCACGTTTGACGTTGAGCAGGTTCGTCACGCGGGCACGAACTTCCTTCACCGAAAATGGCTTCATCAGGTAGTCGCTGGCCCCTTGGCGTAGGAGGCGGACGCGGAACTCGTCGTCAGATTTCGCGGTGAGGAGCAGGATGGGAATGGAGTCGAGGCTTGCGTCCTCCCTTATCGCCCGGACGAGCTCATCGCCGCCCATGTTTGGCATCATGACGTCGGTGACGACGAGGTCGGGACGCGAGACGCGAATCTTGTCGAGACCCTCCCTACCGTCGAACGCCGGCACGGTTTGGCAGATGCCATCAAGGCTTGCGCATATGAAGCGGTTCATGTCGTGGTTGTCCTCGACGACCACCACGAGCGGATGCCCCGGGACAACGGTGGCTGAGGCGGCATTGACCTCTCGCGGCCGCCGCAACTCCTCGAGAACCGCCTCGCCCCCTTCCAAATGCCCCAACAGAGACGGCTGCTCTCGCGACGCGACGGTTCCGGGGGGCGCCCGCAACGGCACCTCGACCGTGAACAACGCGCCCCCCTCCCGCGCCTCGGTGACCTTGATCGTTCCTCCGTGTAGTTCGACGAAGTCGCGGGCAATGGCAAGGCCGAGCCCCGTCCCGCCAAAGCGACGGGTCGTGCCGCCATCGAGCTGGCGGAAACGCTCGAAGATCACCTCGCGGTGTTCGGGCGCGACGCCAGGTCCGCCGTCGCCAACCTCGATCACCGCGTGAGATCCGGTTGCGTTCGGGCGCAATACGCAGGACACGGCTCCTTGCGGCGCGGTGAACTTGAAGGCGTTCGACAGAAGGTTGAACAGGATCCGCTGGAGCTTCTCCGAGTCGACCTGGGCATTGAGGGATGCAGGAGCACTCACCGCAAACGGTAGATCCCTTTCCCTGGCGAGCGACTCGAAATGGCTGGCCACCAACCTGACGAGCGTGGCGAGATCCGTATCAGCGTGTTTGACGACCATCATTCCGGCCTCGAGCTTCGAGGCGTCGAGGAGGTCATTGACGTGTTTGAGGAGGAGACGTGCGTTGCGCTTTATGATCTCTAGATCGGACCGCAAACCCTCATCGTGAAGCGTCCCGCTGAGCAGCTTCTCGAGCGGTCCAAGAATGAGCGCGAGCGGTGTCCGAAGCTCGTGGCTCAC
>JANNNO010000026.1:0-28695 GCA_031398585.1 Myxococcales bacterium | reverse complement strand
TGAAGACCGCCGCGGCCGGCTGAGCGCACGGCCGCGGATCTTCAACGCCTTCGGCGCGAGCGTTCTTCAACGCCAGCGTTCTCAGCGCCAGCGTTCCAACGTGCTCGTGACGGTCGAGCCCACCGCGCGCATGGTCTGGGTCGTGCGTGCCGCCGCGAGCGCGGCCATCTGTTCGACCTCGGACTGCCAGAGCCCTTCGCCACCGACGGCTTCGTCATCGGGCACCGACTCGTCGTCGTAGCCGTAGTCGTCGGTATCGCCGAGGCGTGCCGGCTGCTCATCGCCGTCGAAGGCGGAGGCGGCGTTCTGGAAGTGGTAGCCGTCGTGACTGAGCAATGATCGCAGATTCATCGTTGGTCTGTTCTCCTTGGATCCCATCAGGGATGGCAGCAGACATTCCACGATTCGTGCCAAAGACCCCAGCCACGTATTCGACGTGTCGCTCGCCCCGTTTCGCCGCGTCGAAAGCGTCGTGACCGCCAAATTTCCCGGTGGAATCCCCGAAAGTCGGCCGTTTTCGCGGCGACGCGGATAGTCCCGGTGTCTGGAAACCGCCTCAGCCAGTTACGGCAAGGCCGCATCGGCACCACAGGTCTGCGGGCGTTCCTCGAGCCATGATCTGGACCTCGGTGCCGCTCCAGCACAGGTGGACTGGGACGACCGCGGTAAGATGCCCCGGACGTGAGCAGAGCGTGTCACTCGTGAAGCGCGGCCCCAGCCGCTGGCTACGGCGCGGGCTTCTGCTCGGGGGCGTGATCGCGGCGGGTTCGACTCTGGCGCTGCTCGTGGCGGGCGCCCTCGCTGCCCGACATCGCCCCCCCGCAGGCGTCCTGCCGGCGCTGCCGCGTCCCATCTTCTTCGCGCATCGGGGGGGTGCCGGCGAGGGCCCCGAATCGACCCTGCCCACGATGCTGGAGACCCTGGCGAAGCACCCGGGCATCGCGCTCGAGTTCGACCTGCGGCAGAGCCGCGACGGCCAGATCGTCGTCATTCACGACGCCACAGTGGATCGGACGACCAACGGCACCGGGCGCGTGGCCGATCTGACGCTGGCCGAGCTACAGGCACTCGACGCTGGTCATTGCGCCACGCCGGGGCGCGATCGCGGTACCGCGCGACGTGACGCCTGTCGAGATCCCGCCCGCAGCGGGGAGTTCCCGCTGCGCGGTCGCGGGTACCGCATCCCGGCCCTCGACGAGGTGCTGGCAGCCGTTCCGGCTTCCGTCGGGCTCGGGATCGAGGTCAAGGAGGGAGGCTTCGAAGCGCGGCTGGCCGAGCGCTTGCGGCGCGCGGGTCGCAGCGATCGGCTGGTGGTCGGCTCGGCCAAGGACGACGTCGCGGCCAAGCTGAAGGCGGAGCTACCGGAGCTGGCCCACTTCTTTCCCCGCTGGGCTGGCACTCGCTTCGCCCTCTCCGCCAAGCTCAGCGGCGGCCGCCTCTCGTCACCCGGGTATCAGGTCTTTGCAGTCCCGCGCGCCGCCCCCGGCCTCGATCTCGCGACGACCGGGGTTCTGGCCACGGCGCGCAGGCTTGGTGTGCTGGTGAGCTACTTCGTGATCAACGACGAGGCCGAGGCCGAGCGCCTGCTTCGCCTCGGCGCCGAATCACTCATGACCGACTTTCCCTCGCGCATGCGGGCGGCGGCGGCACGGGCGCAAACGGTTCAGGTCCAGTAGGGGACACGACCGCGTCCCTGAACGGGGATGCCTTGCGCGGCCAGCACCTCGTGGTGAAGCGCGTACATGCAGGCGGCCGCCTCGTCGATCTTTCGCGCGAACGCGATCGATCCTTTGAGGATCGGCAGCAGGCGATCCCGATCCTGGATGCGTGCCTTGGGGTACTCGTGCTCGATGACCAGGAAGGTGTTGGCGACGTCGAGCCCCAGCAGCTCGCGCGCAGCGAGCTGGTGATCCAGCCAGTCGACCGTCCGGTTCTGCAGATACGCCAGCGGATCGTGTTTGGCGGTGCCGGGCAACTCGTGTTCGCAAAAAGCGGTCTGTTTTTTCCAGGCGTTGCCCTGGTCGGCAGGTGTCGGCGACGGCTTGCCGCCGATCCAATCGCCTCGCTCGACGGTCTGTCCCCCGTAGCCCCAGGCGGCGAGTCCCTTGGCGTCGATCACCTGACCCTTGACGTGAAAGCCGCCGATCAAGAAGCCGTAGCCGGTGTCCTTGAGGTACTGGAAAAGCGAGCGCGTGTCCTGCCCCATGAGGATTGCGTGCGACGGATCGTAGTGGATACGGAACTGATCTCCGACTCCGTGTTTTTCGCAGATCCGGTGCAACGCAATCCACGTCCCGGGCGCGTACGCGATGTTGTTGTGAAAATTGTCACCGGTGGTCCAGCCCGGCATAGGGCACTGCTCGATCCGATATTCCAGACCGCGCGCCTTGGCCTCCTTCAGCAGAGGAACGAAGACCTCTTCGAAAAAGACCAGGTTGCCGTCCATCGACAGCCGCTGATTGCGCCCGACGAAACCACATACGGCCGGCACCCCCAGCAAGGCGGCAGCGTCGAAGACCCGCAGCATGAAGTCGTGCTTCTTGCCGCGAATGGCTGGATCCTCGTGCAGCATGTTGTCGAAGTAGCCGAGATCGGAAAAGCCGACCTTGGTCGCGTCCATCCCGCTGCGAATGCGGGCCGCGCGCGTTTTGTCGAAGGGCTTGCGTAGATCGAGTGTGTTGGCGACGGGATCGAGCAGCGCCTCGGCGGGCACGTCGGCTTCGCTCGGGTGCAGCGCCGCTGAAAGCTGCAGATGCCGACAGTCGAGCTCGACCGCAAAGCCGAGCCAGTCCTCGATGGCGCGATCGGGATCGTCGTCACGCACCGATCGCGGCGTCAGCTCCTGCAGCGCGGCCGTAAGGACGCTGGTCTTCATGAATCGAGGCTCGAAGGCACGCACGCTCATGGCCGCGACTTTCGACGTAGCCCCGGGCCCGGTCAAGGCTGGCAGCAGCCGATGGCTAGCTCCGCGTAAAAAAATCTGGTCTAGTCGTGACAGATGCCTTTCAGACGTCCTTACCGCGACGGGCGTGTCGGCAGGCGTCGCCTGATCGGCCTGGTTGAAGCGAGCTCCCTGGCCTTGGCAGCGGCTCTGATTGCCGGGTCGCCCCCTGCCTTCGCGCAAAGCCGCGACGTTCCTCCGCCGTTGCCGGTGGATTCATCGCATCTGCCTGAGCTTCGGCAGCCGCAGGCGGCGACCCCGCCGGCCTGGCAGGCGACGCCGGAGCTGGCACCGCTGTCGGCAGAGGATCGGATCGTCTTCAACGCCGGCCTCGATGCGCTGGTGTTGGGGGACATCGAGCAAGCGCGCGGCCTCTTCCTGGTGCTGGCTCGCGATGGTGAAACTCCCGCCTCACGCTCGGCGGCCGCGCTCATCGTCGATCGGCTCGAAGCGCTGGAGAAGAGGAGCTCGTCGGGCCTGGTGCCCGCGCCCCGTGCCGGCCTGCTCGGCATCCCTCGCCTGCGCGCCACCGTGGCTGCGCCAGCGCCTGCAGCGCCGCGGAACATGCGCGGCCCCGTCACCGCGACGTCAACGATTTTCGGGCTGGCGGCCTGGGGCTGGCTCTTGCCCACGGCGATCGGTCTTACGCCCGATGATCACACGCGCGGCTTTCTCGGGGTCTACATGCTGACCGCGGCGGCAAGCTTCTTCGTGCCCTACTACGTGACGCGAGAGCGCCCGACGGATGCGGCCGACCTCAACGCCTTTTTCTACGGCGGCAGTCGCGGGGCCGAGCTTGGCCTCTTGTTGAGTGGCCTGGCAGCCGGGCAGGCGGGCGGAGACTTCGATGGCCACACCAAAGTCTTCTCGGCGTCGCTGCTGGCGGGCTCGATCGGCGGCGCGCTGGGAGGCGTGGCCCTCACGCGCCGGCTCGGGCTTTCGGCGGGCGACGTGCGCACCATCGGCGTGCTCGGCGACTACGGCCTCTTCTTTGGTTTCGGCCTCGGGCACATGCTCGGCTTCGACGAGTTGCAAGAGGACGGGCGGCCCGCCCTCGACGCCCGCACGCGATCGATGGCGGGCGCCGGCCTGGCAGGCAGCGGCCTCGGGCTGCTGGGTGGTCGGCTGCTGTCGCTCCGTCGCGACAACACCTGGGGTGACGGCGAGGTGATGCGCGCCGCCGGCGCCATCGGGGTGCTCGCCAGCGCCAGTCTCGGTCTCGCCTTCGATGTGGACGACTCACGCGGCCTCGTCGGGCTCATGCTGGCGGGGGGAGGCCTCGGCCTTTGGAGCGGTGATCGCTTCGTCCGTGGTCGCGACTTCACCTTCACCGAGGCGGTCATCGTCGACTTCTCGGTGATCGTCGGCGGTCTTGGGGGCGCTGGCATCACTTACTTGCTGCACCAGAGCGATGAGCCCGCGCCCTACCTCATCGCGGGGTTCATCGGTGCACTCGCCTCGGGCGCGCTGGTCGCCGTCACCTTCACCAGCGAAGAGCGCGCCACCCAGAACCGCCGCAACCTAAGCTGGCAATTGATGCCGCAGCTCGCGCGGGGAAGGCCCACGGGCCTGAACGTCGTGGGTGCTTTCTGACCCGGCCGCACACGGGCACGAGCGCATCGTCAGGGTGCGGGTAGAATAGGACGACAACCGCTGACGTCATCTCATCGTGTCAACCACGCTGTTGATTCTCGCGCTCGGCACGCTGCCGCTCCCCCATGGGGTCGTGCCCGAACAGGTCGGGTACGAAGAGCCGCGGGATTCATCGGCACAGGCAGATCCTTCGCCGTCACCGCCCCCGCAAAGCGAGCCCTCTCCGACGCCGCTTCCGGCGACGCCGACCCCGATCTCGCCACAGCTGCTCGAGCAGATTCGCGAGCGCTCCGACAAACTGGTGGGACCGGGGATCGTACAGCCGACGCCCCCGCCAGGGCCCGCGCCCGCGCCGGTCGCGCAGATCCCGGCGGCGCAGTTTCCTCGCAACGGTGAGACGACTCGTTATCGCGTCAGCTACGGTCTGCTCGGCGATCTTGGCGAGATTGTCATCACCTTCTCGCCACCTGACACCGAGGTGAGGGCCATCGGTTCGGGATCGGGATCGTTCCTCGGCCTGGGCAAGATTGAAAAGCGCGTGGAAGCGCAGGTGCTGCCCGCCGAGCTTTCGTCGCGCCGCTGGATCTCGACTCGCCACCAGAGCGGCAAGCTGACCGTCGACACCGTGGAGCAGCCCAAGCCCGGCGAGATTGCGGTCCTGCGCCGGCGCACCGGCCGCCCCGAAGAGGGCCATCGCTTCGTTCGCCAGACCACGGTGCTGGACCCCCTCGCCTTTCTCTTCCGTCTGCGCAGCCGGCCACCCGAACGGGCCGAGGTCTTCGAGGTGCTCGACGGCCGCGCGCTCTGGAGAATCTCGGTCGAGCCGACCCGCATCGTGGCGCAAGGCGCGCGCCGGGTGTTGATCATGGCGGGCCGAGGCGAGCCGATCTTCTGGGACGGTAGCGCCGACAGCGAGCGGACCGCGCGATCCTTCAAGCTCTACCTCGAGGGGGATGCTCAACACACGCCCCTGCGGCTGGTGATGCCGATGCCCGTGGGCGAGGTGCAGGTCGATCTGACCTCGGTCAGCCATCCGGCGTCGCGCGCTCCGATCCCGGTCAAGAATACCGTTCGCGCCCAGGGGCAGCCGCGCAGGCCGCTCGTCAAGACCGCGCGCCGGTAGCATACTCGGGCGTCCCAGCCCGTGACCAAGTTCAGCGTCAACCTCAACAAGTTCGCCCTGCTTCGCAACGCCCGCGGTGGGGCCTTGCCCGACGTGACGAGCATCGCGCGACGCTGCCTCGATCGCGGGGTTGATGGGCTCACACTTCACCCGCGGCCTGATGAACGACACGCGCGAGCCGGCGACGTGCGCGCGCTGGCGGCTCTGGTGCGCGAGCGACCTGGCACCGAGCTCAATGTTGAAGGGTTTCCCGACGAGCGGTACCTCGATCTCGTGCTCGAGGTGAAAGCGCATCAGGCGACGCTGGTCCCGGATGCGCCAGGGCAGCTGACGTCAGACCACGGCTGGAAAGCCGGCGACGAGGAGGCGCGACTGACGCCGATTGTGGCCCAGCTACGCGCAGCGGGCGTACGGGTGAGCCTGTTTCTCGATCCCGATCCGGCCGAGCTCGAGGCGGTGAAGCGCGTGGGGGCTGACCGGATCGAGCTTTACACCGAGTCTTGGGCGCGGGCCTTTGGTACCGCAGACGAAGCGGGCCAGCTGGCGCCATTCGTGACCACCGCCCGACGCGCGCAGGCGCTCGGCCTCGGCGTCAACGCCGGCCACGATCTCAACCTCGCCAACCTCGGCCCCTTCCTGACCGCGGTGCCCAACGTGCTCGAGGTGTCGATCGGGCACGCCTTCGTCTGCGAGGCCTTCGACTACACGCTGGAAGGCACGATCGATCGCTACCTGACAATCACACGCACGGGAGGCTGACCCACGTCTGACCCAGCTGGGGGTGGGACGACGATCAGCCGACCACGGGCGCGTCGTCGGTGAGCACGATTCGGCAGGGGCGTCCGTCGGCGTCGGTGTCGAAGAACGTGAGGCACGGGTTCGAGGCGGCGAGCAGCTCGGCAACCAGCCCCACCAGGCGCTCGACATGGGCTCGTCGAAGGTCGAGGAACGACAGCGCCATGACGAGATCTCCATTGGCGCGCTTCTGGGTACGGACCACCTGGGCACAGGCGTGAATCGGGTCGCCGCCCGGCAGATCGAGAAGCAGCGAGACGATGCGCCCTCGTCGCACGGCCGTCCCTGTCGCGAGTCGAACGCCCGCGGCGGAGAGATCCTCGACCACGCACGGAGGCAAGGCGCGTCGGTTGGTGAACACCGTCGCGGTCGCGCTTACCGGGGCGCGGGCGTGGCGCCGTTTGACACGGAATGACGGGGCGCCGGAGAGAGAAACATCCGACATTTCATCACTAGTCTGCATTACGAAATAAGGGACGCAAATCGATCGGCCCCCTCGCTCCCCCGCCGCAACGAGACCACCGACCGACCGCAAACTTGATCCCAAAGGCCGCCGGGAGCAAGCCCCCAGGTTGGCGTCGCAACCGCACGCTGGGGCCCGTCATGTAGACTGCACCAGCCCATGGGCCCCCCGGACAACGACGCGTCGTCATCGAGCAGCACCCTCTACCTGACGCCCGCGGCGCCCGCCCGCCTGGTCTCACGCAAGGTCCGCGTGGAGATCGTCGCCGGACCGGACGAAGGGCGCCAGGCCGAGCTGCCGGGCCCCGAGGTACGTGTGGGCAGTGCACTCGGCTGCGACCTTATCCTTCGCGATCCGACGGTCAGCCGGGTTCACTTCAGCGTCCGCATCGAGGGCGAGCGCATCCGCATCGTCGATGCCGGGAGCACCAACGGCACCACGGTCGATGGTCTTTCGGTGCAGGACGGGTTCGCCCGGCCCGACTCGCGCATCCAGGCGGGCAAGACCTGCCTGCGGCTCGCCATGCTGCCGGACATCGTCGAGGTCCCCATTTCGGCGCGAGATCGCTTCGGCGCACTCATTGGCCGCAGCGAAGCGATGCGACGGGTGTTCGCTCTGCTGGAACGAGTGGCGCCAACCGATACCACGTTGCTGGTCGAGGGCGAGACCGGCACCGGTAAGGAGCTGGTCGCCGAAGGCGTACACGAGGAGAGCCAGCGGTCGGCGGGTCCCTTCGTGGTGTTCGACTGCTCGGCGGTTTCACCTTCGCTCATCGAGAGCGAGCTGTTCGGCCACGTCAAAGGGGCCTTCACGGGTGCCATCGGGGATCGGGCAGGAGCTTTCGAAGCGGCCGACGGCGGAACGCTCTTCCTCGACGAGGTGGGCGAATTGCCCCTCGATCTGCAGCCCAAGCTGCTGCGGGTGCTCGAGCGGCGTGAGGTCAGGCGCGTCGGCTCGAATCAAGTACGCCGCGCAGATGTGCGCATCATCGCGGCCACCAATCGATCGCTGGCACGCGAGGTGGAACGCGGTCATTTTCGCGAAGATCTCTACAACCGCCTGGCGGTCATCCTGGTGTCGTTGCCTCCGCTGCGCGAGCGGCCCGAGGACGTGCCGGCCCTGATCGAGCATTTCACCACTGAGCTCGGCGGCGCGGGTGCCGAGCGGCTGCCCGAGGCAACTTTGCAATCGATGCGTGCGCAACGATTCACGGGCAACGTGCGCGAGCTTCGCAACCTGGTGGCGCGCGCGCTTTCATTGCGGGCGCCGACTCCGATCGGAACCGCGCAAGCGCCGATGGAGAGCTCGGGACGGCCAGCGCTGTCGTTCCCGATCGATCTCAACGTTCCGCTGAAAGCCGCGCGCGATCGCGTGATCGACCAGTTCGAACAGGCCTACTTGCGCGAAGCGCTCGCTCTGACCAGCGGCAATGTGACCAGAGCCGCCGACCTGGCGGGCGTCAATCGCAAGTTCGTGCAGCGGGCGATGCTTCGCCTCGGCCTACGCGAAGAGGGCTGAATCGCCGAGGTCACGACAGCGGGCGCTGTCGCAGCTCGGCCGCCAGTTGTCGCAGCTCGACCTCCCGTCGGTGCCCGGCGCGCCAGATCAGGCGAAAGTGATCGCTGAGCAGCTTCATCTTCGGCATCGGTTCGCGAAGGCGTTTGGCCTGAATGTCGGGGCCGACGAAGTAGCGAGGTAAGACCGCCACGCCCGCGCCTTCCAGCGCCCGGAAACGCACCGCCGAGATGGCGCCTAGCCGGTCGACCTGCGCGAACGACCAGAGCTCGCCGGCGGGACGAGCATCGAGGAAATAGCGAAACAGCGGCAGGTCGGAATGGACCTCGAGCAGCGTGTGCACGCGCGCGTCCTCGGGAGCCCGCAGAGGCTTGTCGGCGAGAAGCGTCGGCGTGGCGATGAGCGCGTAGTCCTCCTGGTGAAGCAGCTCGTAGTGCAGGCCCGGGTTGCCGAGGCGGACGCTCGAGACGACGCAGTCGATGGCGCCCTCGAGCACACAGCGAACCAACTCCTCGCTGTCCCCGAAGCGCAGGTGAATGCGGCGTTCGGGCTGCGCCTTGGCCAAGGGGGCGATGGCCGGCGTCAACCACGAAAGACCGAGCTCGAAGCGCGTTCCGATGGTGAGCTCGTAGGGCGCCTCCTCGTCCACGTTCGAAGTGAGGCAGCGCCGCGCGTCCTCGAGCACCTGGCTGATCTTCGGCAGCAGACGCTCGCCCGCCACCGTCAGACTGACGCTGCGGGTGGTGCGGTGAAAGAGGGGTTCCCCGATGAGCTGTTCCAGGCGACGGATGCGTTCACCGAAGGCCGCGGGCGAGAGCGCAACCGCGCGGGCGGCCCGGCGGAAGTTGAGCGCGACCGCGGCGGCCTCGAAACAGCGGAGCGAATCGAGATCAGGAAGTTGCATGGTTCAACGCCGATCGACGGTCCAGATCACTTCGCCCGACCGGCTCTTGCCGGGTGGCACGACGAGCAGATTGGATTCGCGTTTCTTGCCGGCGGCGTAGAGATTGTGCGCATCGGTGGACGAGGTCTGATTCTCGATGCAGAAGAAGGGCTTGTCGGGCGGCGTGTAGACCACGAGGTGGGTGAAGTCTCGGCTGCCTTCCATCTTGATGCGCGGGCGTTCGGCTCCCACCCGAAACCAGGCGGGGCGCCCCGGGGTCATGCCGAGGTAGACGTCATCGAGCGCGAGGCCTGCCAACGTCACCGGACGCCTGAGATCGTGGGCACCGGCCACCGGGATCAGCTTGCCTGTCGGCAGCAGTTCCACGGCCTCCATACGCTTGCTCAGCGGCGAAGAGATCGTGACCTCTTCGCGCGGGCCGGGGATGCGGAAATAGGGATGAAGACCGAAGCCGAACGGCAGGCGGGCGCGGTCGCGGCTATTGACCTTGTAACCGATCGCAAGCCCGCCCTTGCGCAGGGTGTAGGTGAGCGTCAGCCGGTGCTTGATGGGAAAGCGATCGAAGTCGGGTTGCCCCTCATCCCACTCGAGAAACGCCTCTGCGGTCGCGAGGCGCGCCTTCGCCTCGACCTGACCGATGGTGAAGGGGCGGCGGCGGGCCAGACCATGAATGAAGTTCTTGCCGTTGTTGGGCTCGAAGCTGAATTTGCGCCCTTCGAAACTCATCCGCCCGTCGCGCACGCGGTTGACGGTCGGGAACATGAGCGGCGTGCCCGCCCGCTGATCGACGAGGTCAGCCAGCTTGGGCGGCTGCATCAGCAGCTCCTCGCCGTCGACCTTCCATGAAAAGAGGTTGCCCCCAGCGTGCGGGGCTACGCGCACTTCGAGCGAGCGCTCGGGCGCTTTGGCGTCCTGGTAGCGCAGCACGATGAGCTGCCAGCCGGTCTCGGCGTCCGCCTCGACCGCGGCGGTGAACCCTGAAGCCAAAGGAGCGGACTCGCCCTCGGCCCGCGCCCCGCCGGCACCTGCCACCATCGCCGAGAGCAGCACCCCAGCCCTACGGCCCCGCGTACGCTTGGCTTTCATCCGGACAGGAGGTTACCGCAACTCAGCAGGCAGAAGCATTCGCGGTGCAGGCCTTGCTCTTTTCCAGTAGGTCGAGGAACTCGGGCACGGTGAGCATGGCGTTCAGGTGCGCGGCGATCTTGCCGGTGGGCGTGACGAAGCGAACCGCCGGCAAGGTCATGACGCCGTACTTGCGCGTGATCAGCTCCAGCGCTTCGTCCTCGTCCTGGCGGGTGAGGTCGACCTTCAAGAGCGTGAAGTTCTGCAGCTCGCTGGCGACCTGCGGGTTCGAGAAGACCTGCACCTCGAGCTCGCGGCAGGGCAGGCACCACTCGGCCATGAAGTCGATCATGAGTGGCTTGCCCGAAGCGCGTGCGGTCGCCACCGCGGTCTCCTCGGATTTCAACCAATCGAGCTCGATCTTCGGCGTCAGCACGAAATTGGTGACGGCAAACAGGCCACCGACCATGAGCGCGACACCCGCCCCCTTGCGCAGCTTCTGCGCGGGGCTGCCGTAGAAGGAAAGATGAACCGCGCCGATGGCGACGCCCACGGCAGCGGCGGCGAGGGCGGCGAAGAGGAATGTGCTGGTGCGGCCGGTGATCTCTTGCAGCGAGGGGATGACCGTCTTGACGTAGTAGAGCGCGGCCACCAAAAGCGCGACGCCGAAGACGCTCTTGACCGCTTCCATCCAGCGGCCTGACTTCGGCAGCTGCATGGAAAAGCCCGCGATCAACCAGAACGGCACGCCGATGCCCCCGGCGTAAGTCGCCAGCAGAGCAAAGCCCTGAACCGCGTCGCGGGTGGTCGCGACGTAGGCGAGGATGCCGGCAAGCGGCGGTCCCGTGCAGGGCGCGGCGATGAGACCGCCCACGAGGCCCATGGCAAACGCACCGGCGAAACCGCGGCCGCCAACGCGCGACAGACGATTTTGCAGGCCGGTCGGCAGGGCGAGCTCGAACGCACCGAACATCGACATGGCCATGGCCACGAAGAGCAGCGCCAGCGGAACCACGACCCAGGGGTTGGCGAGGAAGGTCCCGAAGGCCTTGCCGAGCAGAGCGAAGATGGTGCCGAGCGTGCCGAACATCACGGCGATGCCGGCCACATAGAACGTTGCGAGTGCGAACGATCGTCCCCGGGTCGTCCCCTTGCCGCCGAAGATGCTCACCGTGATCGGAATCATCGGGTAGACGCACGGGGTGAGCGCGGTGAGCAGGCCCGCCGTCAAGGCGAAGAGGAACGCGCTGCCGGTGCCTCGGCCGGCGGCATCCGCAAACGAGTCGGCAAACGCCGACGGCGACAGAGCCAGCACCCCAAGAGCGGCCAGAACGCCAACTGCCTTCGCCGAAACAGCGGCATCACGAGGGGATGGGGGCGTCATGGGCGTTCCTTTCGACTTCACTCGCATCGGCATGAGTACGTCGGCAATTGTGCCAAAGTTTCTGGCGCGCGGGGTAAGCGCGGGCGCCGGAGGCTGAATCGCCGCCGTCCCGGGGTTATTCCGCGGGAACCCACTCCATGGCGCAGAGGGCCGCAGTCGTCCCCCCGGCCCGCCGCGCTCAGCCGTCGCAGCCCTACTGGGACCGACGTCGCGCGAGCGAGATGCGCGCCAGATCGATCCCCGCCCTCACGAAGTCCTGGGAACGCACCTTGGACCCGGCCACGTCATGCCAGTCATCGAGGGGCAGCTCGCGAATGCCCTCGCGGCCGTCCTCGCCAAGGCGGGCCCGGGCGTCGAGGTAGCGGGCGAGAAGCTCGACGTCGAAGACCCAGCGGGAGAGAAACGGGGCGGCGAAAACCTCGCGGATGAGAGGTGTGGCGCGAAAGAGCTTGGCCCCACATTGCGTGTCGTACACGTTCGCCTCGAGCATCCAGGAGACGACGGTGGCAAACCCTCGGCCGAGATAATGACGAAGGGGGCGGCGTTCCACCGCCGTGCCGAGCAGGCGGACGCGAGCGCCCATCACGATGTCGATGCCCGGGCGTTCTTGCAGGACGGTCTCGAAGCGAGGGATGACGCCAAGAGGGGTCGCGAGATCGGCATCCCAGAAACCGACCACGTCGGCGCCTTCGGCAAACGCGCGCAAAAAGCCCTGCCGAACGGCTTCGGCCTTACCGCCGTTGGTCGCGAGCGACATGGCGGTCAGCGACTGCGGGGCGCTGGCAGCCAGCTCGGTGATGACCGCCGCGGTCTCGTCGCGGCTGCCGTCGTTGACGAAGAGCAGCTGGCCCCCTGACCATGTCCGCGCGAAGTCGAGGAACGTCTGGCGCGGCAAGCGCTGCGCCTCGTTGTAACAAGGCACCACCACGATCGTGCGCATGGCTAGTCGACGGCGGGCGCCGTCACCTCGAGCACCGCGATCAAGCTGACGCCGAAGTCGTAGCCGTGCAGGCGGCGTCCGTCGAGCACGTCGCCGAGTGTTCGGGCTTCGCCGCCGAAAATCCGCTCGAGGGCGAAGTTCGCGGGTGCCGGTGGCAGCGCGAGATCGGTGCCGGCGTGTCCCGCTGTCTTGCCGCGCAGGCGGTTGGCGAGGCGAGCAGCCCGCACGACCGGGTAAAGGCGGCTGTTGAAGTACGACAGCAGGCGCCGGCGCACGGGAAGGCCAGCCCAGATGGCTTCGAAATTGTCGCGATCGTAACGGCGGTGATGACCGTAGACCTCGTCGGAAGGGCTCCACAGGCGCATGTCCGCAGGCACCGTCAACAGAAGGAAGCTCCCCGGGCGCAACGCCCCCACCATGGCGGCGAGCAGCCCGCGATCGTCGGCCACGTGTTCGAGCACGTCGAGCATGGTGACGAGGCGCACGTCAGGCAGCACGTCGGCTAGGCCCTCCGGGGCGAGGCCGGTGCGAAAGTCGATGCCGGGAAAGTGCTGCTTGGCCAGCGCGATGGCCTCTGCTGATGGGTCGATGCCGACGCAGCGATAGGCGTCGACGAGAGCGCCAAGGGTGCCGCCGGTGCCGCAGCCAGCGTCAGCGACGAGGAGATCGGTGTGCGGCGGCACCAGCCGTTCGATCAGCGAGCGCACGATGGAGCGCCGGGCGCGAAACCACCAGTGCCGAGGTTCGAGTTCGGCGTGTACGGAGAAGATCTGCCGTTCCAAAAGGGCGTTTCCGAGAGAGCGTTTCCGAAAGAGCGTTTCCGAAAGAGTGCTGACCGTACCACACTAGGCTGACGGCGACTTTCCTCGAACCCCGTCCGGCCATGAGCGGCGGCCCGGCTCTTGCTCCGATGAGCGCGGCCATGCCTTCGATACGCTTTGCGCCCCGTTTTCGGCACGCTGCCCTGGTTTTCCTGCTGGGGCACCTGACGGTTTTGTCAGGAATCGGTTGCCGGGACGCAGGCGTTCCCAGCCGCTTGGGGGACGGTGGCGCCGACGCTGCGCGAGACGCGGGCGATCCCGACGGCGCAGAGGGCGGTGCTGGCGGCAGTGTGGGCGACGGCGGCACATCCACGGATGTGGGCGAGCGCGGCTTGGTCATGAACGAGCTGTGTGCCGACGATGACGGCTTTCAGATCGATGAACACGGTCAGACCGACGATTGGATCGAGATCGCGAACCGAAGTTCGATGCCGCGTTCGCTGGCCGGCTTGACGCTCGACGAGGGGGGCGCCCGTCACGTTCTGCCCGCAGTGACTCTTCCCCCCGGTGGCACCTTCCACGTCTGGGCTGACGATTCACCCGAGCAAGGCCCGCGGCATCTCGGCTTCGAGCTCGCCGCCGGCGGCGGACGGATCTCTCTGCGCGGCGCCGACGGCACACTGCTCGACGAGGTCACGTTCCCCTCCATGCCGTCGAACCAGAGCTGGGCGCGTTTCCCTGACGGCGCAGGAACCTTCGCCAGCTGCCGCTACGCCTCGCCGGGGCGACCGAACGGTGATCGATGCGGTCCCCCGCCTCGCCCCGAACTGCCTGCCATCGAATCCTACGCTCCCTATCAGGGCGCGCCGATCGGCCGGGCGAGCCCCGGGCCGCTCGTCATCAGCGAGGCGGCGTTGCGACCTGCGCGCTTCGTGGAGATCGCCAACGTTACCCAGAGCGCCGTCGATCTCACTGGCTACGTCTTGCGGCTCGCGGCGCATGGACCGGGACTTCCGTTGCCCGATACAACGATTGGAACCCTGCTGCCCTGGCCCGCAGCCACCATCGCAGCCGGCGGGCATCTGGTCGTGCCCCTGGCCGCAGCAGACATCATGCCTCTGGGCAACGACCCGGCGTTCGAGGGTGTGATCAGCCTGTTCGATCGCAGCGGCCAGGCCATGTCTCGAATGCCCTTTTCGCGAGTCGCAACCGGCAGCGTACTGGCGCTCGTGAAGAAAGGCTCCAGCAGCCAGCTGCGCCTGTGCAGTAACGACAGCGCCGGCGCAGCCAACACCGCATGCACGCCGGTGGCACATCGAGAGGTGGGCGATCGCACCCGTGAGCTGGCCACGCCGGACGATCTGCGCGCCCTGGCGGCGGGCGGCACCGAGATCGGAAGCCTCGCCGTCAAGGTCGTGGTCGACATGGCCGCGGGCGACGCGGTCCACTTTCTCTCGGCCCGCCGCTGGCCGCTTCACTACACCTTCGTGCGGGAAAGGATCTATCAGCAGACGGCGCTGGATCGCTGCGACGCCGTCACGGCCGCGGAGTTCGAGGCCGGCTGGCGCGAGTTCTCCGACCGCGAGTACTTCGTGACGACAGGGCGCCGCTTTCTCCTTGCGACCGTCGTGCGGCACGCGGGAAGCACCATGACCACCGTCGAGTTCGATCGCAGCGACGTCATCACCGGTGAACAGATGCGGCGCGCGTTCTTCGCGATCGCGGCGCACGCCGACGGGGGCGACGAATGGGCCATTCGACCGCAAGGCGAACGTCAGCAACTGGACTGCAAGGCGCTCGAAGGCACGGTCCCGATCGTCGACATGAACGCGCCCTTTCGCGGCGTGCAGTTCCAGGCGATCACGCCGGGCACCGGCTTCGGCGTCCTGCGTTTCGTACGCGCCGATGAGCTTCGTCACGCCAAGCTCGGCATCGACGTCATCGTGGTAACCGACGACGTCCCCAACGACGTGCCCCTCACCGGCGGCCTCATCACGGAGGTCTTCCAAACGCCGCTGTCCCACGTGGGCATCCTCACGCGCAACCGCGGCACCCCCAACATGGCCCTGCCCAACGCACGCGCCGACGCTCGCCTGCGTGATCTTTGGGACAAGCTCGTGCGCCTCGATGTGGTGGGCGGTGGATTCACGCTGGCCGCCGCGACCCCCAGCGAGGCTCAGGCCTTCTGGGACGCCCGACGCCCGAAAGGCGAACGGCTTCACCCTCGTCTCGATGCTTCGGTGCGGGGCCTGCAGGATCTACGCGAGCGCAGCCTCGATGATCTACCCGCCATCGGTGCCAAGGCGGCACAGCTGGCCGAGCTTCTCCGGGTCCGTTCTAGCGACCCTGCCTGCCCAGGTCCGATCCCAACCCCGCTCGTTGCCCACGCCCTGCCGATCGCGCACGGGCTCGATCACTTCGAAGCAAGCGGGGCCAAGGCGATCCTGGCCGCCGGGCGCGCGCAAACGACCTTCCTCAGCGACGCCACCTTGCGCGCCTCGGTCCTCAATGACGTGAAGGCGGCGATCCTGGGTCACCCCGTCGATCCGGCCGTCCTCGGCGCCATCGAATCGATGGCGGCCGGCGTCTACGGCAAACGACGCTTTCGCCTGCGCTCGAGCAGCAACACCGAGGATCTGCCCGGCTTCACCGGCGCTGGCCTCTACCACTCGGTCTCGGCCGCTCTCGGGGATCCCAAGAGAAGCGTGGCCGACGGCCTGCGCGCGGTCTGGGCCAGTCTCTGGCAAGAGCGCGCCTGGGACGAACGCGAGCTTGGCAACATCGATCAGGACGTGATCGGCATGGGCGTGTTGATCCATGAGGCCTATCACGACGTCGAGCGCGCCAACGGTGTCATCGTCAGCCGTGACGTTCACGATCCAGGCAAGTCCCAGGTCACCACGATAAATGCCCAGGCGGGTGAGGCCAGCGTCACCAACCCGGCTCCCGGTGTGACTGGCGAGGCTTTGAAGTACGCCTGGTGGAAGACGCCCCCCGTGCTGGTCGAGGCGCGCAGCAACCTGATTGACGGCGCCGTCTTGCGTGCCGAAGAGATCGCGCTGTTCTCCTGTCACATCCGCGCCATCGAGTCGCACTTCCGCACCCGTCTCGATCCCAGCGGGACCGACCGATGGTTCACCGTCGAATCGGAATGGAAACTGATCGGCCCGGAACGAACGCCGATCATCAAGCAGGCGCGTCCCTACTCGTTCGGCACCCAGCCGTTGCCCCAGGACTGTCGTTAGGCGCCTGTCGATAAATCGCCTGCTAAGCTGGCCCCCGTGCCGACGGTGGTCTTCACGCCCAACCTGCAGCGCCACGTGAAAAGCCCGCCGGCGCGGGTGGCGGGCGCAACGGTCAGCGAAGCGTTGCAGGCTGTCTTTGCCAGCAATCCAGCGGTGCGCGGGTACCTGCTCGATGATCAGGGCCGCGTGCGAAAACACATGAGCATCTTTGTCGACGGCCAGCAGATCGGCGACCGAATCGCGCTTTCGGATCCGGTCAACGACGACAGCGAGATCTATGTCATGCAGGCGCTCTCCGGCGGCGCCGCCTGAGCACGTGCAAGTCGCCTCGGCCTCGGCTTCGGCGTAGATTCCGCCGGGAGGACCTCATGGCACGCAAACGAGCGCTGATCGCGACCCGCAAGGGCCTGTTCACCATCGAGCGAGGCGGCACTGGCTGGCAGGTCGAACGGCTCGCCTTCGCCGGCGACAACGTGCCGATGGCGATGGCGGATCCCCGCACGGGCGTACTCTACGCGGCGCTGGGCCACGGACACTTCGGCGTCAAGCTGCACCGGTCCGATGACGACGGTGACACCTGGTCGGAGATCGCGGTGCCCGCCTTTCCTCCCAAGCCTGCCGACGCGATCGACGTAGATCCCGTGCGCAAGACGCCGCTCGAATGGTCGGTCGAGCTGATCTGGGCGCTCGAGGACGGCGGCGCGGATCACCCCGGTCGCATCTGGGCGGGCACGGTCCCGGGTGGCCTGTTTCGCTCCGACGACGGCGGCGGCACCTGGAAACTCTGTCGCGCGCTCTGGGATCGACCCGAGCGGCAAGAGTGGTTCGGCGGCGGCGTCGACCGCCCCGGCATCCATTCCATCGTCGTGGATCCGCGCGACGGCAATCACGTCACCATCGGTATCTCGTGCGGCGGCGTCTGGATCACCCGCGACGGCGGCGACAGCTGGCAGCTGGGCGGTCCCGGCATGCGCGCAGAATTTCTCCCCCCCGCCGACGCCATGGATCCCAACCGTCAGGATCCCCACAAGGTCGTCGCCTGTCCCGCCGCGCCCGACGTCATGTGGACCCAGCATCACAACGGCATCTTCAAATCGACTGACGGCGCCGCCAGCTGGGAGGAGATCACCAACGTGAAGCCCTCGACCTTCGGCTTCGCGGTGGCCGTCCATCCTCTCGACCCCGAGACCGCGTGGTTCGTCCCGGCGATCAAGGACGAACACCGCATTCCCGTCGACGGCCGCGTGGTCGTCACCCGCACCCGCGACGGTGGCCGCACGTTCGAGACGCTGAGCGAGGGGCTGCCGCAGAAGTGGGCCTACGATCTCGTCTTCCGCCACGCGCTTGCGGTCGACGAGACGGGCGAACATCTGCTCTTCGGCAGCACCACCGGTAACCTCTACGCCAGCCACGACGGCGGCTCCACCTGGCAGGTCGTCTCGGCCAACCTGCCCCCCATCTACTGCATCAAGTTCGCCCCCGCGCAGGCGAGCGCACTCCTGCCCGGCCTGCAGTGAGGCCGTCGAGGGAGGCCCGGCCGGCCTCGCCTAGCCGACGAAGAGGCGCGCGTTGCGGAAGAGCCGGAGCCAGGGTCCGTCGTCCTGCCCGGCGCCGTCCCCGTCGCGATAGGCGTCCGGGACGAACGAGTGTTGTGCCACGCGGAAGACCCTTTCCGGGTGCGGCATCAAGATGGTCACGCGCCCATCGGGGGTCGTCAGCGCGGTGATGCCGCCGGGGGATCCGTTGGGATTCTCGGGATAGTGCTCGGTCACCTGCCCGTGGTGATCGACGTAGCGGGCTGCCACGAGGCCCTGCGCCTCCAGCCGCGCGCGTGCCGCGGTGTCGAGCTCGGCGCGCCCCTCGCCGTGAGCGATCGCGATCGGTAGGCGCGATCCCGCCATGCCCGCCAGCAGGACCGACGGCGAAGGTTCGATCGCGACCAGGGCCACTCGCGCCTCGAACCGTTCGGAACGATTGACCACGAACTTGGGCCAGGCAGCGGCGCCGGGGATCAGCTCACGTAGGTTCGACATCATCTGGCAGCCGTTGCAGACGCCGAGAGCGAAGGTGTCGGGCCGCTGCAAGAACGCGGAGAAGACATCGCGGGCGCGACTATTGAAAAGAATCGACTTGGCCCAGCCCTCGCCCGCGCCGAGCACGTCGCCGTACGAGAAACCGCCGCAGGCGGCGAAGCCCTTGACGTCGCGCAGGTCGGCGCGGCCCGTGAGCACGTCACTCATGTGCACGTCGACGGCGTCGAAGCCGGCGCGATGAAACGCCGCCGCCATCTCGATCTGGCCGTTGACTCCCTGCTCGCGCAGGATGGCGATGCGCGGGCGCACGCCGCGCGCGACGAAGAGCGCCGCCACGTCGTGGCCCCTATCGAACGAGACGACGGCGCTGCGACCGGGATCCTGAATGTCGAGGCGCATATCGTGCTCTTGCTTGGCACAGGCCGGGTCGTCGCGCAGCGACTGCATCGCAAGGGTCGTCTCCGACCAAGCCGCACGCAGCTGCCTGCGGGTGAACGCCGCGAGGGAGGTGGCGCCGTGGGCGATGGTCACCGCGTCGCCCGTGATCACGCGCGCCACCTGTGTGATCGCGATCGCGGCGTCGGCGCCGAGACCTTCAGCGGCACAGGCGGCGGCGAAGGCCTGCTGAACCGTGCCCACGTCACCCGACGCGATCTCGATCACGGCGCCCAGCTCTTCACTGAAGAGCGCCGCCACGACATCGGCCTTGGAGGCGATGCCCGCTACGTCGATGGCGAGGCCCGCGCCGCCCGCGAAGGCCATCTCGACCAAGGTGACGAAGAGGCCGCCATCGGATCGATCGTGATAGGCGCGCAGCGTGCCGGCAACGGTGAGGCTCTGAACCGCAGCGAAGAACGCGCGCAAGAGACGCGGATCATCGAGGTCGGGTGCCTCGCTGCCAATCTTGCCGTAGACCTGCGCCAACGCCGAGGCGCCCAGGCGATGGCGGCCGCGCCCCAGATCGACGAGAACCAACACGGTGTCGTCGGCGGCACCTTGCCGCTGCGCCCGGCCGATCTCGGGCGTCAGCGCCCGCCGCACGTCGGTGACGGGCGCGAACGCGCTGACGATGAGAGACAGCGGCGCCGCCATCGTGGCGGTCTTGCCGTCCTGCTGCCAGACGGTGCGCATCGACATGGAGTCCTTGCCCACCGGAATGGCGATGCCGAGCGCGGGGCAGAGCTCCTCGCCCACGGCACGAACGGCCTGAAAGAGGCGCGCGTCCTCCCCCGGGTGCCCCGCAGCCGCCATCCAGTTGGCCGACAGCTTGATGTCGCCGAGGCGCTCGACGCTTGCGGAAGCGAGGTTGGTGATCGCCTCGGCGACGGCCATGCGCGCGGACGCCGCGGCATCCAGCAGCGCGATCGGGGTCCTTTCGCCGACCGCCATCGCCTCGCCTGCAAAGCCGCGATGATCGGCCAGAGTGACCGCCGCATCCGCGACCGGAACCTGCCACGGGCCGACCATCTGATCGCGCGCCACGAGCCCTGTCACCGTGCGATCGCCGATCGTGATGAGAAAGGTTTTGTCGGCGACGGTCGGCAGCCGCAGCACCCGATCCACGGCTTCGGTAAGCTCGATCCCACGGCCGGTGAACTCCTGTCGCGGAGGCGCGATCGAAGCCACGTCACGTACCATCTTGGGCGGCTTGCCGAGCAGCACGTTCATCGGCATCTCGATCGGGCGATTGCCGAAATGGGGATCATCCACCACCAGCTGCCCTTCGGCCGTCGCGTGACCAACGACCGCGAACGGACAGCGCTCGCGCCGACAGATCGCTTCGAAGCGCGCGAGGTCGGCCGGCTCGATCGCGAGCACGTAACGCTCCTGCGCCTCGTTGCACCAGATGCCGAGCGGGGACATCGACGGCTCGTCGTTGGGGATCTTGCGCAGATCGAAGCGCGCGCCACGCCCACTCTCGTGCACCAGCTCGGGCAGTGCGTTCGACAGGCCACCGGCGCCGACGTCGTGAATCGACACGATCGGGTTGCCGTCACCGAGCGCCCAGCAGCGATCGATCACCTCCTGGCAGCGGCGCTCCATCTCGGCGTTCTCACGCTGGACCGACGCGAAATCGAGGTCGGCTTGAGAGGCGCCCGATGCCAGCGACGACGCCGCCCCGCCACCGAGACCGATCAGCATGGCCGGTCCCCCCAGCACGACGATCGGCGCCCCGGCCGGGATCTCCCCCTTCTGCACGTGCGCGGGCCGAACCGTGCCGAGGCCGCCGGCCAGCATGATCGGCTTGTGGTAGCCGCGCAGCTCGGATCCTTGCGGTCCTGGCACCTCGAGCTCGAAGGTGCGGAAGTACCCGGTCAATGCCGGCCGGCCGAACTCGTTGTTGAAGGCGGCGCCACCCAGCGGCCCTTCGGTCATGATCTCGAGCGCCGAAGCGATGCGATCGGGTTTGCCGAGGGCCGCTTCCCAGGGCTTCACCGCGCCCGGCAGGCGCAGGTTGGAGACCGAGAAGCCGACCAGGCCGGCCTTGGGTTTGGCGCCTCGACCTGTGGCGCCCTCGTCGCGAATCTCGCCGCCCGACCCGGTGGAGGCGCCGGAAAAGGGCGCGATCGCGGTCGGGTGGTTGTGGGTCTCGACCTTCATCAAGATGTGCGCCGGCTCGCGCACCTCGACGTAGCCGTTGTCGGTCGGATCGGCGAAGAAGCGCACGGCTTCGGGTCCTGCCATCACCGCGGCGTTGTCACGATAGGCGGAGAGAACGCCGCCCGGGCTGGCTTCAGTGGTGCGGCGGATCATCTGGAAGAGGGATTTGGGCTGCGGCTGCCCGTCGAGCACGAAGCTCGCATTGAAGATCTTGTGTCGGCAGTGCTCGCTGTTGGCTTGCGCGAACATCATCAGCTCGACGTCGGTAGGATCCCGCCCGAGCGCGGCGAAGGCCGCGACCAAGTAGTCGATCTCGTCGTCCGAGAGCGCGAGGCCGAGGCTGCGGTTGGCAGCAACCAACGCGGCACGACCCTGCTGTCCGAGCGGCACCGTGGTCAGCGGTGCGGGAGAGCTGTCTCGGGCCAGCGCTGCGAACTCCTCGGGCGACCGAAAAACTGTTTCGGTCATGCGGTCCGCGATGCTGGCAAGCAGCGCGGCCTCGTCATCGACTTGACCCGTGAGAGCATAGAGGCAACCGCGTTCGAGCCGGACCACGCCAGCCAGGCCGCAGAGGCGGGCGATGTCGGTCGCCTTCGACGACCAGGGAGAGATGGTTCCGATGCGGGGGACCACCAGGTAGCGGACCGCTGCCAGACTCGACGTCGAGGGCGGTCTGTCGCCTGGGCCGTAGGTCAGCAGCGCCCGCAGCGTTCTTTCCTCCCCATCGGTCAGCACTGTGCCGGGGCGAAGCTCCACGAAATGCAGGTAGCTCGCGGCCAGCGACGTGAGGCGGGGATTTCGCACCTGCACGGCTTTGAGGCGCCGTTCGGTGCGCGACGGGGAGAGGGCCGAGGGACCGGGCAGCGCGAGCATGGCGGCAAATCTGCAGGGGGCCCATCGATTCGGCAAGCCAATAGATTCTTATGGTATCCATCGATTTCATCGATGGCTTCCGGGGCAGTAGAGATCAAGAAGCGTGAGCGCCAGGGCGGAGATCGCCCGGCCACCGCCCTGCCGACGGGGCGCCCGCCGCTCGATTCGGCCCGGCTCGCGGCTTTTGCGACAGTCGCTCGTGAGCGCGGCTTCTCGCGGGCGGCGCGCGCGCTCGGCAAGACTCAGTCTTCGGTCAGCCAAGCGGTCGCGCAGCTCGAGGCCGATCTCGGCGAGCGACTCTTTCATCGCCAGGGCCGCGGGGCCGTGCTCACGGATGCGGGCCGGCTTCTGCTGGGGCACGTCGAGACCATCTTCGGCGAGATGGACCGGGCTCGCGCCCACCTCGAAGCCACACGCACCCTGGTCACCGGCGAGCTCATCATCGGTACCAGCGACACCCTCGCCTGCTACTTGCTGCCCCCCGTGCTGGCGAAGTTTCGCAAGCGCTTCCCTGGCGTCGAGCTTCGCCTCGACAACCGTCCCTCGCCGGCCACCGCGCTGGCCGTCGCCGAACGACGAGTCCACCTGGGCGTGGTCAGCCTGCCCTTGATCGCGCCCTCGTCGACGGATTCGCGCATCGTCAGCGAGCCGCTCGTGCCGCAAGAAGACCGGCTGATCTGCCGGCCGGATCACGCGCTGGCCCGGCAACGCCACCTGACCCTCGCTCATCTCGCAGCGGTACCGCTGTTGCTCCTCGATCGCAGCACCGCCGGACGGGCGTTTCTCGACGAGGCCCTGTCCCGAGCGGGAGTCCGCCCCCGCGTCGCCATGGAGATGAGCAGCGTCGAGGTGTTGAAACGGCTGTGCGAGCTCGGCTTTGGCGTCAGCGTGGTGCCGTCTTGGGCTGCCGCACGGGAAGCTGCCGCCGGCTGGCTCGTGCGGCGTCCGATCGCCGACCTGGCGGTCGATGAGGCGAGTCGGCTTGGTGGCCGCTGCGTTGGGCTCATCACGCCGGCGTCGACGCCACTGTCACGCGCCAGCAGCGCGTTTGTCGAGCTCATCCGCCGCGAGCTGCCGCGGGCTGCCGCCGCCGCCACGTCCGGGCGGTCGCTCTCGAGCTAGTGCACACTCGGCTCGCTAGCTAGGCGTCGGCGACACCGAGCGCGCCGACCACTTCGATCCAGCGATCCCGCGCCTGGCCGCTCAGGGCGAAGAGCTTGGCGGCGATCTCGAAGCCGTCGGGATCGGGCGAGCAACCTTCCACCGAAGCGTGCACCTCGAAAGCCGGCGTCGTCGGTGGACGCAGCTGCAAGCGCAGGAGATAGCCGGGCGCCAACCGCTCCTTCAGGATGAAGGTAAGGCCATCGCGCATCGCTCGATAGCAGCGGCCGTCGACGGTGGTGCCCGCGCGGATCAGCGTGATGGGGAAGTTGGCCTTTGCGGCGTTGTCCGGCGGTTTGGGCGGAGGTGCCACCTGCGAGGGCGCCGGCGGTCCCGCCTGCGCCGGGGTTGCCTCATCCATGCTTGCGATGAAGGGCCCGATGCCGGGGATGGCGTTGAAGAGCGCCGACGCTTCGGCCGCCGTGATCCCCGGCACCTTCGTCAGCATCTCCAGCGTGACGGCGGCTTCGGCGACCAGCATGGTCACGACCGCGTCGGATGCGGCCACGACGTCCACCAGAGGTTTGCCGGTCTTGACCTGTCCGCCGCCCTGCGCGTGGTGCGCCGAGATCACCTCTTGCAAGACATCCGAGAGCGCCCACTTCTTCGCCGTGAGCGTGCCGAGCTCGACATGGAAGCGATCGACGAACGCCATCCATTCGCCCTCCGCCCAGACACGGCCATCGCGCTTTTGCGCGAGCAGGACCTCGAGGGAGCTGACGGCCACGACGCGGCCGATGTCGTGCAACAGGCCGCAAACGAAGCCCTCCTGCGCGTTGAGCTTGCGCGCGGTGGCGAGCTGGAACGAGACCACAGCGCTGATCAGCGACTCCTTCCAGACGCGGCGACGGAGCGCCGCCAGCACGCCCTTTTTCCCCGCCTCGGCGCCCATGCTGGCGGCGATCGCGATGCGCACGACGTCCGAGCCCCCGATGCGCATGACCGCATCGGAGACGGAGGTGATTTTGGCCGAACCGCGGTACGCGGGGGAGTTGGCAGCTCTCAGCAAGAAGCCGGTAACGACCGGATCGCTCATCGCCGTCTTGGCGAGATCGTTCATGCCATAGTTGCCGCCCGCGACGAGGCGTTGCAGCTTCATCGCGACGCCGGGGTAAGGAGGTATCGTCACCGCATCGCGAGTGATGAGATCCTTGACCGCCGCCTCGAGATCGGGAATCGGGAGAGCCGTCACGCCAACGCGGGTCATCGGCGTTTTGACGCCGTCTCTGAAGATTTGCGACTCGAAGAGGCCCCCCGAGACGACGCCGTGGACGTGCTCATGGCACTCACCTAGACTGTGCGCGTTACCCACACGAGGCCCTCATGACCACCAGCCCGATCCAGCCGCGATCCTCATTCAAGCGCTACGCCGTCATCGCCAGCGTGGGCGCTTTGGCGGGGTTCGTTGTCTTCTGCCTGCTCGGGCCGGGCGCGCTCGGCTGGTGGTACACGCCGCCCGCCCTGGAAGCGTTCTCTTGCGGCCCCTCGGTGGCGCATGCCCTTGTCGAGTTCGTGAGATGGCAGCTGTGGGCCGCCGTGGGCGGCGCCGTGGGGCTGCTGGTCCTGGCGGCACTGGCAAAATCGCTCTGGGGCAAGATCACCCGCAAGAACGAGCCGCCCGCCGCAATCGAGACTGCGCCCCCGCCGGTGGCTCCCGTCAGTCCGCCGGTGGCGCCGTTGCCGCCCCCGGGCGGGCAGCCGCCGCCGGTCTGATATAGCCCCCGCGCGACCGCTCAAGCGGCGGTCGATTCAACGCGCGAGGTCGCGCAACACGGCTTCGAGGCGCTCGATGTCCCCGGGCTGGTAACCGGCGTTGACGTGTCGGACGACGCCCGCGCGATCGATCACGTACGACGTCGGCATCTTGGGTGGCTGCAGGCGATCCGCGACGGCCCCGGCGGGATCGTGCGCCAAGGTGAGTTCCCAGCGCTTCCGGGTGCGGAGGAACGCTTCGGCCGCCGCGCGATCTTCATCCAGCGAGACCGCGACGATTTCGACACCGCGGGCGCGCCAGCGACTGGCCAAAGCATCGAGGGCAGGCAGCTCGTCCTTGCACGGTAGGCACCATGACGCCCAGAGATCCAGCAGCACGACTTTGCCGCGGTAACTATCGAGACGGAGCGGCTTGCCGTTCCAAGCGGTGAGCGCGAGGTCCGGCAACGGCGCGCCGACGCCGGGGCCGTTTTCGCCCGAGGCCGCGCTGCCGGTGGCGCAGCCCGCTGCCAGGTTCGCGGCCAGGGCCGCGCAAGAGAGCCAGAGCTTCGACCGCTGGATCGCCAGACACTTCATGTCGTTCGATTATGCCGGATCGGAGGCGGTGGTGTAGCGTCCCGGCCATGTTCGGGTCGCTGTCGTTCACCGCACATCTCCTCTCCCGCGCCCTCCCCCGCGGCTCCGTGCTGGCGGTCTGGCTGCTGATTGCGCCTTGCAGCTGTGCCACCCAGACGCCGCCCGCGTCGGCCGTCGCACCCGCACCGACTGGCTCGGCGGCCGTGCTCACGCCGGGAGCGGCGATCGAGACCACGGCGGCCACCGGCGCGGTGGCGGGCAACGCGGAGATCGCGCTGCTCCCTGCCGAGCTCGATCCCGCAGCCGACAAGTACCTGGCTCCGCAGTACGCGTACTTCGACGCCAAGGCACCACGAGCGCGCTTCCTGGTCGTCTACCTGATCGGGGCCAACAACAAGCCCGAGCGCGGCCGCACCATGGGCGCGTGGCTGGGGTCGATGGGCTTTCCCGTCGTGGTTCCGGGTTATGCCAACGACTACGACATCCGCGCGCTTTGCATGCCGCCCGACACGCCCGATCCCGACTGCCACGGCAAACTTCGGCGCGAGGCGCTCGAGGGCAAGGATCTCAGCCCTCACATCGCCATCACACCGGCCAACAGCCTCGAGACGCGCATCGTTCGCATGATCGAAGCAATGGCCAAGCGCCAGCCGACGGTCGGCTGGGAGCGATATCTCGCAGGTGATCGGCCGCGCTGGGAATCGATCATCGTGTCGGGTCACTCGCACGGGGCGTCGACGTCGGGGCTCATAGGTAAACTCCGCAAGGTCGAACGCGTGGTGATGCTTTCGGGTCCGTTCGACAACCGCGCCGGCGAGCCTGCCGCGTGGACCAAACTGCCCTCGGCGACGCCCGCGGATCGCTTCTGGGGCTTTTCTCATACGCAAGAAGAGCAGTACGGCGGCCACATCAAGAACTGGAGCGCGATGGGCCTGGCCGCGTTGGGGCCGGTCGTCGTCGTGGACGACGCGGGTCCCCCGTTCGGTGGCTCGCATCAGCTGGTGACGTCACTGCCTGCGGCCAACGGTGGCAATCCGCACGGCACCACGTCGGCGGCCAAAGCGAGTCCGCAGCTTCCCGATGGACGTTATCGCTTCGAGGCGGTCTGGCGGCATGTCTATGGGCTCTGAAACCATGGATCCGGGACGGCGTTCCTGGCTGCAAGCGGGTCTGGCCGCGCTGGCGTCGCCGCTGCTGCCGAGCTGTGCTCACCGGGCTCCCGCCGGTCACGTCGCGCGCGACACCGACATGAAGATCGTGGAGGTGACGCACGGGTTTCAGGAGTTCGCCTACCGCGCGCCTTACATGTTCGGCGGCCGTAAGGTCGACCACACCACGCTGCTCGACGTGCGCTGCCGGATCCGTCTTGGCGATGGCCGTGAAGCGCGCGGCTTCGGATCGATGACGATGGGCAACGCCTGGGCGTTTCCGGCGGCGTCGCAGGACGTGGGTCTGGGGGCCATGAAGGCGCTGGCGGCGCGCTTTTCTCGGCTCACCGCCGACTGCGACGAGGTCGGGCACCCGATCGATCTGTACCGCGTGCTCGAACCGGCGTATCTGGCAGCGACCGAAGAGGAGTCGCGCACCTGGCAGCCGCGCCTGCCGACGCCGATTCCGAAGCTCGCGGCGCTGGTGGTGGCGAGCGCCTTCGATGCGGCCTTGCACGACGCTTACGGCAAGGCGTTCGGGCTCTCGGTCTACGACACTTACAACTCACGCTTCATGCCGCGCGATCTGGCGGCCGATCTGGGGCCCGCTTTTCGCGATCACTATCCCGATCGATATCTCGACCGGCAGCCCCAGGCCAGCATCCCGGTCTTTCACTCCATCGGCGCCTCGGATCCGCTGGAGACGGCCGACGTGAAGACACCGCTTGCCGACGGCCTGCCCAACACCTTCGAAGAGTGGATCGCGCGGGACGGCCTCTTCAGGTTCAAGATCAAGCTCAACGGCGGCAACCTCGAGGCCGATCACGACCGCACCGTGCGCATCGATCGGATCATCGAACGGGTGCTGCCCGCGCGCGGAACGAAGGACTGGAAGTACTGCCTCGACTTCAACGAGGGGTGCCCCAACGTCGAGTACCTGCTGGAGTACCTGCGCCGGCTGCGGCAATCGGCGCCCGCGGGCTTCGAACGCGTGCTCTACATCGAGCAGCCGACGCCGCGCGATCTGGAAAAGGATCCCAGCAACGTCATGCACGCGGCGGCCAAGCTGCGACCGATCGTGGTCGACGAGGCGTTGACCGACAACGACAGCCTCGTGCGATCGCGCGAGCGTGGCTACACCGGAGTTGCGCTCAAGGCTTGCAAGGGCCAGACGCACGCGGTGCTGATGGCGGCGGCTGCGCGGCAGCAGGGTCTCTTCGTTACCGTGCAGGATCTGACCTGTCCCGGAGCGTCGCTGATTCATTCTGCGGGCATCGCGGCGCGGGTGCCGGGCAACGCGGGCATCGAGGCCAACGCGCGGCAGTTCGTGCCCGCCGCCAATGCCGAGTGGCAGGCCCGCTTTCCTGGGCTTTTCACCGTAGAAAATGGGGTGATGAGGACCGGGCAGTTGACCGGAGCGGGTCTCGGGGCGGTTGCGCCAGGGTGACCCGCGTCGGGGCGACGTCGCGGTTGACCCATTCTTGACGTGAACCGCGCGAGCAAAGCGCTAGCGTCGGCGGGTCCGCAAAGGAGTCACCATGCTGCGTCCCCCCGGAATGCGTCTTCGTCGTCGAGGTCGAGCTCACCGCCCGGCAGCCCCGATCTCCTGCTCGGCGCGCGGCGGGGGCTCGATGGCGAGTCTCGCTCTGGCGGTGCTGGTCGGCCTCGCCGCCTGCGGTGAGGGCAAATCACCGGGTGGAGCTCCCTCCCGCGAGCGCGGAGGAGCCGGCGGCGGGCGCGGCGGAAGCGGCGGCGGTGCGGGGGGCGGCATGGCGAACGTGACCGGGGGATCGGCGGGGGCGACCGCGGGCACGGGTGGCGACGGTGCCGGTGGCGCCGGAACGACTGGACATGGCGCCGG
>JANNNO010000023.1:0-9659 GCA_031398585.1 Myxococcales bacterium | reverse complement strand
GTCGAGCACGATCTGCCGCAGCTTGCGGCCGACCGCGGTGTCGCCGGGCTCGAACGTGAGCAGGGTCCGGAACCCCTCGCCCCGCAGTGCCGATGAGCAGCCGGCGTTTCATACCGCCCGAGAGAGCACGGGCATTGGTGTCGGCCTTGCCGGTCAGATCCATCGCGGCCAGCACCTCGTCGATGCGGGCGTTGTCTCTCGGCAGACCGTAGTAGCCCTGCTGAAAGCGAAGCGCTTCACGGGGGCTGAAGAAGGGATCGAAGTTCACCTCTTGGGGCACGAGACCGACCAGTCGTCGCGCCGCCACGGCATCCGTCACCACGTCGTGCCCCAGCACCCTTGCCGAACCGCTGCTCGGCCGCAGCAATCCACAGACAACCGAGATCCAGGTTGTCTTGCCGGCGCCGTTGGGGCCGAGCAACGCGAAGATCTCTCCCGCCTCGATTCGGAGCGACAGGCCGCGCAGAGCCTCGAGTGCACCGTACCGCTTGGCGAGGTCGTGCGTTTCGACAGCGGCCGTGGTCATGGGCGGGCGAGCATCTGAAAACCGAGCGACGCCCGCAAGTGGCTTGCCGCCAGTTTGCTCGTGACGTCGCGGGCGATTCGGCTCCCGACCACCTCAACCGCGAGGCTTGCGCGGCGCGGGCGCGGCGGGCGAGACAGCTGGCGGCGCAAGTTGCGCGCGAGCACGGGCCAGGACGGAATCCCAGTCGCCAGGGTCAGCCGCTGCGGTCATCGAGCCCGTGTTGCTGGTGAGGTTCGGCACCGCCCAGGCATCACCACTGGCCGACACGTCGCCGGGGCGTGAGCCATTCGACTTGCCGTCGAGCGCCGGATCTCCGCTTGTGGGGTCGATGATGATGATGCCGCTGTCGGTGATCACCATCCCGCTTTCGGACTGCGCTTCGAGCGCGACAGGAGCGTAGGCGTCCGCGGGCGGAGGCGGTGGCGCGGCGCTCGGCGTCGGCGCGCGCTTACGACCGTCGCGCGCGTTGGCCGCGCTGGCAGTCAGCGATCCGTTGCCGCTGGCGCCCGCGGAAGCTTGCTTCGCCTCCGACTTGCCCGCGGAAGCTTGTTTCGCCTCCGACTTGCCCGCGGAAGCTTGCTTCGCCTCCGATTTACCAGTGTTCGACTTGCCAGACGCCTTGCGGGAGAAACCCTGCGTGCCGAGCGCGGGCGCAGGCGCCATCGCAGGGCCAGCCATCGCGCCAGAGCCAGACGCCGAAGCCACCGTCGCCGTCCCCGCGGACGGGTCGATGTGCAACCACGACCGAACCCTCACCAAAAGCTTCTCGAGCATCTTTACGGTTCCGACGTTACCACTCCGTCGAGCAAATCCAACATCGCTTTTGTGAACTGTAGAGCGAGCCATGTTTGCACGGCGGCAACGTAATGCACGGGTTCGAATCTGGCCGTTTTTGTTGTCGGCGCGCGGCCTTCACCGCAAATGTCTCGACGCCTGTCGTCGCCTGCTCACCGTACGGAGCGGAGCGAAATGGCCTTTTCCGGGCACGCCGGCACACAAAGGCCGCACCCCTCGCAATTGCCCGGACGTTCGACGAGTGCCTGCTTGCCACCGTGCACGCGGAGCTTCAATCGCCCGAGCAGTCCCAGGCTGGCTTTCACGTCGTCGCTGGGAACCGCCAGCGTGAACACCCCGGTGGGGCAGACGCGGAGACAGTCGCCCTTGGCCTCGCAGCGTCGCGGGTCGATCACGGGTACGAGCCGGCCGGGCTCCTTGCAGTCGGCGGCTGACGGCTTGGGGGGATTCATGCGATCGCTGGAGAGTACTTGGATCAGGAAGAAGCGGCGACGCGGGGACCTCTCGGCCGCAGCGCGCGCAGACCGAGCGTGAGACCACACCAGAGCGGAACGAAGAGCGCGGCGAAGTGCGCGTTGTCCTGGGCGAGCAGGCCGAGGAGGTTGGCGAGAACTCCCAAGATGGCGGTCCCGGCGGCCGCAGCGGCCAGCAGCCCCGCGCGCCGGATGCCAACGAGCCGCCCGCGCGCCACCTTGATGCCATAGGGGACCAGCGCGAGCGCCCATGGCACCGACTGCAAGATGTTTGCGTTGGCGTGCGAGGCGCGGTGATTGGTCGCCACCCAAAGGAACAGCAGCAGAGTGCCGCCAAGCCCCGCCACGAACCCGACCAGCGACGCCAGCGTTCCCAGCGTTATACGGGCGGCCCCGCTGCGCCGGGCGAGTCGCCCCAGACCGAAGAAGATCAGCCCTACGCTCACGCCGATGATCGCGAATCGGCCGACGTAGCGCGGGGGGGCCTGCGGCGGATCCGCCCTCGTCGATCGATAGACCAGGCGTTCGGCCTTCACCAGCGGCTGTCCGTCAGGCAGACGGACGCTGCGGGCGACATCGCGCAGCTCCATCGGAATGAAGCTCTCTTCCCAGCGCGTGCCGGCGCGGTCCGCGGGCAAACCGAGCGCATAGTCGAGTGCGACGTATTCCCACGGCAGGTCCGACACCAGGCGCAAGGCGTGTTGACGGTAAGTGAGCCGCGCAGGAGCTCCCGCGCCAGCACGCAGCTTGCCCGCCAGCACCGCATCGAGCGCGTCGCGCACGCGGGTCGAGCAGTTGTCGTAAAAGTAATCGTAGAGGTAGTTGCGGTTCTGCGGCCGCGCGTTCTCCTCGAGCCGTTCGAAGAGACGCTTGCGCTCAGCCGGGGTGAGCGCGAGCTCCTGCACCTGCACCGTGCGGTCGTCGGCGGCGTAGTCGGCCAGCGTGTCGTCACGCATGGTGCGCGCCAGCCAGTACTCCGAACGACCGAGCGCGAACTTCGGGATCAGCGCCGGCGACGAGAAGTTGAACATGCCGAAGTTGTAGATGATGCCCTTGCCGTCCTCGTGGTCGATGAGGATGGCGTTGTGGCCGAACTTGAGAAACGGATGCGTGCCGGGACCGAACGTCACCAGCGACACCTTGAGGGCGTTGCCGTCGACCTCGGCGCGCGCGGCGCTAGGCCATACGAGGAGGATGCCGACCACGGCGACCAGGACGATGGCAAGCGCGCCTCCGGTGGCGAGTCGCCCGGCATCCCCGACTGCGCGCGCCGGTCTGCTTTCACGCGGTGAGGTCAAGCTGGAGAAATTGCGTGTCAAGACCGCGAGGAGGCTAGCATGTCGATGCCCATGCTGATCAACCCCGCCCCCCCGGCCATCGCCGGAGAGAGACGAAGGGCATTCGCCTCACGGTCGGCTGTCACCATGGCCTGGGCCTGGGGGACGTTGTTCGCCATCGTCCCCACCGCGCAAGGCGCCCCCGCCCGCCGGGATGGCGGCACCGGCCTGCCGGCGTGGGCGGAGTCTTCCGCACTCTTACCGCAGGAGCGGCAAGCCGCGTTCCGCCCCGACCCGGATGGGGGCGGATTCGAGTGGCGCCGCGGCCTCCTCGAAGCGCAGGCCGGGGCTTCACCTATGCGGGCGGTGACGGCTGCTTCCCACGGCGACTTCATCTTCGAAGCCGAGGTGAAAGCCCGCGCCATCGACGATGTCGACCTGCGCGTGCGTGTGCCCGCAGGTGGCGAGGGCAGCCGCGTGGTGTTTGCCGACCGTGCGCGTTCCGCGTTCCGTCCGCGCGCCTGGAATCGCGTACGCATCGTGGTGGCGGGCGACGTCCTGGTGCAAAGTACGATCAACCGAGCCGAGTCCCCGCCGCAGCCGCTGTTTGCTCCCGCGGCCGAAGGCGGCATCAGTTTTTTCGTACCGCCGAAGACCGAGGTGCAATGGCGCCAGCTGCGCTTGACCGGCCTCGGCCGGCGCGCCTGGTTGCCGCTCTTCGACGGCAAAGGCGCCGATCTTCCCGGGCTCGACCCCGTCCCGACCACGGGCTGGCGGCGCGGCGCTGCGATCTCGGGCGAGGCCATCGGGGTGCCGGCGCGCCTCACCATGCAACGTCCGCTGCCGCGCTTTTCCGGTGCGCGCATCACCTACCGGCTGGCGCGCGGGACCGCGAGCTTGCGCGTCGGCGGAACCGCCGATGGGGAGAGCGCCGTCGATCTGCCGCTACCGGCGACCAACGGCAAGACTTCGATCGCCTTTACCCAGGTCGGTTCGCGCATCGTCAACAGCGCCTCCGCTGCGGCGGTGAACGCGCCACCCGGCCTCGAAGGCCGGGTTGGACTGCGGCTGGCACCGGGCGCCGCAATCGAGGTCGACGGCATCGACGTGCTTTCGGATCCGGTCCCGCCGCGCGTGCCGGGGTTTCCCGTCGGCCGTTGCGTGCGGGTCGTCGGCGTCCAAGCGCCCGAGGAGGCACTCAGCGTCGGGTTCGAATACGTCGAGCTCGCCTTGCAGGACGTGCTGCCCCTGCCCGAGGTGGAAAAGGCACGTCTCATCGCCAGGATGGCGAAGCTCGCCCAGCTCGGTCTGCCGTCTCTCTCCGGCTACGGCTTCGTGCCGCCCGAGCTGATGGTGGTTGGCCCCCGGCGCAACCCGCTGGAGATCGAGCAGCACCTCGAGCACGGCATCTTGCTCGCCAAGCGGCTCGGCCTCGGCATGGTCGTCTTCGGGAACCTCAACACGCGATCGCGCAGCTTCGACGCCGACTACCCGGTGGAAAAGGCGTTCGCCGACATGGTCGATTTCGGCAAGCGCGCCGGGCGCATCGGCGAAAGGCTCGGCGTCGACGTGCTGATCGAGCCGTTGCCCCCGCGCGAGCGAACCGCCATCACGAGCGTGCAGGAGGGTGTTCGGCTCATCGAAGCGGTCGCCAACCCGCGGGTCGCTCTGCTGGTCGATTTCGGCTTCATGGTCGAAGGCAAAGAGGACTTGTCGATCCTCACCACGGCGGCCCGTCACATTCGCCAGATCGAGATGTCGAACCCAGCGGGCCGGGTCTACCCCCGCCGGGCGGACGAGGCCGACTACGCCAGCTTCTTCCGCGCGCTCGCCGTGGGGAAATATCGCGGCGGCTTCTCGGTACACGCCAAACCCGACGTCTTCTTCGCAGACGCGCCCCGCGCGCTGGGGGTCCTGCGCCAGCTGGCCTGGGAACACCTGGCCGCACCCGCGCCCCGCACCCGTCGCCGCTGAGATCAGAAAGGGTTGGACTTCGCGCGCAGCCGACGGGCCCGACGAGCCATGGCATTGGCCCGCGCGGCCCGCTTGGCCTGCAGAGCCATCTCGACCGGATCCGGGGGCGGCGGCTCGAGCATCGGCGTGATGGGCACCAACGGTTCGACAGAAGGTGGCCAGACGAAACGAGGGGACACGCCCCCCCCGGTCAGCGGCGTACGTGGATCTTCGAACGGGATCTTCGCCGCCGGCGCTGCGGGCGGGTTGCCGTAGCGTCGAGGCGCGGCCGCGGCAACCTTGCGTCCCAGTGAGCCGCCGTAACGATTGCCGATCCAGCCAAGGCCGCCACCGAGCGCGGCTGCGGCCACGGCACCTGCGCCGAGAAGAAACCACTGGCGCCGATCGACGCCGCCTTTGCGCCGCCCAGGTGAGGTCGGCTCGGTGACGACGGCGGGCCCGATTTCGAGCGCTCCATGTGACGGCTCCTGACGCATGAGCGGCGTGTCCGTCGCAAAAAGCACCTTCACCAGCGCGCCGAGCTCCGCGGGCGAAGCGCCACCCACGCTGATCGTGAAGGCGTCGAGCGCCGCGCGCAGCTCCTCCGCGTTCTGGTAACGATGATCCGGGTCGCGGGCCAGCGCGCGCATCGTGATGGCCTCGAGCTGGGGAGGAACCGCCGCCACGCTGGAAGGCAGCGGAATGGGATCGACCAGCAGCGCGTTCATCGATCGGAAGTCGTCAGGTCTGACGAACAGGCGTCTGCCGCACGAGAGCTCCCAGAGCAAGATGCCGAGCGCAAAGACGTCCACGCGGGCATCGATGGCGCCCGCCCGCGCCTGTTCGGGCGCCATGTAGCCGGTCTTGCCCTTGCGGGTGCCGGTGCGAGTCTGCGTCACCCGGCCAAGCGCGTGCGCGATGCCGAAGTCGATGACCTTCACCTCGCCGGAGAAGGAGACCAAGACGTTCTGGGGGGAGACGTCGCGGTGAACGATCTTGAGCGGACGGCCAGCAGCGTCGCTGCGCGTATGGGCGTAGTGCAGTCCCTCGGCGGCGCGCGCGACCACGTGGGCGGCCAGGCGCGACTCCAGACGCTGGCCACTCTTTTCCAGGCGGCCGAGCAGCGACGAGACGCTCTTGCCGTCGACCAGCTCCATCACGATGAGGCAGTTGCCGGCGTCCTGAACGATCTCGAAGACCCGCACGATGTTCGGGTGTTGCAGAGACGAGGCGATGCGAGCCTCGTCGAGGAACATGGCCAGGAACTCGGGGTGCGCCGCCAGATCCGGCAGCGGGCGCTTGATGACCACGGGACGTTCGATGCCGTCCCTCTGCGTGGCGAGAGCCGCGAACACTTCGGCCATGCCGCCGACGCCCAGCCGGCGCAGAATGTGAAAGCGGGTGGGAAACGCGATCTGGGTAACGTCGGGTGACTTGGTCGCGACCGGTGCCACTGGACGGCCGACGACGGTTCGCGATTCGCCTATTGATGGCGTCGCGCCCGCATCGCTCTTGTAAGATGGCCCGTCGGTCATATGTATCGCGTCTTACATAAGAGTAGAGCACATCGTTTTTTTCGATGCCCGAAAAAACCGCGGCGCGCGCGCCGATCACGCGCCACGCGTTCGATCTGGACGGTGGCTGATGCGGGGGCGGGAAAGCAAAGACAGGGGCATGTGGGCCGCCCGCCGACAAGCCCACCGTGGCGCTTTTGTCGCAGCCGGGGTGCCGACAGCGGGGGGCGAAAGGTTGACGGTGTGTGGTTCGGTGGCCAATAACCACACGCGATGACGTCGAGCACGGCGAACGCGGGCGCGCGCAAACGCGTTCTGCACCTCATGGGCAACGAGGGACCGCATCCGATCTTCAACTGCTGGGCAGATTTCGGAGATCACGCCGGCTTCGATTACACCTTCGGCTGTCTGCGCGGCGAGGGCGCCATGCATGTCGATCTGGCGGCGCGGGGGCACAAGAGCTTCGCCCTCCACTGCTTTTCGGCGGCGGATCGTTTCAAAGCGATCCCAGCGCTGGTACGACGTCTGCGCTCCGAACGGATCGACATTCTGCAGACTCATCTGTTCGAAGCGGCGTTGGTCGGATCCGCAGCGGCTCGGCTGGCCGGCACGCCGCTGGTGGTCTTCACCGGCCATCACTCGCACGAGGCTTCGGTGGTGAAGAGCTGGAAGTTCCGGCTCGCCGATGGTCTGGCCGCCGGGCCCTTGTGCGACGGCGTCTTCGCGCATTCGCAGGACATGAAGAACATCTTCGTCCGCTACGAACACGTCGACCCGGCCAAGATCGCGCTGGTCAACTACCCGTTCGATTTCCGCGAGTGGAAAGCGGATCCGCAGGGCGCGATGGCGCTGCGGGCGGAACTCGGGATCCCAGCCGATGCGATGGTCTGGGGTGCGGTCGGGCGGCTCTACTGGATCAAGGACCACAGCACGATGATCGAGGGATTCGCCCGCATCGCGGTCGATCATCCCAAGGCACACCTCATGATCGTGGGCACCGGCGGCGACAAGGAGGCGCTGGAATCACTGGCGCGCAGTCTGGGGGTGCAAAGCCAGGTGCACTTCGCCGGTCAACGCAAGAGCATGACGGCGGTCTACAGCGCGATGGACGTCTTTTTGCACACTGCCATCGCCGAATCCTTCTGCCAGTCGCTGGTGGAGGCCTTCGCGCTCGGCAAACCCGCGATCGCCAGCGGCGTCGGCATCGCGCCCGAAATCGTCGTGAATGGCCAGACCGGGCAGCTCTTCGCCCCCAAGGACGTCCGCGGCCTGACCGCCGCCTTGCGCACGATGATCGCTGCGCGTTCCCGCTGGCACGAGATGGGGCAAGCGGGACGCCGGAAGATCGAGCCGTTCGCCGCGCAGACCATCATCCCCAAGTTCGAAGCGCAGTACCGCCGCTGGCTGGAGGTCCCTCGCCGTTTCCGCCGTAGCTTCACCTGAGGCGATGTCGCGAGTTCGCGATGTCGATGGTCAGTCGAGGAAGAGATCCGGCAGGAACTTCTTGGTACCCGGAACCACCGCGTAGCGATCGAGATCCGTGATCCCGCCGGCTGCGAGCACGTCCTCGTCGATGAGGAAACCGCCGGTGTTCTGGCGGGCGTCTCGCTCGAAGACGAGCACGGCAGCGTCCGCGAGGATCTCGGGCGTCCGGCACAGAGCGGGCTCGACGCCGGGGATCATGGCGAGCGCCGCTGTATTGATCACCGTGCGTGGCCAGAGCGCATTGACCGCAATGCCGTGGTCGCGGAACTCCTCGGACATGCCCAGCACGCACATGCTCATGCCGTACTTCGCCATGGTGTAAGCGACGTGATGGCGAAACCATTTCGGTTCCATCGCGAGCGGCGGCGACAGCATCAGCACGTGAGGGTTGCGGCCCGCCTTGGCTGACGCCACCAGGTGGGGCAGGCAGGCCTGGGTGACGCAGAAGGTGCCGCGTACGTTGACCCCGAACATGAGATCGAAGCGCTTCATCGGTGTAGCCGCGGTCGGCGTCAGGGAGATCGCGCTGGCGTTGTTCACGACGATGTCGATGCCACCAAAGGTCTCGACTGCCTTGGCGACCGCATTCGCCACGGCGACCTCGTCCCGGATATCGACCTGCAGCGCGAGCGCGCGCCCTCCGGCCGCTTCGATCGCCGCGGCCGCAGTGTGGATGGTTCCCGGCAGCTTCGGATGCGCCTCCGTGGTCTTGGCACAGACCACGATGTTGGCGCCCTCGCGAGCGGCGCGCGTGGCGATGGCGAGTCCAATGCCACGCGAGGCGCCGCTGATGAAGAGAGTCTTTCCGCGCAAGCTCATGCTGATCTTCCTTTCCTGATAACCACCTTGGGTCCGAACGTCCTTGACCTGCAGGCTCTCATCCGCAGAATACCGAAGATTGTCTGCAGGCATCGCCTGCCCGCCTGTGACACTGCCGAAGTCCGTAGAAACGAGACCACCTTTGGACCCTTCCGCCGACAGCGACGAGCCCGAGCTCTTTGGCACCGAGACCATGGCGGAGCTCTACGCGCGGCAGGGTCGTCTCGGCGATGCGGTTCGCATCTACCAACGCCTCATCGCGCACGATCCACCCGCCGACAAGGTCACTCGGTGGACCGAACGCTGTCGCTCGCTGGAACGCGCGCGCGCCCATGCACCGGATCTGACCCCCGCGCCGGCGCCGGCCCCGAAACGCCCTGCCGCAGTTGCAGCCGCCCGGGCCCTGCCCAAGCCCGAGGTGCGTCCCGCGGCCAAGCCCGAGCCTCAGGCCCAGCCGAGCGCGACGGCGGCGAGCCCCCCCGGTCCCGCCGGGGCGACGCCCTCCCTCTTGATGGACGATAGCGCCATCACGGACGTGACCACCTTGCCGATCGCCGAGCCCTCCGCCCCGGAGGCCGCCGTCGCAGCGCCGGTCGCAACGCGCGCGCCGCTCGCTGCTCCCGCGCCTCTCGCTGCTCCCGCGGCGACGGCGCCCTCGCCACTCCCGAGCGCCCCCGCGGCCGAGATCGACGCCGCCTCCGCCGTGATCGCAGAGGAACCTCACACCGCCGCCGAGCCCGAGCCGCCGCCGCACCGAATGCCGCTCGTCATCACGCAGCCGGTGCGGTCTGGCCAGGTCATCTATGCCGAGCGGAAC
>JANNNO010000555.1:0-2449 GCA_031398585.1 Myxococcales bacterium | reverse complement strand
GGGGGTGTCTTCCTCGTGGGGGTTGTTATTGAAAGAGTGCTCCCCCTTGCCGGACTCGTTGCAGATCAGGGCCGCCAGTAGCTCAGCGAAGCCGCAGCCGTCGCGCAGGTCGCGCGGGTTCCATTCTCCGGCCAGCTGCGCGAACCACAGGAGATTGCGCCCTTTGAGCAGGGCGACGTTCTGATTGGGGGGTTGTGGAGTCTCCGCCGAGGGGGGCGCGCCAGGTGCCGTAGAACTCATCCGATCTCCGCCAAGAGTACCATCATCCGTCAGGATTCTCGCCTTCAGCCACGCGTTTCTGGATGGCCACACGGCCCCACGGGGACCGCGCCACGGCCGGGGAGGGGGTTTACGACGGCCCCAAACGACCGTATTCTCGGGCCGCGTCGCGGAGGGGGAATTCGTTTGGCACAGGGGCTTTGGGCCCACGCGCTCAGCGAGCCACGCCCGCCGGCGACTGAAGGACGAACGTGAACGGTCGAGTCGGCGCGGTGAAATTCGGCAGTCTTCTCAGCGCGCCTCCATTGCTGCTCACGCCCCCGAGACACTTCATAGGCCGCTCTCATTCTCGGAAGGAAAGTCGATGCGAACGAGTTCTTGTCAGTCCGCCTCCGCTCTCGCCCCGCCCCAAGGGCGACGAGGTCTCGCAAGTTCCCTGGTCCGGATCGCCGTCCTGGGGGCATCCGTTGGTCTGACGACCGCGGGCGGAATCGCCACTGCCTCTGCGCAGGACATGCCGCGAACGATCGCGCCGGGGCCCACGAGCACGACCACCACCACCGTCGAGGAAAAGCCCGCCGACGCGGACATCCCGACCTGGTACCGATTCGAATTCGGTGCGTACGGTGGCGTTCACTTCTTCGACGACGAGCACCACCTGCGTGAGTACTCGGACGACAGCCAGTACCTGTCGCCGAAAGACCGCGGCGCCTTCGGTCTTCGCTTCGGCTTCAACCTCAACCCCCACGTCGGGATCGAAGCTGACGGTTGGTGGACGCCGACGCGCACGCGGAGCCTCGAGCCCGAGCGGAAGACTGACCTTTCTGTCTTCGGCTACCGGCTCTCGCTGCTGGTCGACTTCATCGGGCGGGGCCCGGCCCGGCCGTTCCTGATGGTGGGCGCTGGCGGGGTATCGTCGATCGTGAACAACGACGACGTTCGCCGGAGCGTGCTTCCCAACGATCAGGATCCGGTGTTGCACGTTGGCGCTGGTCTCAAGATCTTTCCGCACCCGCGCGTCGGCATCCGCATCGACGGCATCATGATGTCGCCGCCCGCCTTCCTCTCCGACATCTACGCGGTGGGCGAAGAGACGGAGTTCGGTGGACCCGATTTCCAGATCCTGGGCAGCCTCTTCTTCAACTTCGGCGAGGTCGCTCCGCCCAAGAAAGAGGTCATCACCAAGGAGACCGTCGTGTTGCCGCCGCCGCCGCCGCCGGATCCGGACGGCGATGGCATAACGGGTGCCGCCGACAAGTGCCCCAACGTCGCCGAAGATCGCGACGGCTTCGAGGATGAAGACGGTTGCCCGGACAACGACAACGACGCCGACGGCATCGCGGACGCGCAGGACAAGTGCCCGCTCAAGCCCGAGAACGTCAACGGTACCGACGACGAAGACGGATGCCCTGAAGAGGACACCGACGGCGACGGGTTCTTCGGCTCGCGCGACAAGTGCCCCGATGCGCCCGAGACCAAGAACGGCTTCCAGGACGACGACGGCTGCCCCGATGAGCTGCCGCCGGCGATCAAGAAGTTCACCGGTGTCATCGAAGGCATCAAGTTCAAGACCGGCTCTGCCAACATCTTGCCGGGCTCGTTCACCATCCTCGACCGCGCGGTCGCGGTGTTGAAGGAGTACCCGGACATCAAGATGGAGATCCAGGGTCACACCGACAATCGCGGCAAGGCGGAGTACAACCGCAACCTGTCGCAGAAGCGGGCCGAGGCGGTGCGCACCTACTTCATCACCCGCGGCGTCGGCGCAGAACGCCTCACGGCGGTCGGCTACGGCTTCGACAAGCCCATCGCCGACAACAAGCGCGAATCGGGCCGGGCTCTCAACCGCCGGACCGAGTTCCAGCTGATCACGCAGTGACGAGACAAGAGCGACCGGGCGGCACATGTCGCCCGGTCGGCTCTGGCCCCCCATCGGCCCGCACTCGAGGGCGGCTGGTCTAGAGCCCCTCCGGTGAGGGGGCGACAATGAAGACGTAATCAAACGGGCCGCGTCGGCGTTCGACAGCGGCCCGTTCTCTTTGGGGACTTTCGTTTTCCGGACGACGGCGGCGCTACGGCATCGCAGGCATCGGCTTCGGCTTGACCACCACGCGTGCCTCGGCGGTGCCGCCCGGCACGATGTTGACCCAGTCCGATTCGCCGCTGGCGATGTCTTCGGTCAAATCGCGGATGTTCACCAGGAAGCGCACGCGACCGGTGGCAAGCGTGC
>JANNNO010000552.1:0-3370 GCA_031398585.1 Myxococcales bacterium | reverse complement strand
AACGCGATGGTCGCCTGGCCAACGGTCCCCCGGGGAAAGCACGGGTTGAGGCTCGGCAAGGCGGCCTCGAGCGTCTTATGGAGCTTGTCTCGGGAAAAGGCCTCGCCAGCCGGGGCCTCTGCCGCGGGGGCCCCCTGCCCGGTCGTGGTGACGACGGTGCGTGAGCCGAAGGCCCCGCTCGCCGGGCGGGGGGGCGGGCGTCGGGGCTGACGCGTGGGAGGCGGGGGTGCTTCCTCCTCCGCCGGCAGCGCGGCCACCGGCGCCGCCGGTTGTTCCTTCACCTTGGCGCAAGCGGGGCCAGCGACGAGAGCCAGCAACGGCAAGACGAGCGATCGGCGGGTGAGCACGGTCATCTCCCGCCACATCGTCGGTCACGCCGGCGAACGTGAGTGCAAGCCGCAGCCCCGTGTTAGCCTTGCGCAATGCGCATCGGGATCGATCTTGGCGGCACGAAGATCGAAGGCATCGCGCTCGGCGACGACGGCACGGAGCGGGCGCGTCTTCGCATCCCCACCCCGCACGACTACGACGGCACCTTGGCAGCGATCACGGGCCTGGTGGGTGAGCTGGAGAGTCAGGCGGGTGCGCGAGGGAGCGTGGGTATCGGCATTCCCGGCACCGTCTCGCCCGCGACGGGATTGGTGAAGAATGCCAACAGCACATGGCTCATCGGTCATCCGCTGGATCGTGATCTGGCGGCTCGACTCGGCCGGCCCGTTCGCGTCGCCAACGACGCCAACTGCTTTGCGCTCTCGGAGGCCGCCGATGGCGCCGCGGCCAGCGCGGTGGTCACCAACGATCGGCACGGGCCGCGTGTCGTGTTCGGTGTGATCATCGGAACCGGGACCGGCGGCGGCGTCGTGGTCGGTCACCGCGTCCTGGTCGGACCCAATGCGATCGCCGGCGAATGGGGACACAACCCGCTACCCGCCATGCGACCTGACGAGATGCCCGGGCCGCGGTGCTATTGCGGGCGTGACGGCTGCATCGAGACGTTCTTGTCGGGGCCGGGACTCGCGCGCGATCACGAACGGGTGACAGGCGAGTCGCTAAAAGCGGCGGAGATCGAAGCGCGCGCCACGGCGGGTGATGTGTCGGCGGAGGCGACTTTGGCGCGCTATGAGGATCGCATGGCGCGGGCGCTCGGATCGGTCCTCAACCTGCTCGATCCTGACGTCGTCGTGCTCGGCGGCGGGCTGTCGAAGATGAAGCGGCTCTACAACAACGTCCCGAAGCTGTGGGGGCGTTACACCTTTTCGGATACAGTCACGACCCAGCTCCTGCCGCCGATGCACGGCGATGCCAGTGGCGTGCGCGGTGCGGCCTGGTTGTGGCCGCGCGCAGGCGGCTGAGCCGGGGAGCGTTCGAGGCCATGATCGACGTCAGCGACCTGCAGAAGGTCTATCGCGTACACAAGCGAGCCGCGGGCTTCTGGCCCTCGGTGCGATCGCTGTTTCATCGGCAGTGGGAGCCAGTCGAGGCCCTCAAGGGCGTGACCTTCTCGATAGAGGCGGGTGAGCGCGTGGGCTTTCTGGGACCCAACGGCGCGGGCAAGACCACGACGCTGAAGATTCTGTCGGGCCTTCTGCATCCGACCCACGGCCACGCGACGGTGGCGGGATTTCGGCCGCAGGATCGTTCGGCGGCGTTCCTGCGGACCATCACGTTGGTGATGGGGCAAAAGCAGCAGCTACTCTGGGATCTGCCCCCCGCCGACACCTACGCGATGAATCGCGCGCTCTTCGACATTCCCAAAGCCGAAGCGGACGCGACGCTGGCCGAGCTCGTCGAGCTACTCGAGATCGGCGCTCTCATCACCAAGCCGACGCGGCAGCTATCGCTCGGTGAACGAATGAAGTGCGAGCTGGCGGCGGCGCTGCTGCATCGCCCGAAGGTGCTCTTCCTCGACGAACCGACCATCGGCCTCGACGTATCGATGCAGGCACGCATGCGGCAGTTCATCCGCGACTACAACGCCCGCCACGGCGCGACCGTGATCCTGACCACGCACTACATGGAAGACGTGGCGGCACTCTGTCCCCGCGTCGTTGTCATTGACAAGGGTCGTCTGGTCTACGACGGCGATCTACGCGAGCTGGCGCGGCGCATGCGTCCCGAGAAGCGAATCACCGTGCGTTTGGCCACGCCGGCCCGCGCGGACGTCATCGCGCGGATCGGCAAGCTGGTGCGACGCTCGGACACCGAGATCGTCTTGTCGGTACCGACCAACGCCCTGCACGAAGCCCTGCGGGACCTGCTGGTGGCCGAACCGACGGCGGACTTGTCGGTCGAAGATCCGCCGCTGGAAGAGGTCATGCGCGAGGTCTTCCAGCAAGGAGACAAGGCCGAGGTGACTCCGGTCGCCCAGGCGGTCGGCACGTGATCCGGCACGCCCTGCGCGCCTATCCCGCGCTCTTGCGGATCGGCTTTGCCGAGATGGTCGCCTACCGGGCGGAATTCTTGGTCTGGATCCTGACCACCAACATGCCTCTGGTCATGATGGCGCTCTGGAACGCGGTCGCCGCCGATGGTCCGGTCGGGCGCTTCGGTCAAAAAGAGCTGCGGACCTACTTCCTCGCCACCTTGATCGTCAGGATCATCACCAGCTCGTGGATGGTCTGGGAGCTGACGATGGACATCCGGCAGGGGCGGCTGGCCACCAAGCTGCTGCGGCCTTTGCACCCTCTGCTGGCCTACAGCGCCCAGCACCTCGCGGCCGTACCCTTGCGCGTCCTGGTCGTCTCGCCACTCATCGCCGTACTCGTGGTGGTGATGTCGGGCGAAGCGGGAGCCAGCGTGGCCGGCGTGCCGCTGGCAGATCCCGTTCGACTCGGAATCCTGGTGCTCGCGCTGGCGGGGGCGTGGCTGGTGCTCTTTTTGACCATGGTGATCATCGGATCCCTGGCCATGTTCGTCGACAGCGCCCTGTCGGTCTTCGAGCTCTGGCTCGGCATTCACTTCATCCTCTCGGGTTATCTGGTGCCGATCGAGCTGCTACCGGGGTGGGCGCGTGAACTTACCCACGTGCTGCCGTTCTGGTACTCGCTGGGGTTCCCGGTGGAAACCGCGATCGGGCTGCTGGATCACGCCACGGCCCTGCGAGCCCTCGGTGTTCAGTGGCTCTACGTCGCAGGGTTGTCGATCACGGCCATTGCGGTCTGGCGTGCGGGAATGCGCCGATTCGTCGCGTTCGGCGGGTGACCTCATGAGCCGCCTGGGATCCGTGCCGCGGTATTTGCGCCTCCTGCGCGTCGAGCTTGGCATCTCGGCGTCGATGGCGATGCAATACCGCCTCGACTTCGTCTTCAAGGGGGCTATGGCCTTCTTCTGGATGGGCGTGACGCTGGTGCCCCTGCTGGTGGTCTTTTCC
>JANNNO010000534.1:0-5206 GCA_031398585.1 Myxococcales bacterium | reverse complement strand
CCCGGCGGCAGCTGCTCGATCGTGCTGGGAACGCCCCACGTGCCGAGGTACCCCATGACCGCCAGCGGCTTCTTCGGGTCGCCCCAGCCATGCCCCGTGGCTCCGGCGGCCAGGCGGGTAACCACGTTGGTGTTTGCGGTCGGCACAATCTCCTTGTGCATGATCTTGTGATCGACCACCCAGCTCACCATCGTCGTCAGCGAATCACGCGCGGCCTGGGTATCGAAATTGAAGAGGCCGCCTTCGGTCCAGTAGGTGCCGCCATGCTGGAGGATCAGGCTGAAGAAGATGTGTTTGACCGGCTCGCTCCACTCCGGATCGATGTCGAGACCGTTGGCCATCGGCTTGCCGGTGTCGTCGTATTCGGTCAACGCCTTGGCGTCCTCGATGAACTCGGTCCAGGTCGCCCAGCCCGGCGTGCGCGGGGCGAACTTGGCCGCGAACTTGTCGAGGTTGACCACCACCCCGCCGTACTCGAGGTTGTACTCGACTGGCAGACCATACAGCTTGCCACCGCAGATCGAGCCCTGCAGCGGAGCCCGATAGAAATCGTTCTGAAGCGTGGCCAGCGTTCCCACCGCGGGCGGCACCTCGGCCAGATGGGCAGCGTAGGCACAGACCCGGGACGGAGGGATGAGCACCAGATCGAAATTGAAGGCGTCCCGTTTGAGGTCACCGGTGAGCATCGCGGCCAGCGATCGGAAGTCGACGGTGACGTCCTTGATCTTCACCTTCGGATGGCTCGCCATGTACTCGGCGAAGAACTCGTTGTCGGCCTTCCGATAGTTGGGATTGTCGTGGCGCAAAAAGCCGATGGTCACCACGCCGTCATCGGCATCGTCGCCACCGCACGCCCCGGTCGCGCCCCAAAGACAACAGCTTCCGATCAACCCCAGTAGCCCACGCCTCGCTAAGCTCGTTTTCATGATGCCCCCCTCGAACAATCCTCCGTGCGAGCGCATGTTACGCCCCAGAAACCACTTTTGAAACCGCGAAAGCGGGCGCAAAGTGGACACTCCGAGGTGTGTCTGGCGCGTGAGAGAGCATACGGAGAAGGCGACCCGAGCAACTCAAGAGCTCGCGCAAGACGAGACGTCGGGCGTGGCGTGCAGGGGCCAGGGACAATGCAGTGGCGGACGGCGTGGTGAACAGCGCGAGCCAGCCGGTGAAGGCCGCGCGGAGGCAGGCATGGAAGCGACGATCAGGCGGTGCGAACCCCGATTCCGCATGCGGCGCACGTCCGCATGCACCCTTGGAATCTCGCTGGTTTGGGTGCTGTCGGCCCAAGCCGCGGACCCCGACCCCACACACGATGCGAAGGTGCGGCAGCAGGAAGACGAGCTCATCGAGAATCTCGATCTGCAGACCCTGCTGAACACTCCCGTCGACGTCTGGACGCCGAGCAAGGCGGCGCAGACGCGGTACGAAGCACCAGCCATCATCACGACCGTCACGCGGGAACAGATCGAGGTCTGGGGGCATCGATCGCTGGCCGAAGTGCTCGGGCACTTACTCGGATTTTACGTCGTCGACGATCACAGCACGCCGAACCTCGCGGTGCGCGGAACCTCGGGCGGCCTTTATTCCGACAGCAGCATCGTGAAGGTGCTGATCAACGGGCACGCGGTGTCGTTCTCGTCCACGGGGGGCAATTGGCTCGGCCCCGAGCTGATCCCACTGACCGCCATCGAGCGGATCGAGGTCATTCGTGGTCCCGCCTCGTCGCTCTACGGAGCCGACGCATTCCTTGGCATGATCAACATCAAGACCCGCAGCGGCGCCGATCTAGGCGGGGCCCACGCTGCAGTCGCCGCCAGCAGAGTTGGCAAACACTTCGGCAACGACGTCGACGTCTCGGTCGGGACCGGCGGCGGGGCGATCGAGGCGCTCGTCGCTTACCGCCAGACCGATGACGATCTGTCGGGACTCGAGTTGCCCGCCACATCGCCGCAACCGAACGTTCCTCGCTACAACCGCGGCGCAACGGCCGCCGCCGGGCTGGACCAGCACACGACCTCGGCGGTGGCCACTGTGACCGCGCGGCCAAACGACGGGCGCACCTTCAGCCTCTTCGCCCACTACGCCAGCTTCAATCGGGGCGGCGAGTTCGGCTCGCTGTTGCACCTCGCGCACGGGCACAACGAAGACAACGCCTTTTCGGAGAACCGTGTTTCGCAGTGGCAAGCCCGCGCCGGCGGCAGCTACAGCGAGCAGCTCTCGGACTGCCTCAAGCTTTCGTTGCAAGGCGCCTATTTCCACGGACGCACGCGGGACAACAACCGGCTCGAGGTCGGCAGCGAGTACTACTACGTGCGCCGCCGCATGCGGTTTGCCGGTGGAGACTTCGACGCCCACGTGGAATGGTCGCCGGTGCCGTCGTTCGTGCTGTCGGGCGGTTCGAACTTGATCGTGGACCGCGAACGGTTGCCGGCGCGGATCGCGGTGGCCAAACGCAGCCTCGAGGGGGCCGGCCCCGGCGAGGTGATCCCACGGGCGAGCGTGTACCAGGGACGGAAGATCTTCTTCAACGCCGCGGCTTACCTGCAGGCGACCTACCAGACTTTCGATGGGCGGCTCGGGCTGACCGCGGGCCTGCGCTACGATCGACACAACGTCTACGGCGGGCAGCTCTCGCGTCGCATCGGGCTGGTCGGGCAGCCGTTCGAGAAGCTGCATGCCAAGCTCCTTCACGGCACCGCCTTCCAGGCCCCCTCGCCCTTTCTGCTCTACGCCGTGCCGGCATCGGCGGGCGACGTCCTGGGCAACCGGAGCCTGCGCCCACAGTTCGTCAACACCTTCGAACTGCAGCTGGAGTGGGAGGGCTGGGCGCCGCTCACGCTATCGACCGACCTCGCTTACAGCCTGATCGATGATCGCACCGAGTTCATCCAGCAGGGCATCAACAAGGTCGCACGCAACGTGCTCGAGACCGGCACCGTCTCCTGGGAGAACAAAGCCGAGCTGCAGGTGCAAGGCTGGCTCAACGCCTACGCCAGCTTCGAGTTGCAGCGGACGGTCTTGCGTACTGGCCAGGAAGGTTACGCAGGTCAATTGATCGGGAGCCAGGGCAACATCTACCCACGCGCGATGGTGCATGCCGGCCTGGCGGCGATGCCCGAGGCGTGGCCGCTGCGCGCGGCGGTGCTGGCGTCATACATCGGCGAGCGGAGGTCGAGCGGTAACAACACGATTCGTCACGGCGGCACGTATTCACTCGAGCCGTACGTGCTTCTGGAGGCCAATCTCGCCACGCGGGGCTTCCGTGTACTGCGGCACCCGGAACAAGAGCTCTGGTTTTCGTTCAGTGCCAAGAACCTGCTTGGCGCCACCGGTCCGTCGCCCGGTTTTGCCGGCGTCGACTATCCGCTTTCGCCACGCGCGTTCTATCTGCAAGCCAATTTCCGCCTCTAGGATCGATGTCGCCACGGCCGGGAAACACGAAAGCGCTCGCTCGCTTTGTCGCCGCCTGCTTGGCGGTGCTCGGGACGACGGATGTCCCCTCGGCGAGCCGCGCCCACGCGGCGCCCGACGAGGGCCGCGCGTGGGTCGCTCGTCGCAAGGCGCTCTTCATCGAGCAGTTCACGCGCCTCATCGAATGGCCCCAAGCGTCTCTGCCCGCCGGCGATCGTTTCGTGGTCTGCATCCAGGGCGCCAGCGACACGGCGAACGAACTTAGCGCCATGGCGAGGGTCCGTCGCTTCAAGGACCGAAGCTGCGAGGTGAGACAGCTCAAACCCGGCGTGGATCCGCGCGGATGCCACGTGATCTACGTGGCCAGCGGGGAGTCGGCACGGTTGCCGCAGCTGCTGACCTCGCTGGGAACGGGAGCGGTTCTCGTCGTCGGCGATACGCCCGGGTTCGTGCAGCGAGGCGTCCATCTCAACCTCTTCGAAGAGACGCGCACCGCTCCCCGGCCCGGCATCTACGTCAACTACGAACTCAATGTCATGGCGGTGAGGCGCAGCGTGCTCACCTTCCACCCGCAATTGCTCAGCCAGGGGCGCACGGTCAGCGCCCCACCCACCGTGTCACCGGCACCTTGATCATGAAGCGGCCATTCTCCATCCGCATCAAGCTCATGGCGATCGTCATGGTCACGACGTGCATCGCGCTGATCCTGGCCGGTGGCGCACTGGCGCTGTTCGAGATCGACTACCACCACCGAACGCTGGTGAAGAAGATCGGTACGACGGCCGACATCCTGGCCGGCAATCTGACCGCCAGCTTGATCTTCGAGAAGGCCGACAGCGCCGAGAAGGCCCTCTTGCCGCTCGATTCGCACACCGAGATCGTCTCGGCCTGCCTTTACGACGTCGACGGCAATCTCTTCGCGCGTTACCAGCGCGCGGGCAACCCGGGGCCCTGTCCGCCGCGCCCCGATCCCGAGATCAACGAGGTACGGGGCGACCGCCTCGTGGTCCACCGCCCGATCGAGGTCAGCGCGGAGGGCACCGCCATCTTGCGGCTCGAAGCCAGCCTGCACGAGCTGAAGCGCCGGATCCGCCTCTTCGGCCTCGTTCTGCTGGTGGTTTTGACAGGTTCGGCATTGGTGGCGCTCATCCTCTCGTCGGGACTGCAGCGACTCGTGTCGCGACCGATCCTGGATCTTGCCGGCACCGCGCAGCAGATTTCGCAGAGCTACGACTACTCCTTGCGAGCGCCACGCCGGACGGAAGACGAGATCGGCATCGCTGTCGATGCTTTCAACCAGATGGTCGATCGGATCGGCGCTGCGGTCAGCGAACGCAGACGAGCGGAAGAACAACTGCGCGCCCTCAACGCCACGCTCGAAGAGCGGGTAGCGGAGCGAACCGCGGCGGTGGAGGAGAAGGCCAGCGAGCTCAAGCGGTCCAACGACGAGCTCGAACGTTTTGCCTCGGTGGCCTCTCACGATCTGCAGGAGCCGCTGCGCGCGGTCGCCAGTTACACCCAGCTCATCAAGGAGCGAATCGATACGACGGCCGACAAGGAGATGGAGGTCTACCTCGGTCACGTGCTCACGGGCGCGAGCCGCATGCGGGCGCTGATCAGTGATCTGCTCAATTACGCCCGGGTTGGCAGGGGCGCGCTGGCCCGTCGCCTCTGCGACAGCAGCGAAGTGCTCGACGATTCGTTGACCTATCTCGGTGCCATGATCAAGGACAGCGGGGCCACGGTCACGCGCGGCCCGCTGCCGACGGTGTCGGCCGATCGCGGACAGCTCGGC
>JANNNO010000533.1:0-2637 GCA_031398585.1 Myxococcales bacterium | reverse complement strand
GACAGGCCCATGCGAGCGTTCATGCGCTCGATGAAGTGACTGACCAGCAGGGGGATGTCCTCGCGGCGTTCGCGCAGCGCCGGCAGGTGCAGCGACACCACGTTGAGGCGGTAGTAGAGATCCTCGCGAAACCCGCCGCGGGCCACCTCGGCCACCAGATCGCGCGCCGTCGCCGCCACCACGCGTACATCGATCGGGATGTCGGCCGTATCGCCGAGCCGCCGGATCTCCTCTTCCTGCAACACGCGCAGGAGCTTTACCTGCAACGCCAACGGCAGCTCACCGATCTCGTCGAGAAACAGCGTACCGCCCGTGGCCTCCTCGAAGAGGCCGCGCCGATCCCGGCTGGCGTCGGTGAAAGCTCCCTTCTTGTGGCCGAAGAGCTCGGATTCCAGCAGCGGCGCCGGGATCGCACCGCAGTTCACCGCGATGAACGGCTCCTCGCTTCGCGGCGAGCAGCGATGCAAGGCCCGCGCGACCAGCTCCTTGCCGGTGCCGGATTCACCGCCGATGAGCACGGTGGTCTTGAACTCGGCAATCTTGCGGATGGTTCGGAACAGCTCGGTCATGCGGGCGCTCTTGGCCACCATGTCGTGAAGGCCGGCCTGCACCTCGTGCCCGCCCGCCGACAGCTGCCGCCGCAGGCTCTGGTTCTCGGTGAAAAGGCGTTCGCGCTCCTCGGCCTTGCGCAGCAGCAGCACCAGCTCGTCGGCCTCGAAGGGCTTCGACAGGTAGTCGTAGGCGCCGCGCTTCATCGCCTCGATCGCGACCTCCTTGCTGCCGTAGGCGGTCATCACCACGACGGTCGTGTCGAGCCGCCGCCTCCGCACTTCGTCGACCAGCTCGAGTCCTGGCCGTCCCGGCATGCGCAGATCGACGAGGATCACGTCGAACGGGTGCAGCTCGAGCTCGGACAAAGCGGCCTCGACCGACGCGGCCCCGACCGCTTCGTAGCCCTCTCGCCGCAAGAGCAGTTGCAGCATGTGACGAAGGTTCTCTTCGTCGTCGACCACCAGCACCCGACGCATGTCGCTTCGACCAGCGCCTTTACCATAACACGTCCCCGCACACGTCCCCGCGACCCGACCGGGGGCTGACGCCTGCCGGGCCCTGGCGCTTGTCGGTGGCTCGTCGGCTCTCCATGGCGCTTGGACGGTGGGCGATCGGCCGCCTATGATGGGCGTTCGCCTCGCTTGCCAAATTTTTTACGCCTCCCCAAGCTCCCGCGGCTGCCCCGCCCGGTCGTCCCCGGCGACGGCGACAAGTCGCCTTTCTGGGCCACCCATGCCGGTCCGAGGGCCGCCCTTTGCTTGCACGGGTTCACCGGAACGCCGTTCGAAGTGCGCCCCTTGGCAGAAGCGCTGGCGGGACAGGGCTGGACCACGTCGGCGCCGCAGCTGGCCGGCCACTGCGGCACGGTGGAAGAGCTGTCGGCCACGCTTCATCCCGACTGGCTCGCATCGGCGCACACGGCGCTGGTCAGGCTGCAAAAGGAGAGCGGCGGCGCCAAGGTGGCCGTCGCAGGGTTCTCGCTGGGCGGCCTTCTCGCCTTGCGCCTGGCGCGGCTCTATCCCGAAAGCGTGGCCGCGCTCGCCATCATGGCCGCCCCCCTGCGCCTGGCGCCCCTGGAGGTCGCGGGGCTGAAGGCCTTGGGCAAACTGCCGCGCATCCTGCAGCGAGGGTTTCTCCGCGCATTGCCCAAGGCGCGCGGCTATGACGTCGTGGATTCCGAGATGGCGGCGCGCAACCCGAGCCTGCCGGTGATGCCGCTCGATGGGGTTCGCAGCTTGCTGGAGCTGGGCGATCTGGTCCGCCAGGATCTGCCGGCGATCACGGCGCCGATCCTGGTCGCGCATGGCTCGCGCGACCACACCGTCCCGTTCGAAGATTCGCTCGAGCTCTGTGGCACCATCGGATCGCCCGTGGTCGAGCGGCTCTGGCTCGAACGCTCGGGTCACCTGCTGCTCATCGATCTGGAACGGCGCACTTTGATCGACGCCATAACGCGATTCTTCGCGCAGCATGTGCCGGCCGAAGCTCCTGGAAAGGCGACATGACCAACGTGATGACCGACGTGGTCACTGACGTGGGCACTGACGTGGTCCTGGCCATCGATCAGGGAACCACCGGCACGACCGTGCTGCTGCTGGACGCGCAAACGCGCGTGGTCGGCCGCGCCTACCGCGAGATCCCCCAGCATTACCCGCAGCCGTCCTGGGTGGAGCACGATCCCGAGGACCTCGCCCGATCGGTGATGGAGGCGCTCGGCGAAGCGCTGAGCAAGGCTGGCAACCCACGGGTGCGCGCCATCGGCATCACCAACCAGCGCGAGACCACCGTGCTCTGGGAACGCAAGACCGGGCTTCCGGTCGCCCGCGCGATCGTCTGGCAAGACCGCCGCACCCAGGACGCCTGCGTGCAGCTACGCGCCGCTGGTCACGAGCCGTTCATCCGCGAACGGACCGGCCTGCTGCTCGATCCTTACTTCTCGGCGACGAAGGTAGCGTGGCTGCTCGATCGCAACTCTGGCCTGAGGGCACGGGCCGAACGGGGCGAGATTGCATTCGGCACCGTCGACAGCTTCCTGGTCGCGCGCCTGTCGGGCCTGGGGGCTCACATCACCGACGTCACCAACGC
>JANNNO010000475.1:0-24511 GCA_031398585.1 Myxococcales bacterium | reverse complement strand
GGCGACGCTGAGGTTGCACACCGGCCGGTTGCTCGGCGTGTACTTCAATTCGGGATCGGCGCCCAAGTTGCCGATCAGGATCACTTTGTTGACGCTGGCCATGAGACCTCTCCCTCGAGGTTGACTTTCTATCACCCGTCGCGACCGTCGCGACCGCAAAACATCGGGCCCGGTCCGCCCGAGTTGCCTCGAATTCTCCTATAGTCACACGATGCGGAAAGCGCCGGCCACCGCGAATGCAGCCACTCTTTTTGGCGCTCCTTTTGACGCTCTTGGCGCACGCGTCCGACGCGGCGGCCACCGTCCGGCTTCGAGGCACGCGCTGGCGTGCAAGTCGGTCGCGCGGCCGCTCGCCAAGACGTTGCTGCTGACTCTGGCCCTCTGCCTGGCACCGTCCTCGACTGCGCGGGCGAACCCCACCAAGGGCGCGACCGGCGCGGTGGCGCAGTTGCAAAAGGCGGTGAGCGCTTTCCGAGCCGGCGACTACGATCTTGCCGCTCGCACCGCGACCCGATTGCTTCCGCTTTTGCCCCGCAGCCGCGACTACGTTCTCTACATCGCGGCGGAAAGCGAGTTCTATGCGGGGCGCGAACGAGCGGCGCTTCCGCTGTGGAAACGGCTCGCCGCCGACAAGAGCTCGCGGCTGGCGCCACTGGCGGCCTATCGCGCGGCGGACTGCTCCTGGAGCCTGGGTGAGAGAGCCGATGCGGTCGCGGCCTACCGTCGCCTCTTGCAGTCCAGCGCCGAGGGCGAGCGACCCGTGCCCAAGATCGATCGCGTGCGAATGAACGCTCTCATCGCCGAGGGTGTCTTCCCGCCCGACACCGCGCTCGGGCGTTTTCGCATCGCCACCCTGCTGGCCGAGCCGCCCGCGGGCAAAACTCTCGATGCCAAGCTCCGCGCCCGCGCAGCGCGCGCCTTCCGCAGCATTCACCTCGAGTATCCCGCGCATCCGCTCGCTGCCGACGCCGGGCGCCGCGCTGTCGAGCTCGAACCGCCGTCCGCTCCGCCCCCCGGCCTCCCGACACCGGTGGGGAACGATCCGGCGCAGCAGAGTCTGATTCGCGCCGGAGTCCTGCACGACCAGCGCCGCTTCGAAGACGCTGTCGCAGAGCTCGAACGTCTGCCGGGGGGGCTGCCCGCTTCGGTCGAGGCCGAACGCAAATACCTCATCGGGATGTCGGAGTTCCGCATGCGCCGCAACTACGCGCGCGCGGCGGAGATGCTGCTCGCGGCAGCGCCCGGCCTGCTCGGCGACAAGGCCGCCACGGCGGAGTTTCACGGCACGCGATCGCTGTCGCGGGTCCATCGCGACGACGACGCGATTGCCGGTTACCGCCGCTTCGTGGAGAGACACCCGGGCAGTCGGTACGCGGCGGAGGCCTCCTTCCTATCGGGCTGGCTCAACTTCAATCGCGGTCGCTACCGGGAGGCGCTGGGTCCGTTCGACGAAACCACGCGACGATTTGCCCGCAGCACCTTTGCTACCGACGCGGCTTGGTTCGCGGCGCTCGGCCGCTTGCTGCTCGGCGAAGGCGAGCCGGCGTTGGCGGCGCTCGACCGTTACGCGCGCCTGGTGCCGCAAGCCAAAGATCCCGGCGATGCTGCCCGCCGGACCACTTTCTATCGTGGTCGTGCGCTCATGCTGGTGCGCGGCCGCGAGGCCGAAGCGCGTGGCCTCTGGGAGGGACTCGCGCGGCAGGCGCCGTTTTCCTACTACGGCATGCTTGCGCGTGTACGTCTGCGCGCCAGCGGTCAGCCGTTGCCGTTGTCGCTGCCGGCGTGGACCGGGCAGCTGCCAGCGCCGACGGGAGCGCCGGATGCGCTGATCGCCCGGGTCGACGAGCTCGACGCCGGGGGCCTGTCGCGCGAAGCGAGCATCGAGCTGGCTCGGGGCGAGCGCGATTTCATGCGCCGGCGGGGCAAAGAGCGAGCGCTGCCCTGGCTTCTCGATCGTTATGCGCGCACGGGGGGATTTCGCCGCGCCTATCAGCTCGCCGACGCGTACGGCGATGCCGCCCTCGCATCGGCGCCCGAGGGGAGCGCGCGAACCTTCTGGACCGCGGCCTATCCCCGCGCGTTTGCCGAGATCGTCGACCGGACAAGCCCTCTGGAAGACAACCCGGAGTTCATGGTGCTCTCCATCATGCAAAAGGAGAGCGCCTATCTGCCGACGGAGGTCTCCTACGCCGACGCGCGCGGCCTGATGCAGATGTTGCCCGAGCGAGGCGCCGAGCTGGCGGCCGAGATTGGCCAGACGTTCTCCGACGAAGAGCTCTTTTTGCCGCCGGTCTCGATCCGTCTGGGTGCCCGCTACACCGGGTTGCTGGCGAGCAAGTTCCGCGGTGACATCGCGCTGGCCGCGGGGGCTTACAACGCTGGCGGGCGTGCGTTGGCGCGTTTTTGCGACAGCAACGGCAAGCGCCAGCTCGACGACTTCATCGAGCTCGTCACCTACGAGCAGACGCGCGAATACATGAAGAAGCTGCTCGCGATCTACGCCCGCTACCACTACCTCTACAAAGGCCGCGCCTTCGAGCCCGAGCTGAACGTGGCCGGCTGCCAGTACGATCCCAAAGGTCGCGAGAATTGAGATCGCCGCCTCGGGCAGCAGGCGCAGCGCGCGGGCGGGCGGGGCAGGACGCTGCTACGATAAGAAGGTCATGAGCAAATGGCGCGGCACGATCAAGAAGAGCCTGCTCGAGGGGGGGCTGTTCCAGCTCCAGACCGAGGCAGGTGAGATCTACGAGCTCGACGGGTCCGATCCGCTCCTTGCGCGCGAAGGCGCCGAGGTCGAGATCGAAGGCCAGGTCGACCGAGGGGCTCTCTCCTTCACGATGACCGGGCCTCGTTTGAAGGTAAAGAGCGTCAAGGCGGTCTGACCGCTGCGCTTCTGGCGCCCGTCTCCCGCCTGGCGGCCCGTCGGTGTCTCGGATCGCTCAGGGGCGGCGTTCGGAGATCAGCACGCGGGTGTCGTGGCGTAGGCCCGGGGGCGGAGTGACGATCACGCGATCGCCGACGTCGATGCCCTGAGTGACGATCGCTTGATCGCCGGCTTTGTCGGCAACGGCGACCACACGCAGCTCGGCGCGTCCGGTCGGTCCCACGACGTAGAGTCGGTCGGAGTCGCCGACGCGTACCAGGGCCGAGGCGGGCACCCCGAAGACCGCATCGAGGCGGTCGCGCGCGAGCCGTGCGGCCTTGCCTTCTGTCACGGTCGGATCGTTGGGGAGCTCGATGACGACGTGGGTCTCGTCGCCGCCGGTGGCCGCGAGGCTGCATTCCAGCGGCTTTTCCGCAGCGACGTCGCCGGTCCCGCCGAGCTCGACTCGACAAAAGCCCAGCTGACGGGCCTTGTCGGCCTGCTCGCGAGGCAGCTCGAAGGTGGCTTGCCACGCGTTTCCCTTGCCGCGCATCACCGGCTGGCCGGACTTGACCGCGTCGCCGACCGCCGCCATCACCTCGCCGACCTCGCCCGCGTCGTTGGCCAGCAGCGCGTGCTGACCCAGGCTCTCCTGCGCTTCGGCGATGAGCCGCTTCTTCTCGACGATCTTCAGTTCAGCCTGGCGAAGCTCGGGGCGATTGTTCTCCGCGGTGTACTTCTCCCGCAGACCCTCGTAATGCGCGAGGCGCTCTTTTGCCCGCTGCAGATCGCCGGCGAAGCGTTTGCCGCTCTCGAGCAGAGCGAGCTGTTCACCGGCGGCGTATTTCGCGCCGACCGCAAGGATCTCGGCGACCTTGCCGTCGATGGCAAACGCGATGGGCGTGCTCTTGCCGCGGGCCACGACCCCGCGGGCGTCGAAGTAGCGGTAGATGGTCGTCGGTTGCGGCACCATCGTGCGCACCGCCACGGCGGGCGGCTCGCTCGAGGCCATGAATTTGTAGAACATGCCGGCCACCACCAGCGCGGCGGCGGTGGCGAGCAGGCCGTAGGCGATCAGGGTGCGCCGGTTGGTGGATCGTTTGGGAGGCGCCTCGGAGAGGGCGACGTCGGGCGCATCGATCCGACCTGAAGCCGCGAAGGGCGCTTGCGCGTGATCGGCCGGCGGTCCGCTGACCGCTCGCAACTTCTGCGTTGGCTTCTCGCTGCGCTCCTTGTCGGGGCGTGAAGCGCGCGGTGTGATCGCCTCCCTTGCGTCGTGAGCGGCCTCATCCTCGGCTGCGGCGTGCGGCGCCGACGGCGCGGGATCGAACGGCGCTAGCGGCACGACACCGTCGGCCGGCAGATCGCCCGCCCGGTCGTGACCATGCGAGGTCTTGTCGGCGTCGCTGGGATGCGCGAAGTCCGCGAGGGTCGATTCCGGTGGGCCCGCGGTGCCATCGGAGATGGGGAGAAACACGTCGGCGGCGTTGGCCGCGCCGGCACCCGGCCTGTCGCCATCGGCGGCGGCCGGCGACGCGCTGGCGATCGGGGGCGTACTGGCGGCGGCGGCTGCTGCCTCGGCCGCCGGACTCGGCGCGCTGCTGCCGGTGGGGCTGTCGAAAGTCTTGCTCGCCACGGCCGCGGGAAGATCGCCGAAGCCAGGGAACTCCGCCGAGATCGCGGCAGGAAAGGGGGAAGCCGGCCCGCCGGCCGGGACGACGCGGCCACCAGCATCACCGCGGGCGGCGGAGGCAGCAGCCCCCCCAGTGTCCAGCGCCGCGGGGGGTGGGGTATGGGCGTCGAGGCCGGCCAGCGTGCGCGGAAACGGCGCTGGCGTCTTCGACGAAGTCAGATGCATGAAGGGTGGCGGCGTCTTTTGCAGCGGCGGCGGCGTGCGTCCCGCTCCCGGCGTCACGAAAAGACCGTCGGGAGGGGCGGTCGCCGCTTCCGGCAGATCGCTATCGTCGAGTTTAAGGCCGTCTTCGAAGGGATCGTCGGAAGCCGGCGCGATCCCTGCCGTTCCGGGAGGTGTTGGTACGACGGTCGCGGGCGAGGCGTTCGCGGTCGCTGCCGAGGCGGTCGGCGGCAGCAGCTCGGGTGGGAACTTGGTCAGTGTGGGATCGTTGCGAACCGCAGCGGCCTCCGGGATCGCGCCGGCCTTGGGCTCCGATTCGGCGGCGGCGGTGGCCGTCGCCGCGGTCGTGGGCTCAGGCGCGCTGGCGGCCCCTGCAGCCGTCGCGGGGGGCGTTGCCGTCGCGGCCGTCGTGGTCGGCTCGGGCGCGGTCGGCGAATCGCTTTGCCGTGAGACCGCTGGGTCCGCGGCGGCTGCGCGAGATCCTGGCGCAAAAAAGTCGTCATCGATCGCGTCGGCGCCGCCCGCGGGGGTGGGAAGCGGGACGAATCGGGTCGGAGCGGCGTTGGCATCGAACTCGTGCGAGGGATCCGCATCGTCGCGTTCGAGCTGCGCGCGGGTCACCACGGGCGGGGGAGGCGTCTTCTCCGCCTGCTCGATACCAGGGCTGCCGCCGTGAGCGCCCGTGGCTTTCGCTTCGCGCGCACCTATCACCGGACCGGAGAAGTCTCCCGCCTCGTCAGCCTCGAGAGGGGGAAAGAAGGCAGGAAGATCGTCGAGGGTGCCGAGGTCGGCGGGTGCCAGCGACTGCGGGTGCGCCGTCGGTGCGCGGCCACCGTCATCGTCGAGAAATCCCAGCGCGCCGAGCTGTTCGCCGAACGAGCTCAGTTGTGTGGGCGTGAGCTCGAGCTCGTGATGCGCACGCAGATCGTCGGCGACGATCTCGAGCGGGCGCCCGTCGAGTGCTTGCGCGACGGTGTACTCGAAATCGTAGAACCGAAACGTCTGACCCGACCGACGGTCGGTGACCTCTACATAGACGACGCCGTCCGCTTCCACCGGGTTGGCGGTGAGGTCGCGGCGAAACCGGGGTGAACCTCCTCCCATGCGCTTCATCATTACACCGACTGAGGCGCTTTCACGATTCGCTTTGCCATCTTTCCGTGGTCACGGCCAGCCGCCGCAATCGGGTGCGCGCCTCACCATCGTGTTCCAGCGCTTCGAGTCCCGCTGGCATCCGGACGGTCCAGTTGGTGGCGGCCACCGTTCCCGGCAGGTTGATGCGATCGCGCTGACCAAAGAGATCTTGAAACGGCAGCACGCAGAGCTCCGATTCGGCGCGCATGACGGCGGTGAGAATCTGATCCCTCACCTCGTCGGTGAAGACTGCCGCGGACCCGTCCCGTGGACTCTTTTCCGCGGGGACGCCGGCAAACAGGCGGTGCAGCTGGCGGCGCTCGTCCCCGTCCATCGCCTCGTACCAGGTGGCGATGGGCTCGACGTCGTGGGTACCCGTGGTGGCCACCGACAATGTGGGATACCGAGCCGGATCGCGGAAGGCGCCGTCGGCGTCCTTTTCCCAGCGCAGGACGCGGTAGCCGGGGATCTCGCGTCGCTCGAGCGCGGCCGGCAGGAACGGCGGCACGAAGCCGAGGTCCTCGGCGACGACCTCACCGTGCTTCTTGAAGATATCCAGCACGGTGTTGCCGAGCGCGATCTGGTCGGCTTCGTTCTCGGGTGAAAACCCGGCGTCGTCAGGTTGGGTGACCGATCGGCTGTAGGTGCGAAAGAGGCCAATGACGTGGTCGACCCGGAACAGGTCGAAGAGCGCACCGGCGCGCGCGGCCCGATCGTTCATCCACGGGAATCCCGCCTTGGTCATCGCGGCCCAGTCGTAAGCGGGAAGCCCCCAGTCCTGGCCGGTGGCGGAAAAGGCGTCGGGCGGGGTGCCGACCCGGCGGTCGAGACGAAACTGCCCGGCGTGGGCCCAGACGTCGGCCGAGTCGCCGGCGACCATGAAGGGCAGGTCGCCTTTGAGGGCGACGCCGAACGATCGCGCGGCCTGCCGAGCGGCGGTCCATTGCCGGTCGAGCTGCCATTCCACCCAGCAGCGGCGGAGGATCGCGCGTTCGTGCTCGCTGCGGGCGGCCGCCAGCGCGGCGGGGTCGCGGTCCTTGAGCCCCCTCGGCCAATCCCACCAAGCCCGCTGGCGAACGTCGTGAACCGCACGAAAGAGCGCGTAGTCCGGCAGCCACGCCCGGTGCAGCTCGATGAAGGCCTCGAGCTCGCGGCGGCGGGCGCTGCCGGTCTGCCACTCGTGCTCCTCAAACCAGGCGAAGGCGCGTTCGATCGCCCGTTGTTTGAGGCCGCGCACCACCGGCCAGTCGACAGCGGTGGTGGTGGCGAGCCGATCGAGATGCGTGGCTTCACCGGCGCCGAGGCCAGCCCGCCCCCCCGAAGCAACGAAGTCCTCGACGTCGTCGAGTGACAGGTAGACCGGATCGAGCGCGAAGGCGGTGGCGGCCGAGTAGGGGCTGCTCTCACCTTCGGTCAACTCGCTGACCGGCAGCAGTTGCAACACCGAGATGCCGGCACTGCCGGCCCAGCGGGCGAAACGCGCGATGTCGCCGATCTCGCCGACGCCCCAGCCACGTGTGGTGCGCAGGGAGAAGAGCGGTTGCAGAACGCCGAGCCGGCGCTGTCGTGCCGAAAAGGAGGAGTCGGATTTGGGAAAGTCGAAAGAGGCGCTCATGTCGGAGGCCAGCAAGGCCGAAAAGAGAATAAGATATCGAAGGCACTTGCTCCATGTCGGACGTCGTACTCCAGCCCATTCAAGGTCGCAGACTCCTTCTCACGGGGGGGGCAGGGTTCATCGGCTCGCACCTCGCCGAGAGGCTCCTGCCGAACAACAAGATCGTCGTGCTCGACACGCTCCGCAGGAACGCACTGGCGACCGCGGGGCTGGACAAGCACCCCAACATGACCCTCATCGAGGGCGATGTCACCGACAAGGCGTCGGTCGAGCGGGCCATCGATGGCTGTGATCTCGTGATTCACCTCGCGTCGATCGCGGGCGTGGACACGGAGCTGAAAAACCCCGTGCTCACGATGCGGGTCTCGATGGTCGGCACGATGAACGTGCTCGAGGCTGCGACCGCTATGGGCGGGGTCAAGCGGGTGATCGACTTTTCCACCAGCGAGGTCTTCGGTCGCTACGCCTTCAACGTGACCGAGTGGGACGCGACCACCCTCGGCGCGGTCGGCGAGGCACGCTGGACCTATGCGGTCGCCAAACTCGCCACCGAGCATCTGGCGATGAACTACTGGAAGCAATACGAGCTTCCCACCGTGTCGATCCGGCCGTTCAACATCTACGGCCCGCGACAGGTCGGCGAAGGCGCGGTTCACCACTTCATCGTCAAGGCGCTCAAGGGCGAGCCGCTGCAGATCCACAACGACGGCTCTCAGATCCGCGCCTGGTGCTACGTCGACGACATCGTCGACGGCATCTTGATGGCGCTGACCAAGGACGCTGCGGTCGGGCACGCCTTCAACATTGGCAACCCGCGATCCACGCTGACGATTCACAGCCTGGCGCGCGAGATCATTCGGCTGTCGTCGAGCGGATCACGGCTCGAGTACGTGCACCGCGACCAGGCCGACGTCGAGCTGCGCATTCCCAACATCGAAAAAGCGCGCGAGCTGCTCTCCTACCGGCCGCGCGTGGATCTCGAAGAGGGCCTCTTGCGCACGGTCTACTGGTACCGGCACCACCTGGGGCTGTGAGCGGGGCAAGCGGAGACGCGCCGCAAGACCGAGTAGGAGACCGATGTCCGACGTCGTGATGCGCGCCTCGCACCTGCGCAAGACCTTCCACCTCGGCTTTTGGCGCAAGCGCATCGAGGCGGTCAAAGACGTCAGCTTCGAGGTCACGCGCGGCGAGGTCTTCGGCTTTCTCGGGCCCAACGGCGCGGGCAAGACGACGTCGTTGAAGATGTTGATGGGGCTCATCTTCCCGACGGCAGGGCAGGCCGAGGTGCTGGGGCAACCGGTGCCGAGTCTCTCGGCCAAGCGGCGCCTGGGCTACTTGCCCGAGACGCCGTATTTCTACGACTACCTGACACCGGAGGAGTTCCTGGATCTGGCGGGGGCTCTGTCGGACGTGCCGCGGGCCGAACGGCGAGCGCGCGCGAGTCGCCTGCTGGGCCGGGTCGGGCTCGACCACGCGCGCGGGCGGCCTCTGCGAAAGTTCAGCAAGGGCATGTTGCAACGGGTGGGCATCGCGCAGGCGCTGATGGGCGATCCCGAGCTGGTCGTGCTCGACGAGCCGATGACCGGCCTCGATCCGCTGGGGCGCAAGGAGATCCGCGACCTCATCCTCGAGCTCAAGGGCGAGGGGCGAACCGTCTTCTATTCGACGCACATCCTGCCCGACGTCGAGATGACCTGCGATCGCGTGGCGATGGTCTTCGCCGGCCACACCCGCAGCGTGGGGCCGCTCAGTCAGTTGCTCTCGGCGCGGGTCGTGGCGACGGAGATCGTCTTGCTGGCGGGTGCGGGCCCTCTGCCCGATGCGCCGCCGGGGGCACGTGTGCGGCAGACGCCCGACGGGGTGGCGTTCGAGCTGGGCGCCGATGCCGACGTCGAGCTCTTCTTGCGGGCGGCCCTCGCGGCAGGTGCGCGCGTGGTGGCGGTGACGCCACGGCGAGAGTCGCTGGAAGACCTCTTCATCCGGCAGGCCTCTTCGGGCGGACCCTCGGCGCGATCCTCGGATGGGGGCGGTGGCGCCGAAGCGGGATCCGATGCCGCGCCGGCGGCCGCAGCTGCGGGGTCGATTGTGGGCGCGCCCACGCCGACGGGCGCGGCGGGCAAGGGGGCGGCATGAGGCGGGTCTGGGCGATCACGCGCAACACGTTCCGCGAGGCGGTGAGGAACAAGATCCTCTACAGCCTGCTCTTCTTCGCCGTCCTGATCATCATGTCGGCGGTCGCGGTGGGGCGGCTTTCGTTGCACGAAGAGATTCGCATGACCCGCGACATCGGCCTTTTCGGCATCGACGTCTTCGGCGTGATCATCGCGATCTTCGTGGGCGTGAACCTTCTCTACAAGGAACTCGACCTCAAGACCGTCTACACGATTCTGCCCAAGCCGATTCACCGCTGGGAGTTCGTGCTCGGCAAGTGGCTCGGCATGCTGCTGACCCTGGCGGTGCAGGTGGCCGTGATGGGTCTCGTGCTGGCGGGCACGCTGGCGATCCAGGGCGCCTCGTTCGATGCGCCGCTTTGGAAGGCGCTCTGGTTGCTCTACGTGAACGTCGTCGTGGTCACGTCGATCGCCGTGCTCTTTTCGTCCTTCTCGAGCCCCTTCCTCTCGGGCTTCTTCTCGCTCGGCGTCTTCATCGTCGGCCGCTCGGTGCCCGACATCCAGGCGCTGGCGGGCAAGATGGACGTGGCGGCCAAGCGGGTGCTGGAAGCGGCCGTGACCGTCTTGCCCAACCTCCACCTGTTTTATCCCTCGGGCGCCATCGTCGGCGCCGAGACGGTCTCCGTGCACGGCGAGTTCGTCGGCGCCCGCTACCTCGGCTGGACGTCAGCTTACGGATTCGGCTACTCGATCGCCGTTCTGCTGCTGGCGATGTTCATCTTCCGCCGCCGCGACTTCGTCTAGCCGCACGCCCGGGTGGCAGCGGTTCAACCGCTGCATGGGGCGATGAGGCGTTGAGCTCTGCGAAGCCCGCGCGTAGGTCAAGAGCGGTTCGAATGGTGCGATCGTTCAAGAGGAGGCGCTCACGCACGGTCATCGAGAGCGTGAAGTCGATGAGCGATATGTCCACGTTCGACGTTGTCGTGGGGGAATCGCTCGACATTCGCCCAGCGTAGCATCCGGGTATGCGGGACGGCTGTTGAGTCGCCGCTCCGCCGCGGGCGGGGCCTACATGTGGGGGGCCAGGTCGGGGGCGAGAAAAACTGGCGGGGCTGTTAGCCTACGGGCCTTCTTCGGGAGGTCACCATGACGAGGCAAGCGCGGTTCGTGAATCTGGGCCCAGGACTCGTCGGCAAGTGCATGGGGGTGTTGGCGCTGATTGGGTGTGCCGGTGGCGGCGCGCAGCCGGCCGCCAACCCGGCAGCCAGTGCGGCGGTCGCTGCGGCCGAGCGCAACGCGAAGCTGCCACCGCTCATCGAGCGCGAGATCTTCTTCGAGGATCCCGAGATCTCGGGCGGGCAGATCTCTCCTGACGGCAAGTACATCACTTTCCGTAGGCCCTACAAAGGCGTGCTCAACGTCTGGGTCAAGCAGCGGGAGCAGCCGTTCGAGGCGGCGCGGCCGATCACGGCGGACACCAAACGTCCCGTGGGCGGCTACTTCTGGACCGAGGACAGCAAGTACGTGCTTTACGTGCAGGACAAGGGCGGCGACGAAAACTATCGCATCTATGCCGTGGACCCCGCGGCGCCGGCCGAGGCCGCGACCGGGGTGCCGGTGGCGCGCGATCTCACGCCCTACAAAGACGTGCGCGCGCAGATCATCGACGTGCCCGAGCCACTGCCGGGCAAATTGATTGTTGCGCTCAACGATCGCGATCCGAAGATGCATGACGTCTATCGGCTCGACATCGCCACCGGCAAGCGCGAGTTGATGTTCAAGAACGAGGCCAGCATCGTCGGGTGGACGGTCGACTACACCGGCAAACTGCGGCTAGCGCAGCGACTGACCCCCGACGGCGGCACCGAGCTTCTGCGCATCGATGGCAACAAGCTCAGCCGGGTCTACGAGTGCAGCCAGCTGGAAGAGTGTGGGGCGTTCCGCTTTCACAAGGACGGCCGCCGCGTCTATATGACGACGAACAAAGGGCCCGACACCGATCTGTCGCAGCTGGTGCTGTTCGACCCGGCCTCGCGCAAAGAAGAGCTGATTGAATCGGACCCGGAAAAGCAGGTCGACTTCGGCGGCGTGGTCTTCTCCGACGTCACCGAGGAGCTGGTGGCGACCGTCTACGAAGGCGATCGCGAGCGGATCTACCCGCGCGACGGTCAGTTCCAGCGCGACTACGACATCATCAAGAAGTCGCTGCCCGACGGCGACATCTCGTTCATCTCGGCGACCGATGACGAGCGCTACCGGCTGGTCGCGATCACCTCGGATCGGGATCCGGGAGCCGTCTACCTCTACGACCGTGCTGCTGGCCGCGTGGACCTGCTCTATCGCCCCCGCCCCAAGTTGCCCGTCGAGCACCTGGCCGCTATGAAGCCGGTGCGCTACACCGCGCGCGACGGCGTCTCCATCCCGGCTTACCTGACGGTACCCAAGGGCTCCGACGGCAAGAACCTGCCGACCATCATCAACCCCCACGGGGGGCCCTGGGCGCGCGACACCTGGGGTTACGATCCGATGGCGCAGTTCCTCGCCAACCGTGGGTACGCGGTCCTGCAGCCGAACTTTCGCGGGTCGACCAACTACGGAAAGAAGTTCCTCAACCTCGGCAACAAGCAGTGGGGAACCGGGACCATGCAGCATGACCTGACCGACGCGGCCAAGTGGCTGGCGGCCGAGGGCATCGCCGACGGCAAGAAGATCGCGATCCTCGGCGGCTCGTACGGTGGCTACGCGACGCTAGCGGGTCTCGCCTTCACGCCTGACGTCTATGCGGCGGGCGTCGACATCGTCGGGCCCTCCAGCATCCCGACGCTGCTGGCTTCCATACCGCCTTACTGGGCGCCGTTGAAGAAGCTCTTTGCGGTGCGCGTGGGCGACATCGACGATCCGACCGAGCGAAAGATGCTCGAGGCGCAGTCGCCGCTCAACTTCGCTAAGAACATCAAGGCGCCGTTGCTGGTCATTCAGGGCGCCAACGATCCGCGGGTGAAACAAGCCGAATCCGACCAGATCGTCGTGGCGATGCGGGACGCCGGGCGCCCGGTGGAGTACCTCGTGGCCGCCGATGAAGGCCACGGGTTCCGCGGGCAGGAGAATCGTCTGGCGATGTTCGCCGCCATCGAGGCGTTCCTGGCCAAACATCTGGGGGGACGCGCTCAGCAGGGCATGGCGCCTCCGGTGGCGCAGCGTCTGGCTGGCCTGACCATGAACGTGCAGAAAGTCGCACTGAAGCCAGTTGTGGCGGCACCCGTGGCCACTGCGGCGGCGACCTTCACGGGAGCCAGCTTGAAGCCGGCCAAGTTCCGTTACGCGTTCAAGGGCGAGACGATGGGCAAACCGATCGAGGGAACCTCGACGTTGACCATCGCGAGCGCGCGTCACGAGGGCAAGCCGGTCTGGTCGATCGCGGAAGAGAGCAAGACGTCGCTCGGCACCGGGAGTGACAAGACGCTGGTCGATCGCAAGACGCTCATGCCGGTCGATCGCATGGTCAAGCAGGGGGCGACCAGCATCGAGCTGGCCTTCACTGCCACCGAGGTGAGCGGCAAGATGAAGGCGGTCGGCCAGGAGATGCCGATCAAGGCCAAGGTCGACGGCGCCGTGCTCTCCGATGGGGCGCCGCTGCACCTGGCGCTGGCGACGTTGCCGCTGGCCGATGGCTACCGGTCGCAGATCCAGAGCTTCGAGATCGTAGGCGGCAAGGCCAAGAAGCACGCAGTGACCGTGGCCGGGAGCGAAGACGTGAAGATCCCCGCCGGCACGTTCGCGGCGTGGCGGGTGCAGATCACGCCCGAGGAGCCGGGCGACGGGGCGGCCACGGTCTGGATCGAAAAGGCGGGCGGCAAGCGGGTGCTCAAATGGGAGCGCACGCTGCCGGGAGCCATGGGCGGCGGAAAGCTCGGCGCCGAGCTGCTGGCGAACCCGTAACCGCGCATGGACGCGCTCGGCCGCCGGTGCATCGCGGTGGTCCCGCGGTAAACCAGGGCAGCAGGCCGTTTCGACGGGCGCTCACCCCGCTCGTGACCCCTGGCCTTGGGGAGGGCGAGCGCCGGCAGCGAGCTCGGCCTAGCGGGCAGCACCGCCCTCGGCCGCCGGGCGTCATCCGCAAATAGCGGTCACTGATCTTTTTTCCAACGCGCCCCCGCGCGGCGGTGTGGGATGGGCATGGTGAGTGAAACGGCCGACCTGCCTGCCCTGCTGACCCACGCCGCGTGGCTGCGCCGCCTTGCGATCTCGCTGGTGCGCGATGCCGACGTCGCTGACGACGTCGTACAGGGGACCTGGGTGGCGGCCTGGCAAAAGCCGCCGACCGCTGACCGCAATGCTCGCCCCTGGCTGGCGGAGGTGGCGCGCAACCAGGCGCTCAATCTGCGCCGAGGCGAGAGTCGGCGGCGCAAGCGCGAAGTGGGGGCGATGGAAGATCCCGCGGCCGTGGCCGGGGTGCTGGGTGCCGGGCCGTCGACCTCGTCCGATCCTGAGGAGCTGGTTGCCGAGCTCGAGATTCACCGCATGGTCGCCGAGGTGGTAGCGGGGCTTACCGAGCCTTATCGCACGACGCTGGTGGCCCACTTCTTCGATGGCGAGCCGCTGGTGGGGCTGGCCGGGCGACTCGGCATCCCCGCGGGAACCGTGCGATGGCGGCTCAAAGAGGGGCTCGATCGGGTGAGGGCCGAGCTGGATCGCAGGAACGAGGGCGATCGTGCGCGCTGGCAGCGTGCGCTCACGCCGCTCATCGGTGGGCCGGCTGCCCTTCCCACGGTCGAGGCGTCTGGGATCACTGGCGGTACAACGGCGCCCGCGAGCCTGGTCGCAGCTTCCGCGGCTTCATCGAACCTGGCGTCGCTGACGGCGACCCAACCGGCCGCGGCCGGGCTCGTGGCCGGGTCGCGACGCATGGTCGGGCGCGGAGGGCTCTGGCTCGGGCTCGTCGCGGTGGTCGTGGTGATGGCGACTGTCGCGTTCGTGAGCGGGCGTGGCAAGGATCGCTCGTCGTCGACAGCGCCCTCAGCGCGGGAACGGGCCGCTGGCTCGATCGGCTCTGCCCGCCCGATCGGCAACACGGCTGGCTCGCCGCCTCGTTTCGCGGTGGCCGCACCGGTCGCTGCCTCCAGCGAAGATCAGATCATCGCCGACGGTGTGCTTCGCCACATGCTGCAGGCGATCAGCAACAGCGACTACGATCGCTTCTTGGACCACGCAGAGGGGCTGTTCAAGGCGCGCTTCTTTCGCCACGACCTCACCGCCCTCGCCAAGGATCTGGCGCCGCGATTGCGAGCCGGGTTCGATCTCGAATCGCTGGGACCTCTGCGTCGAGAAGGCCACACGACCTTCATCTGGAAGCTCACGTTCCGAAATGGCGGCGACGATCTGCTCGCGTCGCTGTCTCTGGCCGACGACAAGGTGGTCGGCTTTTTCCTGCAATGATCGCTTTTCCAACCAACAGGAGATCCCATGTACGACATCTTCGCGCCGCATTCTCACCTGCCCCGTCTCGCCCGCCTCGTCCGCTTGGTACGGATCGTGATCGGAGGGGCGCTCACCGTCATGACGCTGACGACAGCCGCCCGAGCTGACGTCGTCCAGGACCCGCCGGAAAAGTTGCTGGCGGTGATGCTGGATGCGATCAAGACCGACGCCTACGAGGATTTCCTCGCCGAGGCGGATCCGGTCTTCAAGACCGCGCTGTCGCGACAGAACTTCGAAGGCGTCGCCAGTCAAATTGCGCCGCGGCTCAAAGGCGGCTGGAAGGCCAAACACCTGGCCAAGCTTCGCCAGGCAGGCGCCGCCACCCACGTCTGGAAGCTGGAGTTCGTCGACGGCAAGGACGACGTGCTCGCCCGCATCGTGATCAAGGACAAGAAGGTGGCGGGCTTCTGGCTGCAGTGACGGGGGTGGGCGACGGACACGTAGAGAAATCGGGAGTCGCTGACCGCGGTTAGATTCGCGCCAGAAAATCGTTGAGTTTCACAACGACGTCGGCGGGGATTTCGTGGCCGCCGTCGAAGGGGACGAAGGTCACCGCCAGCCCGCTTTGCCGCATGCGATCGGCGAGGCGTTGGCTGGCCGCGAAAGGGAGGATGCCGTCCTTGCGGCCATGGGCGATGAAGACGGGAAGGCCGCGGCGTTTTGCCATGGATCCCGTCCAGCTCGGCTCGTCGACGATGGTGCCCGAGAGCAGCACCAGCGCGCGCAGTCGCACGTCGGAACGGAAGGCGGTCTCGGAGGCAACCATCGCCCCTTGCGAGAAACCACCCAGGATGATGCCGCCCGATGCTGGCGTACGCAGCCGCTTCTGCATCTCCCGCACGAAGACGAGCAGGCCGGCCGACGCGCGCCCCAGACCCACTGGTCGCGAGCTGGACATGTCAGGCGCGTTCACGCCCGGCGCCACATAGCTGTCGAGCTCGAGCTGCCACCAGGCGCGGCCGTTCGCCGGGCCGTGCGGGGGGACAGTCGCCTCGATCCCCTCGGGAAAGATGAAGCGTCCACCGCGCGGCAACCGGATGGTCTCGACGAACGGGAACCATTCGCGCGCGTTCGACCCGTAGCCGTGCAGCCAGATGGCAGGAACCGCGGCACCGCCGACTTCCCACGCCTTCCAGCCCGACTGCGGGTAGACCACCAACGTCGCTTGCGAGACACCGGCGGGCGGGCTGCCCAGAGCGCGCGCCGATCCGCCGAGGCCGAAGGCGAAGACCAGCGCCATGACCAGGTCGACGAAGAGGCCGAGTGCGAGCCCGGGCGCGACGAACTTTCTCACCGAGGCCAAACCTGCGACATGAACTTCTGCGGCGCCAGGGGGAACGGCGTACGGCTCGAGCGCCTACGTCAGCAATCGTCGGACAATCGTCGGGCGAGTCTCGAACGGTCGCCGGGCCACGGCCGCGGCCGCGTCGGGCCGGCGCCACCGGCGCCGGTCAGAGCTTCACGCCGACTGCGAGCCCTTCGCCGGTTGGGAAGACCGAGCTGCGGAATTCGGGCCCGGCCAGGCGGCTGTGAAAGGCGTCCATCGGACTCACCTCGGCGGGCGGATTGGGCGAGAGCGCCCGCGGCAGCTGCCCGAAGAGGAACGCGTTGTCGCCGACGACGACGCCGCCGGGAGCGAGGTTCGCCGCGGCCCAGTCGAGGTAGTTCGGGTACTCACTTTTGGCGGCGTCGATGAAGCAGAAGTCGAATGGGCCCTCCGGACTCAGCTTTGGCAGCACCTCGAGCGCAGGACCTATCCACTGGCGAATGCGATCCGCCACGCCCGCCCGCGCGAAGGTCTCGGCGGCCACCTCGGCGTGCCGCGGATCGATCTCGATCGTGTGCAGAACACCGCCGGGCGACAGGCCACGCGCGATCGAGACACCGGAGTAGCCGCCGAGGGTTCCGATCTCGACCACCTTGCTCGCCTTGCTGAGGCGGACGAGCAGCTCGAGGTGGCGTCCGTCGAGGGGCGCCACCTGGATCTCCGGCAACCCGGCCGCCGCCGACCGTTCGCGTATGTCGCGTAACAAGGGGTCTTCCGGTTGGTACCGGGCGAAGACATAGGCGGCGAGATCGGTCTCCGCATTGCCGAACGTCTTGTTCATGCGGCGAGGATCATGGCGCCCCGGCCGCTCCGGCGCCAGCCCGACAACGGCATGGCGGCGCCTTGGGGCAAGGCATGTCGATGAATGGCTAGGGCGCGCAGGTGCCGGGTTGGCAGTTCCCGCCCGAGCCGGGGATGCCAGGCACCGCTGGCAATTGCAAGACGCCGGCGCAGCTTGCGACCTGCGCGGGGGCGTAGGTCTGCCCGTCGCAGGTGATCGAAGGCTGCATGGTGCCGATGTCGTAAGTTCCGGTGCCCACCGCCACGCCGGCGCTGTTCTTGAACGTCATCATGATGGCGGCCCCGGCGATCTGCGCGTCGATGGTGTAGCAGACGCTGCCGTCGGGTTTCTTCGTGGTCATGCCCAGCACGGTCGGCATGGGTGGTGCCGCCGGCACGATGGCGGTGATGATCTTCACCTGGTTGGTGTAGCAACGATTGCTGTTGGCGAAGCCTGTGGTCTGTTCGGTGCACATGCCCATCGGCACGCAGTCGCGGGTCAGGTTGGCCACACAGGGCACGCTGCAGGCGCTGGCCGGTGGGATCATGACTTCGCGGATGCCGCTGTCGATGGCGCCCCCGCCACCGGCACCACCTTGCGCCACGCCGCCCCCGCCTCCTTGACCGCCCCCGGCTCCCCCGGCACCCGCGCCGGAGGCTCCGGCTTGCTGCGTGGGGGTGGCGGGTTTGCTGTCACTGCAGGCGAGGGATCCAATCGAGAGAGTCCACGTCGCGAGAATCAGTCCCAGTCGCGGCGATCGCATGCGCGCTCCTTTGTTGGAAGACGGGGCGTGTTGCAAGTCTCACCTCGCCCGACGGCTGGGTCAATCACGCGCAAGGTCGATAGTTGCCGGCCCGGCTCATCCCGGCAACACTGCGCAGCGTGACCCGGCGTGATCCCGAGAGCCAGCGCCTCGACGAGGACAACCAGCGGCAGCGCAACTGGAAGCGGTTCGGGCCCTACCTCGCCGAGCGGCAGTGGGGCACGGTCAGAGAGGACTACTCGCCCGACGGAACCTGTTGGGAGTACTTCCCTCACGATCACGCGCGCAGCCGCGCCTACCGCTGGGGCGAAGACGGCCTGCTCGGCTTCTGCGACCGCCAGGGTCGGCTCTGCTTTGCGCTGGCGCTCTGGAACGAACGCGATCCGATTCTGAAGGAACGCCTCTTCGGTCTGTCGGGCCCCGAAGGCAATCACGGCGAAGACGTCAAGGAGCTCTACTACTACCTCGATTCGACGCCGACCCATTCCTACGCCAAGGCGCTCTACAAGTACCCGCAGCGCCCGTTCCCCTACGCCGAGCTTCTCGACGAGAACCGCCGCCGAGGGCGGTCGCAGCCTGAGTACGAGCTGAGCGACACGGGGATCTTCGCAGAATCGCGTTATTTCGACGTCGGCATCGAATACGCCAAGGCGAGCCCGGAAGACCTGCTCATCCGCATCACCATCGCCAATCGGGGTCCAGAGGCGGCCCCGCTGCACGTCCTGCCGACCCTCTGGTTTCGCAACGTCTGGTCGTGGGGCCGCAGCGGCGAGGGCTACGGGCAAAAGCCGCAGATTGCCCGCGCCGGTGACGACGCGTTGTTGGCGCGCCATCTGGGGCTCGGCGATTTCGTGTTGCGCGCGCAGGGGCCCGCGCGCTGGCTGTTCACCGACAACGAGACCAACCAGCAGCGCCTGTTCGGCTTCGCCAACTCGAGCCGCTACGTGAAGGATGCCTTTCACGATCACGTCGTGCGTGGCCGGCGGGACGCGGTCAATCCCGCCGAGACGGGGACCAAGGCGGCAGCCTGGTACCGCCTGGACGTGCCCGCAGGCGGCGAGACGATCCTGCGCCTGCGTCTGACCGCCGTGCCGGGGGGAGGGCGCCAGCGCCTCGAGGACGTGGCGGGCTTTGCTGATTTCGACGCCGTCATCGCGGCCCGTATCGCGGAGGCTGACGCCTTTTATGCCGCGCGATCGTCCAGCCCCACCCGCGAGGACGCGGCCATCGTCAGGCAGGGCTACGCCGGTCTGCTCTGGTCCAAGCAGTTCTATCACTACGACATTCTCGCGTGGTCGCAGGGCGATCCGTCGCAGCCGCCCGCGCCCGCGGAACGGCGCCAGGGGCGCAACAGCGAATGGCGCCACCTTTACAACCGCGACGTCATCTCGATGCCCGACAAGTGGGAGTACCCGTGGTTCGCCGCCTGGGATCTCGCCTTTCACATGATTCCGCTGGCGCGCGTGGATCCACACTTCGCCAAGGATCAGCTGCTCCTGTTGCTGCGTGAGTGGTACATGCACCCCAACGGGCAGCTACCGGCCTACGAATTCGCTTTCGGCGACGTCAATCCGCCCGTGCACGCGTGGGCTGCCTGGCGCGTCTACAAGATCGCTGTCGGCCCCGGCGGCGAACGCGATCGTGATTTTCTCGCGCGGGTCTTTCAGAAGCTCTTGCTGAACTTCACGTGGTGGGTGAATCGCAAGGACGCGCAGGGCAAAAACATCTTCTCGGGCGGCTTTCTCGGGCTCGACAACATCGGCGTTTTCGATCGTTCGCAGGCGCTGCCGACGGGAGGCTACCTCGAGCAGGCCGACGGTACGGCCTGGATGGCCTTTTACAGTGCCACCATGCTCTCGATGGCGCTCGAGCTGGCGCGCACCGATCCCGCCTACGAGGACATGGCCTCGAAGTTCTTCGAGCACTTCGTCGGCATTGCCGACGCCATCAACACCGTGGGCGGAAGTGGCCTCTGGGACGGGCAGGACGGCTTTTATTACGACCAGCTGCACACCAACGGCGCGGCCACGCCCCTGCGCGTTCGATCGATGGTGGGCCTTTTGCCGCTCATCGCGGTCGAGGTGCTCGAGGACGAGCTGATGGATCGGCTGCCGGCGTTCCGCAAACGCATGCGCTGGTTCCTGGAGAATCGACGCGATCTCGCTGGCCAGGTGACCTTCGGCGAGGGCGATTCCCACGGGCACGCGCTGCTCGCGATCCCGTCGCGCGAACGGCTCCTCAAAGTGCTCGGTTACATGCTCGACGAGTCGGAGTTCCTCTCGCCCTTCGGCGTGCGATCGCTCTCGCGGGTGCACGAGCGCGCGCCCTACCGCTTCTTTCACGCCGGGCAGGAGTTCCGCGTCGACTACACCCCGGGTGAGAGCACGACGGGCCTCTTTGGCGGCAACTCGAACTGGCGGGGACCCGTGTGGTTCCCGGTCAATTACCTGCTCATCGAGGCGCTCGAGCGATATCACTATTTTTATGGCGACGGCCTGCGGGTGGAATGCCCGCGTGGCTCGGGACGCTTCTTGACCCTGGGCGAAGTGGCGCGAGAGATCGGCCGGCGGCTTTCGTCGCTGTTCCGGCGCGGCGCCGACGGTCAACGCCCCTGTCACGGGGGCGATCGTCCCTACGCCGAGGATCCGCACTTCCGCGACCTGGTGCTGTTTCACGAGTACTTCCATGCCGACAGCGGCCGCGGGCTCGGCGCCAGTCACCAGACCGGCTGGACGGCGCTCGCGATTCGTTTCTTCGAGAACCGCCGTGACATCGCCGCCTCCGCCTCTCCCGGGACCGGCGCGGGGGACGGCCAGGCAGCGGATCCCATCGCGCCGCTGCCGACCCCTTTGCGCCGTGGGCCGCGCGGTGGATGATCGGGAGTGGCTGGAGGCCGACGGTCGGGGCGGCTTCGCTTCGGGTCCTGTCGTCGGGCCGCGCAGCCGCCGTTATCACGCCCTGCTCTTGCACACGGCCGTGCCGAGCGGTCAGCGTTTCGTGCTGGTGGCAGGGGTTCACGTCGAGGTCGACACAGCCACAGGACCGGTTGCGCTGACCTCGCAACGCTGGGCGGGGGGCGTGGTCAGTCAGGCGGGCGCTGCGCTGGTCGACTTTTCCAGCGAGCCCTGGCCCCGCTGGCGCCAGCGGCTGCCGGACGGCCGTCTGCTCGAAACCGAGATCGTGGTCGAGCACGACGGCGGCGCCACTGTCCTGACCTATCGTTTGAGCGAAGGGGAGGGAGCAACGCTGCGGCTGCGGCCTTTCGTTGCCGGTCGCGACTACCACGCGTTGATGCAGGAAAATCCCGCCTTCGACTTCGAGCTGCGCGCAGCAGCGGCGACACGCGCAGCATCGGCGACACGTGCAGCATCGGCGACACGCGCAGCATCGGCGACACGCGCAGCCACGGCGACACGCGCAGCCACGGCGACAGTCGACCGCTGGGAGCTGACGCCTTACCGGGATCTGCCGGGCGTGACCATCGCAACGACGGGCCAATTTGCCTCCGATCCTCAGTGGTACCGCGGCTTCGAATACGCCGAGGAGCTGGCGCGGGGGTTCCCCGGCCGTGAAGATCTCGCAGCGCCCGCCGAGCTCACCTTGAGGCTGACGAGCGGTGCCGCCGGTCATGTCGTGCTCGCGGCCAGCGGCCCCATGGCGACCACGCGCCTGCCTGACGCCACCACGACGGCGGCCGCCTGGGCCGAAGGGATCCGCACCCGTGAGCAGGCTCGTCGGCGTCGTTTTGCCACGCCGCTCGATCGCGCCGCCGATGCCTACGTCGTCACGACGAACGCGGGTCCGACCATCGTTGCGGGTTACCCGTGGTTCACCGACTGGGGGCGCGACACGTTCATCGCCATGCGCGGCCTGCTGCTGGCGACGTCCCGGTCCGACGTGGCCGCGGCGATTCTGCTGCGCTGGTCGCGATCGTTGTCGAACGGCATGGTGCCCAACCGCTTCGTCCAGCTGGGCGAAGCCCCGGAATGGAATGCGGTCGATGCGTCGTTGTGGTTCGTGATCGCGGTGCACGACCTGTTGCAGGTACAACCGCCGCCCAAGGACGTCAGAGCGACGCTGAGCGCGGCGGTCGACGCCGTGTTGATCGGGTACACACGCGGCACCCGGTATCGAATCGGTGCTGCGGTCGACGGCCTACTTGCGGCAGGCGAGGCGGGCTGCCAGCTCACCTGGATGGACGCCAAGGTCGACGGCAACGTGATCACCCCACGCATCGGCAAACCCGTCGAGGTGCAGGCGCTCTGGTGGAATGCGCTGGTGATCGGCGCGCAGCTGGGCGGTTCCCATGCCTCGATCTGGGCGACGCTCGCCGATCGCTGCCGGGCCAGCTTCGCCGCGCGTTTCTGGGATCCTCGCCGCGGACATCTGGCCGACGTGATCGATGTGGATCACGTCGCCGGATCCATCGACGCGAGCCTGCGCCCCAACCAGATCTTCGCGGTGGGCGGGCTGCCATACGCTCTCATCGAGGGCGAACCCGCGCGCGCGGTGGTGGGTGCGGTCGAGCGCACGCTGATGACGCCCCTCGGGCCGCGCACCCTGGCGCCCGGGTACCCCGGCTACTGCGGTCACTACGACGGCGATCCCGTTCGTCGCGACGGCGCTTATCACCAAGGAACGGCGTGGCCTTGGCTGGCTGCGGCCTTCGTCGAAGCGTGGGTGCGTGTGCGGGGCGCAACCCCGGCGGTCAAAGCCGAGGCGCGCGGGCACTTCCTGCCGCCTTTCGATCGCCACCTCGCCGTGGCCGGCGTTGGCCATGTCAGCGAGATCGTCGATGGAGATCCGCCGCACACCCCCCGCGGCTGCCCGTTTCAGGCTTGGTCGCTCGGTGAACGGATTCGCCTCGACCGCGTCGTGTTGCGCGAATGACCGCGTGCTGCCGGGGCCGCGCCGGTTTTTTGCTGCGGCGACCAAAGCACCGGTGGTATGCCCGAAGGACGTTCCGTCCGGCCCGTGCACCCCTCGCACAAAGGAACCACGAATGAAGCTGCCCCTCGCGTTGATGTTCTCGCTCACGCTCGCCGTCGCCGCCTGCGACAACCGCGGAACGGGCCCGATCGGGGACGCAGGGGCCGATGCGCGTGGCGGGCAGGGCGGTGGGGGCGGTCAAGGTGGTACGGGCGGCGGGCCCGCCGCGACCACAGGTCCAGCCAAGTGCCGCGCCCTCGTCGACGTGCTCTGCGCGAAGATCGTCAGCTGTGGCGCCATGATCGCCCTCGAAGACTGCCGGAGCGCCCTTCGGGTTCAGTTGCGCTGCGACACCATCACGTCGGTCTCCGCAACCTACGACCAGTGCCTCAAAGACATTCCGGTCGGGCCCTGTCCAGGCACGCAGCCGCCTGCCACCTGCCTCGAAGTCCTCGACGGGGGCTAAGTTTCGGGGGCCCATTCCCTTGGGCCGGCCTACCAGCGGTGAAGCAGCGCGCTTTTTTCGGTCGCGCGTAACCTCGGGGCGGCTCGATCGTCAGTGGTCCGGACGCGGGAGGCCGCGGGCTGCACATGGAGACCGATCTCGACGCCATCCAGAAGGTGCGGCTGGGCGATCCCGCCGGGGCCGAAGCGCTGTTCACGCGCCACGCGGACGCCATCCTGCGTTTCGCCACTCGCATGCTCGGCATCCCTTCGGACGCCGAGGAGATCTGTCAGGACGTCTTTCTCAAGATGATCGATCGGGCCGATCAGTACGACGGTCGCGCCCCGCTCGGTTCCTGGCTGCTCTCGATAGCGGCCAACGCCTGCCGGGATCGATTGCGGTCCCGCAAGGTGCGCATCGCCGCGCCCTTGACTGCGGCGAACGAACAGCCGGCCCCGGGACTCTCGCCGGTGGCGAGCTTGATCGCGCGCGAGGACGCGCGGCGGCTCGAGCGCGCTCTGGCGACCTTGACCGACGAGCAGCGCGAGGTCCTGGTGCTGGCGAGAGACCACGAGCTGCCCTATGCCGAGATCGCGCGCCTGTGCGGCACGACCGAGGGCGCGGTCAAGACGCGGATCTTCCGCGCTCTGGAATCGTTGCGAAGGACAATGAACGACGACGCCCCGGCCCCCCGGGCCCGCCGCACACCCACCGATACGCTGGCGACGAAGGAGACGACATGGACCACAGCGAAGCGCTAGCGGCGGTGGCAGAGCGACTGCAGGGGGCGATGGATGCGGGCCTTGCGGCAGCGCTCGGTACACACCTGCAGGGTTGCTCGGCCTGCGCCGCTGAGGCAGCGGAGATGGCGGCGATCTGGGAGGCGCTGGGGCAGATGCCTCGCCCGGTGGTGAGCGAGGCGATGACAGCTGCGATCTTGCCCAGCTTGCGACAAGCGACCCGCCGCAGAGCTGCCGCGCCGCGGATCCGGAAGGTCGGCGTCAACCTCGCCTGGGGGGTCGGCCTGGTTGCCCTCGGCGCGGCGGCCGCTGCCGTCATCGTTCCGCGGGCGACCATCACCCCTTCGACCGCCGCTGGACCGACCGCGACCGGCCAGGCAACGACCGGAACAGGAACGACCGGAACAGCAACGACCGCGAGGTTGGCATCCGGGCCGGGCAGCGAGCCCCTCGGCCACCCGCGCGCAGCC
>JANNNO010000469.1:0-6618 GCA_031398585.1 Myxococcales bacterium | reverse complement strand
GCAAAGCAGGCTTTCGTCGGGGGCACCGGGCAGGCAATCAGCGTCGGTCGTGCAGGTCTTGTAAGGGGGAAAGAATTGCAGCCCGACGTTCAGGCCGGCGGACTTGGGATCGGAGACGAAGCTCGAGAGCGCCAACTGAGCCGTCTGCCATTTCGTGCGCGCGCCAGCCGGGCCGGCCATCGATCCGGAACTGTCGAGGAGCAGCATCAGGTCCAAAGGAACGAGCTCCGCCTTGTGGGCTTCGGCGGCGCACACCGAGCCGGCATCGGATGTCGCAGGCGGCGCGCCCGAGGTCTCGGGAAGGCTCAGCCCCGTGTCAGTGCCACCCGCCGCGCCGCCGCCACTTGGTGCCGGGGACGGGACACCTGCCGACGGCTCGGTCGAGCTGGCGCCGGGCTTGCCACCTGCACCGCTCACCTGCGCCTGATTGCAGCCCGCGGACACGGCCGCGGCCATACAGATGAGGCTGACCAGTTGGCAACGCTGCAACATGAGGCTCCTCGAAGCGGAAGCGGCGCTCGCCGATGATCGACCGAGATCGGCCAAGACCGACCAAGACCGACCAAGACCGGCGATGCCCAGGGCGGGCAATGGGTCCCCCACACTATCGCCCTGTCGCCCAGGAGCAAGCCCCGTTGGAGATCGGTGCATTTGGCGCGCTGGACAAACGATGTAGCCGGAAGCGACGCGCACCCGGTTTCGTTCCTATCGGAAGGCGCCCATGGCAAGGTCGGGCGAGCGACCGAACCCAGCGAGAGAGAGATGATTATCCCGCAAAAGTCGAAGGCCGCCTTTCGCTGGGGCCGTAACCGCCTGGCTTTCGTCGTCGTTGCTGCCGGAATCTTCGCTGCGAGTGAATCGAGGGCCGATCAGTGGGGTTCGCCAGTCGCTCGCGCGGTCCGATCGCCGAACGGTGCGTGGATCGCGAGCCTGACACCCGGCTGGGGCGACGGGATGAAGTCACGAGTCATCGTGCGGCCGAAGCGGGCACACGCAGCAGCGAAGGGCTGGGACCGCGAGCCGCTGAATCCCGTCGCACCTGTCGACTTCTTCGTCTCGAACAGCGGCGCGCTCGTCACCCTGGGCGAATGGCACAACGAAGGCTCACGCAACGCCGTTGTCCTTTACAACGAAATCGGGAACGTCATCACTGCGCACACTCTCGAGAGTTTTCTGACCGAGGCCGATCTCAAGAAAACCAGACAGACCGTGTCCTCTCGTTGGTGGCGCTACACGGCTGAAGTGCCGGAGTATCGCGGCGATGGTTTTTTTCATCACTACATCTTGGGGCGCCTCGCTTCGGTTCGACATGCAGACCGGAGAGGTCTCGCGCGAGGGACGCCCTTTCGATAGGTTCCGGAGCTACTGTGAGGGCACGAGAACGACTCGCGAGGCCGTGATTTACGTTAGCCACGTCTGGAAGGACGGCAACGACTACACGGGCAGGCACTGCGAACTCCGTCGAGGCACGGCCCTGTGCCATATCGGCGGCGAACGTTTCAGGTACGACTACGCCAAAAAGAAAATTCGACTGGCGTCCCCCGACTTCGACCAATTGATCCGGGGCGCAGGCGAGATGGCGGGGCAGATCGTCGACGACGGAGTCTACGAGTACGACAGGTCCTTCATTCACGTCCAGATCGCCTTCGGCAAAGCCATCCGGATGGGTCGGTTTGGCGGTCCCCAGGGCGGCGACGTCTACTGGCTGCGATACCGACCGGTCGATCTTCAGACCCCAGCGTCGAGAGACTGGACCAAGCGCATCGAAGCGCTGCTCCCGCCGCGTGATCGGCCGCCCTGGCGACGAGCGCCGTGAGCCGACGGTCCTTCACCCCGCCTGACCCACCAACCCGAATCGGCGCTGACGTTGGTTGTATGACTCCAGCGCCGCGCGGAGGGGCTCCTCGCCGAAGTCGGGCCAGAGCAGCGGCGTGAAATGGAGTTCGGCATAGGCCGCTTCCCAGAGGAGAAAGTTCGAGAGGCGCTGCTCGCCCGAGGTGCGCACCACCAGGTCGACCGGCGGAAGATCGTGGGTGGTCAGCGCCGCTGCCACAGATCCCTCGTCGATGGCGTCGGGCGCGATCTTGCCTGCGAGGGCCGCGGCGGCGATCCGTCGCGTCGCCTGCACGATGTCCTCGCGTCCGCCGTAGGAGACGGCCAGCGTGAGTACCATCGCGGTGTTGCCGGCCGTGGCGGCCAAGGTGGCATCGAGCTCGCGGAGGACCTCGGGCGGCAAACGACCGCGATCACCGATCAGGCGCAAACGGACGCCGTTTCGTTGCAGCTCCTCTCGTTCCCGGCGCAGGTAGGCGCGCATGAGGGACATCAGGTGGTGGACCTCGACGCTCGGGCGGCCCCAGTTCTGCTCGGAAAAGGCGTAAAGGGTAAGCGCCTGCAGACCGAGCTTGCGTGCCGCCGTCACGGTTCGTCTGACGGCGTCGGCGCCGCGTTCGTGGCCATAGAGGCGCGGCAGACCGCGACGTTCGGCCCAGCGACCGTTGCCGTCCATGATGATCGCGACGTGGCGCGCGGGGTTCATGGCGCCACCGCCCGGGTCAATGGCAGCCGATGTGGACCAACGAACGCTGCCCCTTCGGCGAAACGCAAAGTCTCCAGCACGCGTGCGGCGAGCGCACGACGGTCGATCCCGAGGGCTGCGAGATCGCTTCGATTCTCGAAGATGACCACCGTCAATGCCGCGATCCCGACGGTCCAGAGCGCGCAGCGTCCGACCCAACGAGCGAACGCTGTGCGCGCTTGGCCGCGGAGAAAGTCAGCATGGAAGGTCAGATGATGGCGTTCGTCGGCGACCATCTCGTCCAGTGCGGCGCGCCCCAGGCTCGACGAGATCTGTCGCGCCAGCGTGGCGTAGAGCTCGCCGCCCACCACTTCGGCGATCAGCAACACGAGCAGCTTGAACCGCACGCCGAGCAGCCGCCGGCACCAGCGAAACAGGCCATGACTCGCCTGGTGGGTCAGCAAGCGACCGCCCAGAGCTCGCACCAGCAGCGCGAGAATGCGCGCATGACGGCCCTCCTCCTTGACGAAGAGCCCCAACGCCCGTCGGTAGTCGGCGTTGATGCCGTGGAGCCTGACCTGATGGATCTCGCGCGCCACCCTGCCCTCGCCCGCCTCTCCCAGCTGGAAACGCGCCAGCATGCGCGCCAACGCCGCGGACCGTTCGGGACAAGCGCGGGGTTCGAGCACCTCGGGAAGGGGTGGCAACGATCGCTGCTCGTTGCGCTCGAAGTGCTGCCGATGCAGGCGCCAAGGTGACGCGGCTGACGGGGAGGCTTGCGGCGACGACGTGAACCGACACGAATCTGAGGTGGTGATCGTTCGCAATGGCAACATCGGAGCTCCTCGCTTTCCCAGCGATGCTGAGCCCTCCTTGCGCCCTGCGACCCGACCATCCCGTTGGTCGGTCCGGGCATGCCCTCCAACGCCCGTAAGCCGCCTGCCAACGGTATCGCCAAGCCCGCGCGCCGACGGCGCCCTCAACGCGGCCGCTCACCCCCGGCCAGCGACCGCCCAGCGGAACGTCCCGTCCGCCTGCGGGCAGGACGCTCATGCTGCCAGGCATGCGCGGTCGACTCTTTGCCAAACGCCTGATGGATTTGACGCTGGTGCTGGCCACGTTGCCGCTGTGGGGGCTGGTGCTGGCCGTTGTGGCGCTGGCGGTGTTGCTGCTCGACGGGCGTCCCCTCTTCTTTCCGCAGCCTCGCCTCGGCCGCGGCGGCCGGCGCTTCGTCATCTTGAAGTTTCGTTCGATGACCACCGCAGCCGATCCGTTGGCTCGCCGACCGACGCGCCTCGGCCGCCACCTCCGACAGCACGGCGTCGACGAGCTGCCGCAGCTGATCAACGTCCTGTTCGGCGACATGAGCCTGGTGGGGCCGCGGCCGCTGACTCCCGACGACTTCCAACGACTGACGGCCGGCAACCCACGGTTCGCCGATCGTCTCGACCTGCCTCCCGGCCTGACCGGACTGGCGCAGATCTGTGGCGCCCGGGGGGCGGCGATCACGGCCGCCCTCGAAGTGCATTACACCCGGCATTGGACGCCGGGCCTCGACCTCGCCATCCTGGTACGCACCGCATGGATCAACCTGGTCGGCAAACGCCGGGGCACCCGCCCGCTGCCCCCTGGGCTGGCGTGAGCGCCCTCGCCGCGGCCACGACGGCAGGGCAGCCACCCATGGCCGCGCCCGCGGGATCAGCGCCCGCGGGATCCATCTTGCGCCGCACCTGGCGCGCGCTGCTCGAGCCCAAACGTCTCACCGCCGTGCTGCTGGTGTCGGCTGCCCTCGTGACCGCGCAAGCCAGCTTTGGTGGCGACCCGCTGGCGATCCCGCTGGGTGTGGCGATGTGTTTGGCCTTCGTGCTGGTGGCGCCCGTCTCGTGGCGTGTGCTCTTCCCCCACGGCGCTCAGGTGGGGCAGCTGCTGGTGCGCCTTTCGCTTTACGCCACCCTCGGCAGCGGTGTGGTGCTGGTGATAGGCGCCGTGATCCCGGCGGTGTTGTCGATGCAGCCGACCCTCATCACCATGCGCGCAAGCCTGGTGGTCTGCCTGGCGCTCTTCCTGGCGGGCGGTTGGGGCTTGGCCCGCGACATCGACTTCGACGATCGCTTGCGAGCCGCCGAGTCCCGCGCGGTCGAGCTCGAGCGAGCGGCCGAACGCGCGCAGTTGCTGGCGCTGCGGGCGCATCTCGATCCGCACTTTCTCTTCAACACGCTCAACGCCATCGCCGAGTGGTGCCGCGAAGATGGCGAGATCGCCGAGCGCGCGGTCCTGCAGCTGTCATCGATGTTGCGAGCCATCCTGACCGGCGTGCGCGCGGTCAGCTGGCCGCTTGGCACCGAGCTCGAGCTGATGCGTACGCTCTTCGATCTCTACCGCCTGCGCGATGCCGATCTCTATCGCCTGGATCTGCAGGCGCCGGATCCCTTGCCGCCCGTGGAGGTGCCGCCCTTGTTGTTGTTGCCGCTGGCCGAAAACGCGATCAAACACGGCCCGGCAGCGGGGCACCGCGGTCACGTGGTGCTGAGCGTGACCACCGACGAGAGCGCGGGCCGACTCCTGCTCACGCTCGACAACCCGGGTCCCTGGAACGGACATCGCCCGGGTGGCGAGGGACTGCGCATGGTGGCCAGGCGACTGGCGCTGGCCTACAGCGATCAGGCGGCGGAGGCAGCGCTGACGATCGGCGGGGTCGGCCAGCGCACAGTGGCCGAGCTGAATCTGCCGATGGGCGGGCCGGTGCGGGGAGCCCCGGTATGAAGGCAGACAGCGACGACGACGCCGCCGCCCTTTCGCCGCGGCCCTTGCAAGTGCTGGTCGTCGACGACGAAGCAACCGCCCGGCGCCGGCTTATGCGCCTTTTGGAATCCGTGCCCGACGTACGCCTTTGCGGCGAGTGCGCCGACGCCGACGAAGCGCTCGATCGCGTGCGCGCAGGCGGCGTCGACGTGGTTCTGCTGGACATCCAGATGCCGGGGCTCTCGGGCCTTGACGTGCTGGCGCTGCTTCCCGAGGGCGGCCCCGTCGTGATCTTTTGTACCGCGCATGCCGAGCACGCGATCTCTGCGTTCGACGTCGGTGCCATCGACTACCTGCTCAAGCCAGTCGAGGTCGGTCGCCTACGCAAGGCCCTCGAACGTGCACGCCAGGCCGATCAGCGCCGGCGCTTTCTCGTCGAGGCCGAACGCCACCGCACGACCGGGCGCCCGCAGCGAAGCGCCGACCATCCCGCCGACGGGCTGCCCCCGCGGCTGCCCCTCGAGACCCGTCAAGGCATCGTGCTCCTCGCACCCGAGGAGATCAGCCACGCCCAGCTCGACGGCGCGCTCGTGACCGTGCACACCACACGAGGCGACTTCCTTTGCGACATGCCGCTGCACGAGCTGGCGGAGCGCCTTGGCCCGCACGGCTTTCTCCGGGTGCATCGCCGATCGCTCCTCAACCTGGCGAAGGTGGCGCGCCTCGAGCCGACCGAGACGGGGGGCTTCGTTGCCCGCACCGCGGACGGACAGGCAGTCGAAGTCTCACGCCAAGCCGCCCGTGATCTGCGGCGGCGACTCGGCCTGCGCTGACCACCTCCCCCCAGCGGACAGCCAGCCCGCACGGACGTTCCAGGAATGCCGCGGCGAGACAGCAAGGCAGGGCTTGGCGGCAGACGGCGCGCCGCCAGCCTTGGCCAGGTGTCGTATTTTCACGGACTTGCAACGTTGCAACTCCTTCTGACTCACCAGCAGGTGCCAGGGCCACTAAGCGTTGTGCCAATCGGAAACAGGTGAATCGGATGGCTGCCACCTACATGAGCAAAACCCTCTCTCGTTTCCTGCCTCTGGCACTTCTCTCCCTGCCGCTTGCGTGCGTGGGGACGGTGGGCGACTCGCCTTCCGGGCCGGGCGCGTCAACCGCAGCGGAACCGGGAGGCTCACCCGGCCCCGGTGGCGGAGGAAGCTCGGGGCCAGGCTCCGGGGGAGGGACAGCGGGTCCCGGACCAGGAGGTGGCGGAGGCCCAGGTCCGGCGCCTGCGGCGTGCAGCGGCGGCGCGAAAGTCGGCCCCTCGCCGATGCGCCGGCTGACCCACGTCGAATACAACAACGCCGTCG
>JANNNO010000427.1:0-6730 GCA_031398585.1 Myxococcales bacterium | reverse complement strand
GGCGCCGCTCGTATACCCGCCCGCCTTGAAAGAGGAGCTGCGGCCCTACCTGTTGACGCCCGCGCCAACGCCCAAAGTGATCGAGCTCATCGACCACATCCGCGCCGAGATCGCCCGCAAGGGTCGACGCAACATCGACGTCCTGGTCGAGGTCAACCAGCTGATACAGCGATCTGTCCGCTACGACATCCGCATGGAGCCCGGCGTCTTCACGCCCGAGGAGACGCTGACACGCGGCCACGGCTCTTGCCGCGACTTCGCCTGGCTCCTGGTCGATGTCATGCGGCGCCTGGGCTACGCCGCGCGCTTCGTCTCGGGGTACTCGATTCAGCTCAAGGCCGACGAAAAGCCGCTGGATGGCCCTGCGGGCGTGGTCGCCGATGCCACCGATCTGCACGCCTGGGCCGAGGCGTTCTTGCCGGGCGCGGGCTGGATCGGCTACGACGCCACGTCGGGCCTCATGTGCGGCGAAGGCCACATACCGCTGGCCGCCACGCCGGATCCCGCGAACGCCGCTCCGATCACCGGGACCTTCTCCTGGAACAAGAGCAGCCCCGACGACAAGCTCGACGAGACCTTCTCGCACCATATGATCGTGCGGCGCCTCGACGATCCGGCGCGGCCGACCAAGCCCTACGCCGAGGCCGCTTGGCAAGCCATCCTCGCTTGCGGTGACCGAGTCGACGAGGTCCTGCAGGCCGGCGATGTGCGGCTCACGATGGGGGGCGAGCCGACCTTCGTGTCGGTCGACGATCGCGAGGGCGAAGAGTGGCACACAGCCGCCCTCGGCCCGACCAAGGCCGCCCTCGCGGACGAGCTCCTGCGGCGCCTGCGCGGGCGTTTCGCGCCCGGCGGCCTGCTGCACCACGGACAGGGCAAGTGGTACCCGGGCGAACCGCTGCCCCGCTGGGCGTACAGCTGCTTTTTCCGCAAGGACGGCGAGCCGCTCTGGCGGGAACCAGCGCTCATCGCCGATGGTACGAGCACGAATGCCGGCGCCGCCGAGGCCCTCGCATTCGGCGAGGCGCTGTCGCGACGGCTGGGGATCAAACCCGAGTTCCTCAGGCCGGGCTACGAAGACGTCTTCTACTACCTCTGGCGCGAACGAAAGCTGCCGGTCAACGTCGACCCGTTCGAGGCGCGGCTGGAGGACGAGCAGGAGAGGGCGAGGCTGCGACGCGTGTTCGAACAGGGGCTGCGAACCGTCGTCGGTTATGCCCTGCCCATCGCCGCGGCTGGCAGCGAAGCGAGCGGCCCTGGCATCCGCTGGCGCAGCGGCCGCTGGTTCCTGCGCGGCGAGCGCATGTATCTGACTCCCGGCGATTCACCCATGGGCTACCGCTTGCCCCTCGATTCGCTGCCGTGGGCCGCGAAAGACGATCGCGACGTCGTGCACGAGCCGGATCCCGGCGCCCCTCGGGACCCTCTCGCCCCGGTCAGTGCCCTGCAACGCAGCCCCGTCCGGCCGCAAGAGCCGAGCGTTCCGGCCGAGGGTCCCCCCAACGACAAGGACGGTCCCGTGCCGCCTCCCATCGGGGAGTCGGCCAAAGGTCAAGTCACGACCGCGCTCTGCCTCGAGCCGCGCGGCGGGACCTTGCACGTCTTTCTGCCACCGCTCGGCAGTCTGGAAGAGTTCGTGGACCTCACGGCCGCCATCGAACAGACCGCCGTCGAGCTCGGTCAGCCGGTGCGGCTCGAGGGATACCCACCGCCGGTGGATCCGCGCCTGCACCGCCTCTCGGTCACCCCCGACCCCGGCGTGATCGAGGTGAACGTGCATCCATCGGGCTCCTGGCGCGAGCTGGTCGAAAACACGCAGGCGCTCTACGACGAGGCTCGGGCCACGCGTCTTTCCACCGAGAAGTTCATGGTCGACGGTCGCCACACCGGCACCGGCGGCGGCAACCACGTCGTGCTCGGCGGCGCCACGCCGGCCGACAGTGCCCTGTTGCGTCGGCCGGATCTGCTTGCGAGCTTCGTCGGCTACTGGCTCAACCACCCTTCTCTCTCGTATCTTTTTTCCGGCCTCTTCATCGGCCCCACCAGCCAGGCCCCCCGCGTGGACGAGGCCCGCCACGACGGCCTCTACGAGCTCGAGATCGCACGCCGCTTGCTCCCCGGTCGCGACGTCAGCGCGCCGCCGTGGCTGGTCGACCGACTCTTTCGCAATCTGCTGGTCGACGTCACCGGCAACACCCACCGCACCGAGCTCTGCATCGACAAGCTCTACAACCCCGACTCCGCGGCGGGCCGCCAGGGTCTGCTTGAGCTGCGCGCGTTCGAGATGCCGCCTCACGCCCGCATGAGCGCGGCGCAGGCGCTGCTGGTGCGGGCGTTGACCGCGTGGTTCTGGACGACCCCCTACACGCAGCCCCCCGTGCGCTGGGGAACTGCGCTCGTCGATCGTTTCATGCTGCCGCACTACGTGCAGGATGACTTCGCCGGGGTCATCGACGATCTCAACCGCGCCGGCTTCGACCTTTCACCGGCTTGGTTCGAACCGCACTACGAGTTCCGCTTTCCGCTTGCCGGCCGCGCCGTCGTCGCCGGCATCGAGATCGAGCTGCGGCAGGCGCTCGAGCCGTGGCACGTGCTGGGCGAGCAGGCGTCAGGTGGAGGCACTTCCCGCTTCGTCGACTCGTCGGTCGAACGCTTGCAGGTCTTCGCCCGCGGGGTGCTCGACGATCGCCACGTCATCACTTGCAACGGCCGGCGCGTACCGCTGGCGCCGACCGACACGCGCGAGGCGCAGGTTGCCGGCGTCCGCTATCGCGCCTGGCAGCCGCCTTCGGCACTCCATCCCACCATCGCTCCCCATTCCCCACTGGTGTTCGACGTCGTCGACACCTGGGCCGGTCGATCCAAGGGCGGCTGCGCATACCACGTCGTTCACCCGGGCGGGCGCAGTTTCGCGGATTTTCCCGCCAATGCGCTCGCCGCCGAGAGCCGCCGCATCGCTCGCTTCTTCCCCTTCGGGCACTCGCCGGGCCCCGTGACCGAGCCGGTGGCGGAACCCAACCCGGAGCTGCCGCACACGCTGGATCTGCGTCGTCAGCCGGTGGGTTGAGGCCCCGTGGCTCTGCACTCTCGATATACTGAGAGAGTCTATGCGTGCATCCCCTTCAGCCGTCGCCGAGGCGGGTGGTGCCGTTCCTGCCTACCACCCGCCGCAAGGCGTACACGACGAGATGGTCGCGCCCGATGGCACCATCCGCGCTCACTGGGCCCCGTTTTTCGGAAAGCTCGGCGCCCTCGGTGCGCCCGAAGTCGTGCGGCGCTGGGAAAAGGCCCGTCACCTCCTTCATGAAAACGGCGTCAGCTACAACGTCTATGGCGATCCGCGCGGCATGGAGCGCCCGTGGAATCTCTCGCCGGTGCCGGTGCTGGTCGATCCCGAGGAATGGCGGAGCCTCGCGCTCGGCATCGAGCAGCGGGCGCGCCTGCTCGATCGTCTTCTCGGCGATCTCTACGGTCCGCAGCGGTCGCTGACCGAGGAGTGGCTTCCGCCCGAGCTCGTCTTCGCCCACCCGGGCTTTCTTCGCGCGGCCCACGGGATTCGGGTGCCGTGCGGGCGCTGGTTGCCCCTTTACGGCGTCGATCTGGTACGCGATCCGACCGGTCAATGGCGCGCGCTCGCCGATCGCACGCAGGCGCCCTCGGGGGCGGGTTACGCCCTCGAAAATCGCATCGTCGTCGCAAGAGCACTCCCGGACCTCTTTCGCACCTGCAACGTGCAGCGCCTGTCGCACTTCTTTCGGTCGTTACAAGAATCGCTGGCGGGGCTGGCGCCGTTCAACCGCGATCAGCCGCGCGTGGTCCTGCTCACGGCCGGCCCTTACAACGCCACCTATTTCGAACAGGCCTATCTCGCCCAGTATCTCGGCTACACGCTCACTTCGGGCGGCGATCTCACCGTTCGCGACGATCGCGTCTTGCTCAAGACCCTCTCGGGGCTCAAGCCGGTCGACGTCATCCTGAGGCGGGTCAACGACGACTACTGCGATCCGCTGGCCCTGCGACCCGATTCGGTGCTCGGCGTGCCGGGCCTGGTGGAAGCCGTTCGTCAGGGCAACGTCGCGCTCGCCAACCCTCTCGGCTCGGGCCTGCTGCAGACCGCGGCGATCTTGCCCTACTTACCGCGCATCGCCCGCCATCTGCTCGGCGAGGATCTGCGACTGCCTTCGGCCGAGACCTACTGGTGTGGCGACGCGGCGGCGCTGTCCACGGTGCTGGCGCGCTTCGATCGCCTGGTCTTCAAGCCGACCTTCGCCGGTGGCTTTACCCATCCGATCTTTGCCAGCAACCTTTCGAGCGAGGAACGCGCCAATCTACGCGCGCAGATTCTCGCCGAGCCGCAAGCCTGGGTCGCGCAAGAGCACATCCCCGCATCGACCACGCCGCTGCTCGACGGAGATCGCCTGGTGCCACGCGCGCTGGTTCTGCGCAGCTACGCGGTCAGCGCGGGGGAAGGTTACGCCGTGATGCCGGGGGGACTCTCGCGGGTGGCTCGCAGCGCGGACAACCCAGAGGTCTCGATGCAAGTGGGGTCGGGCAGCAAGGACACCTGGGTCCTCTCTTCCGCGCCGGTGGGATCCTTTAGCCTCCTGCCGCCGCCCAGCCATCCGGTCGAGCTGTCCCGAGGCGGCGGCGATCTGCCGAGTCGTACCGCCGACAACCTCTATTGGCTGGGCCGCTACGCCGAGCGCGCCGAAGGCATCGCCCGCCTGGCGCGGGTTTTGACCACGCGGCTACAAGACGCCCCGATGGATCCGGGAACCACGGGGGATTCGGAGTTGGAGCCTCTGTTCCGCGCGTTGGCCGCGCAGACCGAAACCGACGTTCGCGAGAGCGCGGCGGTCGAGGTCGGGCGCACGCGGCTGCTTGCCGAGGAGCGGCTGCTCTCGGCGCTCTTCGATACCGAACACGCAGGCAGCCTGGTCGGAGTGGGTCGTCATGTCCTGCGCGTGGCGCGTATGGTGCGCGATCGGATCTCGTCGGATACCTGGCGCGTGCTCACCACTTTCGACGACGAGCTGAGGGCCAACGCGCCGCAAGCAACCTGGAGCGAGACGCAAGGTCCCAACCTCGGTGAAACCGGCGCTCTGCTCGACCGCACGGTGCAAGCGCTCGCTGCGTTCTCCGGTCTCGCCATGGAGAGCATGACCCGCGGGCACGCCTGGCGGTTCCTCGACATCGGCCGCCGCCTCGAACGCGCAACGACGCTGGTGCTGCTGCTTCGCAACGCCGTCGTGGAGCGTGTCGAGAGCGAAGCGCCGCTGCTCGAAGCGATGCTCGACATCGCCGATTCCGGCATGACCTACCGCCGTCGCTATCTGGCCAACCTGCATGCGGCGCCGGTGGTCGATCTGCTCCTGTGCGACGAGAGCAACCCGCGATCGGCGATTTTCCAGCTCGCCGCCATGGTCAGCCACATCGAGGCCTTGCCCAACCCGGCAGGTCCCGGTCTGCGCAGCCCCCAGATGCGGATCGCGCTTTCCATCTTGGCCGAGCTGCAGCTGGTCGAGGTGGAGAGCCTGGTCGAGGCCGATGCGGCTGGCACGCGCACTCTGCTGCGAGATCTTCTGGATCGGCTCGCGCTGCAGGTGCCGGCGTTGTCGGAGTCGCTTTCGTCGGGGTACCTCAGTCACGCCATCGTCTCGCGGCATCTCGGCGCGGCCTTCGATCGGCGCGCCGTGCTTGGCGACCGAAGCGAACGCTCGGAACCTGGCGATTCGCGTTCGCAAGGGGAGCGGAACGAAGCGTGAAGCTCGGCATCGTTCACCGCACGACTTACGCGTATGCCGACGCCGTGTCGACGTCGCACCACGAAGGGCGGCTGGCCCCGCGCGATTCCGACCAGCAGCGTACGCATTCACACGAGATCGTCATCGGCCCGATCCCGACGGCGCGCCGGGAGCGATTCGATTTCTTTGGCAACCGCACGCTGCACTTCTCGATCCGGGAGCCTCACCGGATCCTGGAAGTCGTCGCGACCAGCATCGTCGAGATCAACCGAGGCCGCGCGCCCGATCTCGCAGCGTCGCCGGCGTGGAACGAGGTGCGCGATCGGCTGCGACAGGACCGCCGGCGCGACGTGCTCGACGCCTACGCTTTCACCTTCGAGCCGCCGCTGGCAAAGCCGACTGCCGCGCTGGTCGATTGGGCGGCGCGATCCTTTGCCCCGGGGCGTCCGCTGCTGGAAGCGACCCGAGAGCTGACCCACCGGATTCACAGCGAGTTCACCTACGATCCGGAATCGACCGACGTCACCACACCGGTGGCGGAAGTCTTCCGCCGTCGCCGCGGCGTTTGCCAGGACTTCGCTCATCTGCAGATCGCCGCCATGCACGCCATGGGGCTGCCGGCCCGCTACGTCTCGGGCTATCTGCTGACGCGGCCCCCGCCCGGCCGCGTGAAGTTGATCGGTGCCGACGCCTCGCACGCGCGGGTCGGCACCTTCGTTCCCGATTTCGGGTGGGTGGATTTCGATCCGACCAACGACATCCTGCCGTCGGATGAACACGTGACGATCGCGCACGGACGCGCCTTCTCCGACGTGACCCCGCTCAACGGGGTGATCCTCGGCGGCGGCAAACACGAAGTGCGCGTCGCCGTCGACGTCGATCCCCTGCCCTGATTTTCGTCGCGCCTCGAGCTCGAGAACACCGCCGATCTCGGCGCGGCGCACGATGCGCACCGAGGTCCCCGGCAGGAGACCGAGCTCCATCAG
>JANNNO010000401.1:0-3718 GCA_031398585.1 Myxococcales bacterium | reverse complement strand
GCCGGCGGCGCTGGGGGCGTGAATGCCGGCGGCGCTGGAGGCGTGAATGCCGGCGGCGCTGGAGGCGTGAGTGCCGGCGGCGCTGGGGGTGTGAATGCCGGCGGCGCTGGGGGCGTTTCCGGCGCGGGCGGGATCGCCATGGGCGGCAGCTCGGGCGCCGGTGGCGTCGACGCTTCCGTGCCCGAGGTACCCGTGTTCACCTGCGACGCGGGGCTTTCCGTCTGCGGCGCGACCTGTGTGACGGTCACGACCGATCCCGACAACTGCGGCGGGTGCGGCGTCCGCTGCGGCAGCGGCCTCTGCATGGCGGGCGTCTGTCAGCAGCAAGGGGCAGGTCACGTGGTCGTCATCGGACATGACTACGCGGTCAACCGCACAGGCATGAACAACCTGGTCGGCAACGCAGTCTTTCTGGCCGATCGGGATCCGGTGATCGTGCTCTCGCTCGAAAGCGGGGCCGACCCGGCTTCGGTCGCCGGCACCGTGGCCGCCATCAACCAGGTCGCCTCGGAACGCGGTCGCCGTTGGGTTCGGGCCAGTGGCCACAGCGTCGACGTCATCAACAACACGCTCTCTTACGATGTCGTCCTCATCCATCCGCATCAGAGCAGCAGCGACGCTCAGTTGCTGGCGCTCGGGGCGGCCTGGTCGACGCCGCTGTCTGACTTCCTCGCGGCCGGCAAGACCGTCGTCCAGATCGAAGGCAGCTCGCCGAGCAACGGCGGTACCTACAAGATCCTCAGCTCAGCGGGCCTCATCGCCATCGCCGGACACGCCGACGTGACCGGGCAGACACTCACGGTGATAGCGCCATCGGACGCCATCTCGCTTCGGGTCCCACGTACCTACCGCGCCGAGGTGAACTCGGTCAGCTTCACGAGCACTGAGCCCAACGTCGTGGTCTCGACGATGCTCGGCGCCCCGGTGGTCATCCACCGCACGTTCTGATCGCGCCGCCCGCCAGGGAGTGGCAAGCGGGACCTATCGCAACGCCGCGACCGTCGTCGTCGCCGGCGGTCCTCTTGGCGTGAGGCCACCTGGGACGAGCTGTGATAAACCGGCCGAGCCATGCCGAATCGAAGCTTCTGCCGCCGCGCCTTTCTGCTGTTGCTGATCGCCTCGTCCGCCGCGTGCGGCGAGGACAAGCCGGTGCGGCTGCCGAGCGCTTGCATCGCTCCTGACTCTGGTGCGGTGACGCCGCACGGGGGGCATGCGGATGCCGCGTGCGCCACTCAAGGCGGGTCGGCCGGGTCGGGAACTGGCGGCGCCACGGGAGGCACCGACGGGTCCGCGGGTGGCGCGGCTGGGTCAGCGGGAGGCGCCGGGGGAACGATGGGCGCGACCACTCCCTGCCTGCCCGCGATGGATGCCCAAGTACCCACCACGCCGGGCGATGCCGTCGACCCGACAGACGCGGGCGCAGACGCCGCGCTTTCGGGCGATGCCGCTGAAGCGGAGCTGGGCGATGCCGGTGACGTCCAGCTGAGCGATGCAGCGGCCGCGATGGCTGACTCTGCCGCGTCCGTCGACACCAGCACGCCGCCGGCTTCGGCCTGTGCGATCGAACGCGAAGATCCACGGTCGGAGGGTGCCGGCCATACCAACAAGCTCTGTGAACCGGTCAGCTACAAGAGCCATCCGCCCTCGTCGGGCACTCACTATGGCACCTGGCCGGTCTTTCGCGCCTACAGCGAGCCGGTGCCGTGGGGGTTCCTGGTGCACGGCCTCGAGCACGGCGCGGTGGTGATCGCCTACAACTGCCCGCAGGGCTGCGCGGCGGAAGTGGCCGCGGCGAAGGCGCTGATGGCCAGCGTTCCGAACAAGGAAGGCTGTTCGCGTCCACCCGTGATTCTCACGCCCGATCCGACACTGCGTACGCGCTTCGCAGCGGCGGCATGGGGCCACGTGCTCAGAGCTTCTTGTTTCGATCGACCGGCATTTGCAGCCTTCATCAGCGCCTACGCCAACAAGGGACCCGAGTATTTTCCTTCCGACTGCGGCGCCGTCGACTACGAAGGCATGGGCTGGTGCCCGACATGTAAGTGACAGGGCCCGCGGGATCGCCCGTGAAGGTCGGCGCGATCGACCAGCCCTCGAGCGTCACTCGGCAGTGACGGAAATGGGTCGGACCTGACGTTTTGCCGATGCGGCGTCAAGCACGTGACGCTGCTAAGCAGCCTTCGGTGGCCGACCGGCGTCCTCTCTGTGTGGCAGTTTGCCGCGATTGAAGGCACTTAGCGGGGGGCGCAATCGTGACGGGGCCGGGCGGCGCGAGATCGCCGAGCTTGGCCCGGCCGCTGCAGGAAGAGAGAAGGCATGCGATCGTCGAGGCGGCTGACCATGGCTGGGTTCACGCTGGTCGAGTTGATGATCGTCGTGGCGATCATCGGCCTGCTTGCCAGCCTCGCGTTTCCGGCCTTCAAGCGCTACACGCGGCGCTCGCGCACCGTCGAGGCGGCGCTGCAGTTGAACCGCATGTGGGCAGGCGCGGTCGCCTACTACGGCGCCGATCACGTCGAGCAGACCTTCACCGGCCCTCTCGCGCTTCCGCGCCGTTTCCCGGGTCCGGCCTCCGAGCCGCTCGCTGGTGGTGCGGTCGACTGCTGCGGCAGCGAAGGCGAAAAGTGCCCGGGTGGCGATCCGGCGTTCGATCAGCCGGTCTGGACGTCGCTGTCCTTCAATCTCTCCGATCCCTACGCCTACATGCCAAGCTTCACTTCGACCGACGAGGGCCCCGACGCGACCTTCGTCGCCCAGAGCGTCGGCAACCTCGACTGTGACGGCGATCGCTCCTCCTTCGTCCGCCGCGGCGGCATCAGCCCCGTGACCGGCGACGTCTACGGCGGCGCCATGCCCGAAGTCACCAACGAACTGGAATAGGGTTCTCGGCCCTCAGATCGTGATCTTGCCCAAGACCCGTGGTCCCACCGCGCCGGTCGCCCGCGGCAGGTTGCCCGGGTGTGCGTGTAGCGTCTCGTTGGCGAGAATCGCGAACGCGATCGCTTCCTTGGCGTCGGGGTCGAGGCCGAGCGCTGCCGTATCAGCGAGAGGAATCGGGTGCAGCAGCTCGCCGAGGTGAGCGCGCAGCGTGAGGTTGTGAGCGCCGCCGCCGCAGAGGTAGACCTCGTCGGGCATGGTGGGTAGATGCTGGCGATAGCTATTCACGATGGCTTCGGCGGTAAAGCGAGTCAGCGTCGCCAGCAGATCGTCGAACGACGAGGCCTGCGGCGTCGCCGGGGCGCGGTCGCGGAATTGGTCGAGCAGCGGATAGATGAAGCGGCGGCCGAACAGCTCGCGCCCGGTGCTCTTGGGCGGCGGCAGCGCGAGATACGCATGCTCATGCAGCTGCGCCAGCAGGCGCCCATCGATCTGCCCGCGTGCCGCCCGTCGCCCGTCCACGTCGTAGGTCTCGGTCCCGCGCGAAGCCGCGCGCGCCACGGCGTCGAGCAGCATGTTGCCGGGACCGTTGTCGAACGCAACGACATCTTGCGCCGTTGCCCCCAGCAGGGTCACGTTCGCGATGCCACCGATGTTCTGGATCGCGCGTCGCCGCGGCGGCGCCGCCAGAAGCAGCTGATCCACCAGCGGCACCAGCGGCGCGCCTTCCCCACCGGCGGCGACGTCCCGAACCCGAAAATCCGAGATCACCGGCAGCCCCGTGCGCTCGGCGATCACCGCGGCCTGACCGATCTGCAGCGTCGCCCCGGCCCGTCCCGCC
>JANNNO010000389.1:0-5346 GCA_031398585.1 Myxococcales bacterium | reverse complement strand
GCTGCGGCTTCGACCTGGCGCCGTCGAGTCGCAGCCCGAGCCAGAGGAAGCGGCGACCACCGGGGCGCGCCGCCCGCGCCGGCCGATGCCGGATCGCGCGGCGCTGGTGCAACTGCTCGAGCGTTATCGCGGAAACGTCGCCGAGGTGGCGCGGCACCTGGATCGACACTGGGGAGTGGTGCAGCGAGCGCTGGCCAAACACCGCATCGATCCGAATGCCTATCGCCGGGACGAGTGACGATCTGGCCGGACGGAAGTCGTCAAAAGACGACGAGGCCGATGCGCAGGCCGCCCATCTCCCACGCTTCGCGCTCGTACGACGCGCGGGTGAAGGAGAGCTCGGCCGTCAGCGCGACATGTGACCAGCGGATGGCTTCGACGCCGAGGTGGGCCGATAGGGTGAGGCCGGGACCGTTGGAGATGCCATCCTCGACGCCGGTCTGTGCGACCCCAGCCAAGCCAACGCCTGCGCCGAGGTAGAGGCGGTGCATGAAGAATCGCTGAGCGCCGAGTAGCCCGGCGGTTTGCGCGAAGGTCGCGCCATCTCGATCGGTCGTCGTGTGCTCGACAGCGACAAAGAGGTTCCATTCGGGCACCGGCACCATGCCGATGCGGGCCATCAGCCCCGTCGCACCTTGGCCATCGCGGCCAATGGCGTCGTCGAGAGCCAGGAAACCAGGCCCGACCGACGCCGTCACGTTGGTCCCGCGTGGCCTTCCCGAGGGCGGTCGAGACGGGAACGCACCCTGGGGACCACCATCGCCGTCCTCGATGAGGCGCGGTAGAAGGGCGTTTGGCTCCGAAGGGCCGGCCGCCGCTTGGGCGTTGACGTCGGCGCCGACCTCGTCAGCGGCCGCGGGCGAGGGGGCCTGTGCGGGTTCAGGGGCCGCTGGTTCGTCTTCTGCTTCGTCCTCGCGGGCCGGTTGGGCCACAGCGGGCAAGGCGGTCAGAGAGACGACCATCGAGGCCAGGCGAGCCCAAGCAAAGGGAGCGAGAGGCGAGGAGTGATTCATGGCGAGCTCTCCGGTTGGTTGTGCTGAGTGGGTTGGCAGCGATCCTTGTTCGACGGGGGCGTCAACGCCGCCAGCGACTGCCGACGCTGTCGCCACCAGAGGGCGCGGGTGTCGAGCTTGCTGGCGGCGAGGAAGGCGGCTCTGGGCTGGGCGAGCGATCCGGCGGTGGTGTCGGCCGCGCCCCGAACGACGACGAGTTCGTCCAGCGCGTGGATCCCGACGGCCCCTCCGAGTCGTGTCGATCGCTCGGGCCTCGCCGCGAGGTGAATCCATCGAGGCGTTCGATCTGCACGCGCCAGGGAGTCGAGCGGACCGGCGGGCCGGCTGGCCCCGCTGGGGCCGCTGGTCGTGCGATGGCCGGCTCGGGGGACCAACCGCGCCAGCGCGTACCGACGGTCTCGCGTGGGCGGGATTCATCGTCGCCGCGGCGATAACGCCACCGCGTACGGCGGGTCGAGACATCGAAGCCATGGTGCCGACCTGCGTAGTGATGCCCCCAGTAGCCACGATAGCGGCCGTGCCAGTGAGCTTCGTGACTCCACAGCGGCGAACACCAGAGGTGCCCGATGTAAAGAGTTCCGCCCTGGTAGTGCGAGGGCCGGTAGTGGCTGTAAATATCCTGAGGACCGGGCAGTAGCTCCCACACCGTGGTGGCGACGATTCGCCCCGCGCCCCTACGGACCACCCAGTCGAGCGACGTCCAGAAGGGGTTGGCATCGCCGACCGGGTAGAAGAGATCGACATAGCCGCGTTGGCCGCGCGCCACCCGCAGCCGTCCGCTCTGACCGTCACTGAGCTCGGCGAAACGAGGCAGCGCCGCCGAGCCATCGCCGAAGCGAAGCACTTGCTCGCGCGGATCCAGATGCCAGTCGCGATCGTCGTGCCGGTTGGCGGCGGCCAATCGCACATGCACGTGGGGCTCGCTGCCGATCGAGCTTGGAACCGGAAGCTCGGCGATGCCCATCGAGAGGACGTGAACGTTGCCGGTGGGGGCCGCCGGAGGCACCTGGTAGGTGACCGTCGCGGCGTGATGAGACGGGGCAGCGAGTGCGGTGCCCCCCAAGCTGGCGATCCCTGCCAATGGCATCGCCAGCCAGCCTGCGGCGAGTGCGACGAACAAGCGTCGCGTGCACGCCGTCGAAGCTGGCGAAGACGTCAGTGATGTCGAAGCTGGCGTGGTGTCCCTCATGACCATCGGGACAGCAAGCGGCGGGCCGCAGGCGACGCCGGCGCTGCGGGCGATCAGACTGGCGTCTCGCGGCGCTCCACGCGGGTGCAGGTCATAGATCCAGAGCGATGGATCTATGACCTCGGCTCGCCGCTCGGAGCGGGGATCCCTCGCTGTGCGAGGGGCGTCGCCCGGGCTATCGGGCCAGCGTGCCGAAGTGCTCGACGAGACGCGCGCGGGCGGTTGGGGTGAGCGCGGCCGCCCGTCGGGGTGGCATGGCGTGGGGGGCGTTTGCGTCCAGAGCCAGGCGGGCGAGTGCCGCCGTCGCGGCCGCCGCATCGATGCGGTCGACGTGAAAGCGCGCGCGCACGCTACCGGGCGGGGCGCGATCGTCGTGGCATCGACGGCAGGCCTGCCGCAAAAGCGCGGGCGCGGAGCCTTCGGCGGTCAACGCTCCTGTGGCTTTTTGGGCGTCATCGGAGATGAGACTGGTGAGCAGAGCGAAGGGCGAGGTGTGACCGCTGTCACGCAAAAAGGCGTCGCGATCTGCCAGCGCGCGGGCGGCCCGTCGGCGGTCGAGCACATCGTCGCGATCGTAGGGGATCGGCACACCCACCGCTTCCAGCGATCCGCGGCGGTATTCGTTGTACGTCGCACGCTTGTCGTCGCAGCGCCATTCGTCGAGAACCTCGCGCGAGGGCATCACCAGCGCGGGCACGTTCTGTTGCCTGTCGCTTTTCACGGCGACGATGTTCGCCAGCGAGTGCAGGTTGTGACCGAGCGAGCTTTCCGTGGCGGCGAGATCGTGTCCGCCGTAACCACCGGGAAAGATCCGCCGGAACTCGTCGCGCAGGTTGGCGGGTGGGTGCACCGCTGGTCGCGGCATCCCAGTGAGGTCGCCACAGCCGCCGACCTCTCCTTCGTCGGGCAGCCAGTGGAACCACGGCGATTCGAAATCGCGCATGAGAATGCGGGTCTCTCCCGGCGATTCCTCGGGCCGGTGGCACGACAAGCAGTCGAGCGGCGTATCGACAAGATCGCCTTCGTCGTAGAGGGTGACGTTTCGCCATTCGGTTTCCGTTGCGCCCGACAAGAGATCGTAGGCGGTGCAGCCGGTGCTGGTGTCGCCCGACTCGCGGCCGCAGGCGGTTTCGTAGGCGAGCAGGTAGAGGTTGAGCCGCCTGTGGGTCTTGTCGTACGCCATCAGCTCGACCAGCTGATCCCCGCGAGAGAACGCGGTGACGACCATGTTCGGCAGATCGAAGTCGTTGGAAAGCGGCGTGCTGAGGAACGACCGCGGATTGATTACGGACGTCGTTCGCGAGGTGAGCCCCGACGAGTGTGTGCCGATCGAGAGGTTGAATGTCCCCGGCGTAAGGCCGAGCCGCGCGTGCAGCGTCCGCAGACTGTCGGCGATCACGTCGGGTGCACAGAGCTGGCGCGTGACGAGATCGTCGCGGCCACGTTCACAGACGCGACGAAGTTGAGCCGCGCCTTTGCCGATGCGATCCAGCCAATAATGGTCGGGGTGGCCGCTGGGGAAGTTCCCGGGGCTGGGGGGCTCGCCGGGCAGCACCTCGTGTGGGATCACGTCGTCGGTCGCGTCGGGACTCTGGCGGCGGCCGGCATCGAGTGGCGCGGCGGCATCACGTCGGGCGGGAGGGGCGGCGAGGCAGGCGGGCAGGGCTGTCGCGATGGTGAGCAAGCCGAACCACCCGAGCCAGGAGGACGTGCGCCCGTACATCTGGCCAAGAGTCTAGTCCCGCTCCCCGAGCAACGTGATCGGGATCTCAGGCCGTGCGGTCCGCGAACGATCGCGGCGCAACGGGCGCGACTGCGGCCCTCGGCAAGGGGCGGCCAGGTTCGGCCGGTTGTAGTCCCCCGAAGGAGAAATCATGGACCTCGAGATCCGTTCGACGATCAAGCTTCTGCGCCCGGCCCGTCGCAAGTTCACGTCTGGCCTCATCTCCGCTTTGACGCTCGCCGGGATCGGCGGCTGCGTCCCCGACGAGCCGATCATCGCGGTGGAGGAAGCCGAGCTGCTGGCGCCCATCGGCAACCGCGTCAAGCTGTGGAAGGACGGTGTCGTCAACGTCTGCTTTCACCCGATGAAGGACGGCAAGACGGCGGGGCCCAACGACATCTACTTCAAGGCAGCCGTCGCGCAGATCGAATACGCCCTGCGCACCAGTTGGCAGCAGCACTCCAGCGTCAAGTTCGACTTCTCGTGCAAACAGACACCCGAACGCGTGAACGTGCGCCTTATCCCGGGCGCGGGCTTCGGGGGCTGGTCGGACATCGGCGCCGGGGGCGTGCGAAACATGGAGCTCTACTATTGCTCGCGCGGCGTCGGCGGCAACAGCTGCACCATCTCGCCCGAGGGGACCGGCGTCGATCCCGAGCGGTGGCTGCGGGCGCTGGCCATGCACGAGTTCGGACACTTGCTCGGCTTTGTCCATGAACACAAACGGACGGACATCCCGGATCACGTCAAGACCTGGTGCCAGGCCGCAACCGACGCCGACCGGGCCGGCAACCCCGGCGGCAGCGGTTTCGAACCGCACGGTGGTCAGAACCTTTCGCCGACCTACGATCGCAGCTCGATCATGAACTACTGCCGCGACACCGACGACGATCACAAGGTCGACAAGGAGTGGACCCACGCGACCGACTTCCTGTCGTTCGCTGATCAGGCAGGCGTCCGTAAGTTCTACCCGCTGCCCGGCGACTCCCGCATCCGCGTCGACTCGGCAATCTACGGCAGCAACTGTCCCCGCAGCGCCAACGTCACCGCCAAGGTGGCGGAAGCCTGCAACGGCAAACGCGCCTGCCGCTACCGCGTGAGCCACGAAGATCTCGGCGACCCGTCCTACGGCTGCGCCAAGAACTTCGTCTACAGGGCTTCCTGCGTTTGGCCCGATGGCCGCGTCTTTCCCATCCCGGCGATCACCCTTCCCCCCGAAGCGAGCGGCAGGATCTTCAACACCAACTGCGAGTTTTGAGCGTCGCGGCCTCCGCGAGGGCTCGTAACACACGCAGGCCGCGCAACTTTGGCGCGGTCCAACCGAAGTGCGTCGGAACCGCCCTTTTCAAGGAGATCCAACGCCATGTACATCCGATGCCTCGTCGTCCTTCTCGCCACCTCCCTCGCTGGCACAGCCTGTA
>JANNNO010000372.1:0-5187 GCA_031398585.1 Myxococcales bacterium | reverse complement strand
GTAGGCAAAGTCGATGGCCTCGTCGATCGGCAAACGCTGCATGCGTCGCAGCCGCGCGCGCAACGATTCACCCTCCAGCAATTCCATCACCAGGTAGGGCAATCCATCGGGCGTCGTGCCCGAATCGAGGATCTCGATGATGTTGGGGTGCCGGATCGCGTTCGCCGCCCGCGCTTCGTTCACGAACCGCGCCAGCGCCGTTTCGTCGGTCGCGTATTGCGTGCGTAGGACCTTGATCGCCACGCGCCGCCCGATGGTCGGGTGGTGCGCCAGATAGACGGCTCCCATGCCGCCTTCGCCAAGCAGCGCCGTTGCCTGATAGTTGCCGAACCGTTGGCCGACCACCGCGGCCGGCAGTCTATCTCCGACTTCCGGGGTTCCTGCGGGAACTTCGGGGTTCCTGCGGGAACTTCGTTCCCGGTCGGTTGTCAGTTTGGGCGCACAGGCCAAAAAGTTTCGCCCGTGCGATTCTTGCGTAACCCGCCCGGGGGCCGCCCGTCATTGCTTGGCGGCGGCCGGCCGCGCGGCGCCTCTTGCCCGTTTTGGCACTTCCCCATGATCGAGCTGACCGGGATCAACAAGGCGTATCGGATCGGAACGCGGACCTTGCCGGTCTTGCGTGACGTCAGTCTATCGATCGGGGAAGGCGAATTCGTCGCCATCATGGGGTCGTCGGGGTCGGGCAAGTCGACCCTGCTCAACATCCTCGGCATCCTCGACGACTACGACGACGGGCAGTACGTGCTCGACGGGACGTTGATCAAGGACCTATCGGAACGGCGAGCCGCGCACTATCGCAATCGCTTCATCGGCTTCGTCTTTCAGGCGTTCAACCTGCTGAGTTGGAAGACCGCGGTCGAGAACGTCGAGTTGCCGCTGCAGTACCGCGGGATCCCGCGCTCGCGACGTCGCGACGAGGCGATGGCCGCGCTCGAGCGGGTCGGCCTCGGCGCCCGGGCGGAGCACGTACCGGCCGAGATGTCGGGCGGCGAGAAGCAACGGGTGGCGATTGCGCGGGCGCTCATCGGCCAGCCACGATTGATCCTCGCTGACGAGCCGACCGGTGCCCTCGACACGACGACCTCCGAGCAGATCATGCTGCTCATCGAGGAGGCGAACCGCGCTGGCATGACCGTCATCATGGTCACGCACGAGTCAGACATTGCCGCCCGCGCTCGGCGTCTGGTCCGCATCCGAGACGGACAGATCGTCGAGGACGGCGCGCCGCCGACGCTGGTGACCGCCGTGCCGAACATCGTGGATCCACGGGGCGTCGATCCACGGGGCGTGGATCCACGGGGCGTCGATCCACGCGGCGGCGGCGTTGGCGAGGTTCCATGAGGGCGCCGTGGACGCTGTTGGCCGGTTTTTTCGACCGCTGGCAGGAGATCCTCGATGTCATGCGCCGCCGCAAGCTGCGGACGGCGTTGACCGCACTGAGCGTCGCCTGGGGCATTTTCATGCTGGTCGTCCTGCTGGCGGCGGGAGAGGGCATCGCAACGGGCGCCGAACGGCAGTTCTCGAAGGACGCGATGAACAGCGTCTTCGTCTTTCCCTTTCGGCTCTCCAAGCCCCACGAGGGCAACCCGATCGGCAAGGGCGTGCGCCTTTACAACGAAGATCACGACGCCGCCCGCGACAAACTCTCGCTGGTCGAGCTGTCGAGTCCCGTGCGCGGGACCAATGGCCTCGTCCGTCGGGGCCATCGCAACGCCAGCTTCGACGTGCAAGGCGTGCTGCCCGATTTCGGCGCCATCGAGAAGAGCGAGGTCGTCTCGGGTCGCTTCGTGAACGCCGACGATCAGCGGGAGCGGCGCAAGATCGCGGTCATCGGCATCAAGGTCAAACGCATGCTCTTCGCTCCCGACGAGGAGGCGGTCGGGCAGACCATCGAGATCACACGCGTGCCGTTCACCGTGGTGGGCGTCTACGACGAGGAGAACGAGGACGACTCCGAGCTGCAGATCATCTACGTGCCGCTGGCGACGATGCAACTGCTCTTTTCCAGCAACCCTGGCGGCGGGGCCGGCGGGCCCTGGATGGGCAACGCGGCGGCCGCCCCGGGTCGCACCAGCACCAACCGCATCGATCGCTTCGTCTTCACGGTCGGCAATGCCAGCGCCAAGGCAACCGAGGGCGCCGTGGACGATCTGCGCATGATGCTTGCCGAGAGCAAGGGTTTCGCTCCCGACGACAAGATGGCGGTTCGGATCTTCAACCTGCAGGAGGTCTATGAACGCTTTCAGCGGCTGTTCATGGGGATCCGGACCTTCGTCTGGTTGATCGGTCTCGGCACCATCCTGGCGGGCGTGGTCGGCGTCTCGAACATCATGCTGATTTCGGTGCAAGAGCGAACGCGCGAGATCGGCGTGCGCAAGGCGGTCGGCGCGCCGCCCTCGTCGATCATAGCGATGATCGTACAAGAGGCGATGGCCATCACGATGGTCTCAGGCTATCTCGGCCTCTGCGCCGGTGTCGCCGTGGTCTCCTTCGCGGCCAAGGTGATCCCGCCCAGTCCCTACTTTCGTGATCCCGACATCAACCTCGGCAGCGCCCTGGCCGCCACCGCGGTTCTGGTCGTGGCGGGTATGCTTGCTGGCTTCTTTCCCGCGTTGCGCGCAGCCCGCGTGCAACCGATCGCGGCGTTGCGGGTGGAGTGAGCGATGGCGTTCTTCGAGCTCGACCAGTTCCACGAAATCTTCCAGACGCTGCGGCGCAACCGGCTGCGTACGTTCCTCACCGCGTGCGGGGTCTTCTGGGGCGTCTTCATGCTGGTGCTGATGCTGGGCTTCGGGCGCGGTCTGGAAAAGGCCGTGGAAGAGGACATGGGCTTTTGGGCGATCAACAACATCGGCTTTTGGACCGCGGCAACCAGCAAGCCGTACGCGGGGCGACAGGCCGGGCGGCGGATCTGGCTCACCCTCGAGGACGTCGAGGCGATCAACAAGGTTCCTGGCGTGCAGGTCGCCTGGGGACGCAATCACTTCTTCGGGGCCCGCGTCTCGCGCGGCGAGAAGAACCTGCAGTCGATGGTGACCGGCGACTACCCCGAGATTCGCCTCACCGAGGCCAGCGTCATCAAGGCAGGTCGCTTTCTCAACCCGGCCGACATCGCGGAGTCCCGCAAAGTCGCGGTCATCGGAACCCGGGTCGAGGAGCTGCTGTTCGAAAGGGGTGAAGATCCGATCGGCAAGACCATCGAAGTCTCGGGTGGTGTCTTCCAGGTCGTCGGCGTGATGGACGCGTCGATGGCGTCGGGCGGCGGGGGCGGCAGAGCCGAGATGCTCGCGTCTCGGGTCTTTCTGCCGCGCGACACGCTGGCCAAGATCCTTGCCATGGGCAACCGTCTAACCAGCATCCCCATCCTCGTCGAGAGCTCGCGGCCGTCGACCGAGGTCGAGGTCGACGTGAAGGCGCTGCTCAAGCAACGCCACAGGGTGGCACCCGACGACGAGCGTGCGATCCAGGGATTCAACCGCGACAAGCAGTTCAAGAAATTCGTCGGCCTCTTCACCGGCATCCGCGTCCTCTCCTGGGTGGTGGGCGTGTTGACCCTCTTGGCGGGTGCGATCGGCGTCTCGAACATCATGATGATCGCGGTGGCCGAGCGGACCAAGGAGATCGGCATTCGCAAAGCCATCGGCGCCACGCCGTCCTCGATCATGACCCAGATCGTGGCCGAGGCGACCATCCTCACGGGACTCGCTGGCTACCTCGGCCTCTGCGCCGGCGTGGTCGTGCTCGAGCTGTCGGCGAAGGTCGTCAAAGCGAGTGCCGCTGCGGGTGGCGAAGGCCCGCGCTTCTTCTCGGCCCCCGAGCTCGACCTCTCCAAGGCCATCATCGCCACCATCTTGTTGACCCTGGCAGGCGCCATCGCTGGATTGGCGCCGGCTCGTGCCGCGGTCTCCGTCCGTCCCGTCGAGGCACTGGCCCACGAATGAGTCAGGCTTTCAGGTTTTCGCCGGTCATCGCATCCGAAGAGTCGAGGTTCGCCAGGAAGAGGGCTGCGACATGAAGAGCAAACGCGTCTTTCCCATTTTTCTCGCCGCCGTCATCCTGATCGGCTTTTCCGGGACGCTGTACTACCTGTACGCAAAATCGCGGCCCAAGGTCGTCGGCATCGAGACCGACCGCCCGGTGGTAGCAGACATCATCAAGAAGGTCGTGGCGTCGGGCACCATCGAGCCGCGCAAGGAGATCGAGGTGAAGCCTCGCATCTCGGGCATCCTGCGCAAGCTGCTGGTACTGCCCGGCCAGAAGGTAAAGAAGGGCGACCTCATCGGCGAGGTGCAGGTGATCCCGGACGTGGTCACGCTCAACGAGGCCGAGCTGCGTGAGCGCTCAGCGCGACTCGGCGTCGATCGCGCCAAGCGCGAGCTCGATCGCGCGGAGAAGCTGGGGGCGCAGGGGGCCGCCGCCGCGTTCGACATCGACAAGCTGCGCTCCGACTACGACCTGGCGGTGGAAGAGCTCAAAGGTGCGCAGTTGCGCGTGCAGCTCGTGCGCGAGGGGGCGGCTGGCAAGGCAGCCGGAATGACCACTTCCACTCGGGTCGAAGCCACGGTCGAGGGCATGGTGTTGAGCGTGCCGATCAAAGAGGGCAGCTCGGTGATCTACGCGAACGCGTTCAACCCGGGCACCACCATCGCCATCATCGCCGACATGAACGACATGATTTTCCGGGGCCGTATCGACGAGTCGGAGGTCGGCAAGCTCAAGAAGGGCATGCCGGTCGAGATCGTGGTCGGCGCGCTCGAGGAGACCAAGTTCGTCGGTACCCTCGAGCTCATCGCGCCCAAGAGCCAAATCAAGGACGGCGCCACCGAGTTCGAGATCGAGGCGGCCTTCCGCCCGCCCGCCGAGGTCACCGTGCGCGCCGGTTACAGCGCGAATGCCAACATCGTGCTCGACCGCCGGCAGCAGGTACTCGCGATCAACGAGAGCCTGCTGACGTTCGACAAAGAACGCCGCTTCGTCGAGGTCGAGACCGGACCCGCCCGCTTCGAACGCCGCGAGGTCCGCACGGGCCTGTCCGACGGCATCCGCGTCGAGGTCCTCTCCGGCATCGAAAAGACCGCCACCCTCAAGCGCCCCTCCCGCATCGGCGCCCCGGTCGGCAAGATCTGACGAATACGGCGGCCTACTGGTCGCCTCAATCCTCGCCGGTCCACTCCTTCGGGAGTGGCC
>JANNNO010000362.1:0-5428 GCA_031398585.1 Myxococcales bacterium | reverse complement strand
CTTTCTCGAGCTCGGCGTGCGCGAGGGATCCGCGGCGCAGCGACTCGGCTGTACACGCGGCGACACCCTGACTTTCGAGGCCCAGACATGAATCGCTTCAGCCTCGCGGTGACTCTCGTGCTGGCTCCCCTAGCCGCAGCTTGCACCGTGGGCGAGGGCCGTGGCGAGGTGAAGGGTAAGCTCTACGTAAAGAACTGCGAAGGCCGGCCGTCCAAGCCGGGCGCGGACTTCGGCAGCCGGAGCGAGCCGCGCGACTTCGACCTCAAGGTCGACTTCTATGCCGCCGAGCCGATCGAGGACATCAAGCCCAACGGCAGCGACAACCGAGTCGTCGTGCGTCTGCAGCCCGCTGGGCGACGCATCGAAGAGAACGACGTACTCATATTCGACATCGACGCCTGGCGGGTCGCCCAATGCGTTCGCGGCGTACCCACGGTCCTCACCACCGAGGCACTGTCGCGGTTCTGTTCCTTCTCGATCGAGAAGGGACATCCGCGCATTCGCGTTGGGCCGGGGTTTCCGATCCGTGTGAACCTCGCCTTACGGCGGACCTGTCCCGGCAATCCGTACGTCGTGGGCAGCGCGCGCGGTATCGGCCCGGGCACGGAGATGGCGCCGCCCGAACAGTGGGAGTCGTGGATCGAGCTGCGCGCGTTCGGCACCGCCGGCGAGCGTGACGGGATGACCGATGTGGATCCCAAGTTCAAGGTCGAATTCGGCGAGCGCCTCTATGCCGAGCGGTTCGCCCTGACCATCGAAGACGACCGTGTGCTCCGTGCCGAGGCCCGCAAGGAGCCCGCCCCGGAGCCCTCGATGATGGGCGCGATCAGCGGTTACTTCGACTTCCGTCTGCTGCGCGGTCAGGGCGCTCAGACGTTCCCTTAGCCCCTCGTGACGACTTCCGAACCAGCGACGCCGCTGCCGATCGATCCGCTGCTCCCCGAGATCGTAGCGCGGCTGCAGCAGGCCAGAGCCCTCGTCATCGAGGCACCGCCCGGCGCCGGCAAGACCACGCGCGTGCCCGCAGCACTCATGCGAGCGGGCATGGCCGAGCGGGGCGAGATCCTGGTGCTGCAGCCGCGCCGGCTTCCGGCGCGACTGGCCGCCTTGCGGGTGGCTGACGAGCTTGGTGAAGCGGTCGGAGGTGCCGTCGGGTACACGGTTCGCTTCGACGATGTCAGCGGTCCCCGCACGCGCTTGCGATTCATCACCGAGGGGATCCTCACGCGGCGGTTGATCTCGGATCCCAGCCTGGTCGGCGTCTCCGCCGTCGTTCTCGACGAGTTTCACGAGCGGCACCTCGCAACCGATCTGGGGCTCGGTCTGCTCACGCGTCTGCGCGAGCGACGACCCGAGCTGGCCGTCTGTGTGATGTCGGCGACTCTCGACGCCGAGCCGATCGCAGCGTTTTTGAACGACTGCCCACGCATCCGGTCCGAAGGCCGTCGCTTCGATGTGGCCATCGAGTACGTCGACGAGCCGAGCACGCGCCCGGTCGCGGATCAGGTGGTAGGCGCCGTGCGGCGGCTCGTGCAAGAGGGCCTCGATAGCGATGTCCTGGTCTTCTTGCCAGGCGCCGGTGAGATTCGCCGCACCAGCGAAGCACTGGCCCCCGTGGCCGCCACGCAGAGCCTGCTGGTGCTGCCGCTGCACGGAGATCTGCCGCCCGCCGAACAGCTGCGCGCTGTCCGTCCCGCCGATCGCCGCAAGGTGATCTTGTCGACCAACGTCGCCGAGACCTCGGTCACCATCGACGGCGTGGTCGCGGTGATCGACGCTGGCACCGCGCGCATCGCCTCGCACTCGCCGTTCAGCGGTCTGCCCAAGCTGACCATCGGAAAGATCAGTCAGGCCTCCGCGATCCAACGTGCAGGCCGCGCCGGCCGAACGCGACCCGGGCGAGCGCTTCGCCTTTACACGCGACACGATTTCGAGAGTCGCCGACCCTACGATCTGCCGGAGGTGGCGCGGCTGGATCTGGCCGAATCGCTGCTGACGTTGGCGGCACTGGGGATCGCGGATCCGACTTCGTTCCCCTGGTTCGAGGTTCCCCCCGCCGCAAGCCTTGCGGCCGCGGCCGAGCTGCTCCGGCGTCTGGGTGCCGTCGACGCCCGTGGCAAGATCAGCGACACCGGCAGGGCGATGTTGCGGCTGCCGCTGCATCCCCGTCTGGCCCGGTTGGTGACCGAGGGCGAGCGCCGCGGGGTCGCGCAGGCCGCTGTGGCTCTGGCTGCCCTCATCGAGGAGCGCGACATCGAGGAACGCGCGCGCGTCAGCTTCACGCCGGGGCAGGCCGCTCACGCTGGGCCCGAGGATATGGATCTGCTGGGACGCCTCGACCGCCTGGAGTCCGCCCGGGGTGGCCGACAGAGCGCCCGGGGGCTCGGCCTCGACGTGAGAGCCGTCGAGGCGGTGGAACGGACGCGGCGCCAGCTGGCGGCCAGCGTGCGAGACGCAGGACCGCGCCCTGCCGATCCGAAGGCCCGCGACGAAGCGCTGGCCATCGCCGTGCTCGCCGGCTTTCCCGACCGCGTGATGCGCCGGCGCGCGCCTGCGTCCCGCGAGGCAGTCATGGCGGGCGGCGGTGTCGCCAGCGTCGGGCTCACCCCTCCTGACGATCTGCTGGTGGCGGTCGACGCCGAGGAACGCCCCGCGGGCCCCGGCAAGAGTCGCGGAGTGGCCGTACGTCTGTGCGTCGGCATCCCGCCCGAGGCGCTGCTCGACGTCGCAGGCGACGCACTCGAGGAGCGCCGGGAACTGCGTTTCGTCGCCGCCACCTCGCGAGTCGAAGAGACGGTCAGCCTCAGCTACGGCCAGATCGTGCTCGAGGAGAGCCGGCGTCCGGCAGAGCCCTCCCTCGAGGCGAGCCGCGTGCTGGCCGCGGCGGCGCGCAGCGCGGGCTGGAATGGCTTTCTCGAGGCCGGCGCCCTCGACGATCTGAAAGCGAGGGCCGCGCTGCTGGCGCAGGCTTTTGGACCCGAGGCGAGCCCTGCACTCGACGACGAGGCTCTGGCGCTGGCGCTCGAGCGGGCGTGCATCGACCGAACGAGCTTCGCCGAGCTGCGCGCCGCCGGGCTCGAAGGCCTGCTGGCGGCAAGCGTGCCGGATGGCTTCTGGCGACGGCTACGCACCGAGACCCCGGATCGTGTGCGCTTGCCCGGTGGCCGCGAGGCGCGCATCGAGTACCCCGCAGATCGCCCGCCTTACATCGAATCGCGGCTGCAGGACTTCTTCGGCATGAAGGTCGGGCCAGCGATCTGCCAGGGCCGCGTTCCGATCGTCCTGCACCTCTGTGCCCCCAATGGCCGCGCGGTGCAGGTCACGCGCGATCTGAGCGGCTTCTGGCTGCAGCACTATCCAGCGATCCGTCGCGAGCTCTGCCGCCGCTACCCTCGTCACGCCTGGCCCGAAGACGGCGCTACCGCCACGCCGCCGCCGCCCAAGCCGCCGCGCCCGCCGCGCTGATCTCAGATGCGTCCGCGCAGCTTGGACCAGATCATGCCGAGGTACTCGTGCCAGGCCGACTGCAGATTGCCCATGGCCTCGGGTGCCGGGAAGAATTCACGGAAGACGACGCCGGGCACGTCGAGGGTGAGGTGGTGGGTCGGCGCGGGGATCGGCTTCGTGCCGGCCTTGCGAAACAGCGCCACCGCGCGCGGCATGTGAAAGGCCGAGGTCACGAGGAAGAACGGCTCGGTGCCGAGCTTGGCGCCGATGTTGCGCGCCTCCTCCTCGGTGTCCCAGGCCGTGCGGTCGAGCTCCATCTCGTCGGCCTTGACGCCAAGAGAGGCGGCGGCCCCCGCCAATCGATCGGCATGGCGGATCTTGCCGCCCACGCCACCTGACAGCAGCAGCTTGCATCCGGGCAGCTCGCGCAGCAGGCGGATGCCCTCGGTGAGCCGTGCCAGCGCCGATTCGTTGAGCTGGTCGATGGCCGGTACGCGGCGATCCCCGATCTCCCCGCCGCCGAGAACCACGATGTAGCGAGGTCGGGCGCCTGCGCGTGCCATCGCGGCGTCGAGTTCGACGCGGGGATAGAGCGGCGGATGCTCGAACTCGAGCGGCTCGACGAAGGCGTCCGATACGAAGCTCGAGGTGCCGAAGAGCAGGATGAGAAAGCCGCCGGTCACCAGCAGCTTGCCGAGGCGCTGCCGCTTTTCGTTCCACCAGAGCAGGCCGAGGCCGACCGCGACGGCAAGCAGGGCGAAAGTCGTGGGCAGCAAGAACGCCGAGATCAACTTCTTCGCAAAGAACATGGCTGACGAGCTCGCATCCTATACAACCCGGTGGCCCGCGTACGCCGACACGTCCAACGACCGTCTCGGGCCGCGTCTGCCCCCGGCCGCACGCCGTTCCCACCGGGTGTACAGGCGGGCCCACGTCGTGCCATAAACGGACGCAGAGGACTCGTGATGGCGAAAGAGATCGTTCATGGCAAGGCCGCTCCCGGCTTCGTTCTGCCCAACCAGGATGGCGAGACCGTCAAGCTGGCCGACTACGCCGGCAAGTGGCTCGTGCTCTACTTCTATCCGAAGGACGACACGCCCGGCTGCACCATCGAAGCCTGCGACTTCACCGCTGGACTCAAGGCTTTCGAGAAGCTCGACGCCGTCGTCGTGGGCTGCAGTCCCGACGCCCCCGAGCGTCACAAGAAGTTCATCGCCAAGTACAAGCTGAAGATCGACCTGCTCTCGGATCCAGACCGGGTCGCACTCAAGGCGTACAACGCCTGGGGCAAGAAGAACATGTACGGCCGCGAGGTCGAAGGGGTCATCCGATCGACGGTGATCATCGATCCGGAAGGCAACGTCGCTCACCACTGGCCCAAGGTCTCGGCGAAAGGTCACGCCGACGAGGTCCAGGAGGTCTTGCGCGATCTCAAGAGCGGCGCCGCCAAGGCCCGCCGCAACTGACGGCCTTCGCCCGGCGCCGAAACGGCAAAGGCCCCGCGATCCTGCGATCGGGGGCCTTCGTGCGTAACAGGACGGCCTTTGCCGTCGACGCTTAGCCGAGGTTCTTGGCCGCGAAGTCCCAGTTGATGAGATTCGCGAGCGCCGCCTCGACGTACTTGGGGCGGGCGTTGCGATAGTCGACGTAGTAGGCGTGCTCCCAGACGTCGAGCGTGAGCAGCGCCTTCTGGTTGTGCTTCATCGGCAGATCGGCGTTGCTGGTCTTGGTGACTTTGAGCTTGCCGCCTTCCTCGACCAGCCAGGCCCAGCCCGAAGCGAACTGCGTCTTGGCCGCTTCACCGAGCTGCTGCAGGAGCGCATCGGCCGAACCGAAGTCACGGTTCACGAGCTCGGCGAGCTTGCCGCTCGGCTTGCCGCCACCGCCGGGCTTGAGCGAGTTCCAGTAGAAGGTGTGGTTCCACACCTGGGCCGAGTTGTTGAAGAGCGGTCCCTCGGACGACAGGATGATCTGCTCCAGC
>JANNNO010000268.1:0-21668 GCA_031398585.1 Myxococcales bacterium | reverse complement strand
CGCGACGGCGGTCATCGTGATTCTCACCCTGGAGGTGGCGGCGATCGTCCTGTTGTTGGGAGCACAGGTGATTGCCGAGCTCGAGCGCGGCGGCGGCAGCAGCTGGCGCGACTCATCGCTCGGGCCGACCCCCGAAGGCATCGTGCCGACGCCCAAGACGATTGAAGAGCCTGTGCAGGTCCCGAGAGACCGGAAGAGTCGATAAGGCAAATAGAGAACGGCGACGGTACCTGGCCTAAGCCGAGCACCGCCGCCGTCGCCGACTCCATCCGACCCCGTCGCAGTCGAACGCCTTCCTCCAACCCTCTTGCCAGCGGCATCACCGCGACAAGAGAGCGGAGGAAGGCTCCCCCCTCGGATGTCGTGCGCCTTGGTCTCCCCTCCGCAGCGCGCGACCAACCCAACCCCCGACCCAACCAACAACCGAAACACCGAACAACCCACCACGAGGAATCAGCTCACCTCCCCAACGCCCAACCCCTCACGCCACCCACCAACCCGTCCCAACGACCAACCCATCCCACCCAAAAACGATTCCCGGCTCAGTCCGAACTTCGATCCTCGTCACCCACCCGTTGCAACCACCCTACGAAGCCCGAACGTCACGCCGGATCCGATTGCGGCTCGTGCAGCAGCGCGCGCGCCGTGGAGGTCACCGGGCCAGGGCCCTCTCCCTCACGGGTGTACGTGCTGAACGGAGCCGGTGCCGACCCGATTAACATCAGGATGGCGCCGGAAGCGACGTGGCTGGCCATGACGGACAGCGAGTCGGGAATGAAAAAGTTCGAGACGGCAAGCACGCCGCCAATCACTGACAACGCCGGCCTCATTTGGGGAGCGCCGATCGCGAGCGGCGTGATGGCAAGGCAGAGAAGCGCCGTCACAATGCCGATGACCGCCTTGCCCATGCGCATGGGATGGATGAGCGGCTCGAACAGGAGCCACGGTGCCAGCAGCGCGAAGACAGGTACGAATCGCATCGTCGTTCCTCCTGCCCGAAGAGTCAGCAAGGGCCGGGCCGAAACTGAGAGGGCGCGCTGCTTCGTCCGCGAAGAGCCTGGAATGGCGCGGTTTCCGCGTTCAGAAGGCTCGCAAAGGACGCCTGCCACTCGGGGACTACACTGCGAAGCTACGTCACGCCTCGCCGACTTCGTGTTACTGGCTCCGCGTCCCAGCGCCTCAACGTCTGAGATCCGGAACGCGCCAATCGGAGCTTGAGCGGCGCCCGTGCGGCAATCGAGGAGTCGCGAATCCACTGCACGACCGCCACCCGCCACGACTCCGTCAGGCGAACCTTCTTGTGAGATGAGCCAGCGCCACCCGCATGCACGACGCTCGCGTGCTGGCGTGAAACTTGATGAGACGGGCGACGCGTGACGCGCGGACGAGCCGAGGAGTCGGCGACCGCGCGGGGACGGTTCCGCAGGAGGCCACGATGAGCGTCAAAGAATTTCTGATCGGGTTGGGCGTCGTTCAGATCCTGCGTCGTCGATCCAAGAGTCCCAAGACTTCGGCCCCGGTGGCGACCGAGTCGCTCCCTGCGGCAAGCCTTCCCGCCAACGTCGCCACCAAGAGGCCGGCGCGGTCGACCGGAGCGCGCGCGACGTTCAACCTAGTCAAGGACTCCTTCTCGGAATGGAGCGCGGACAAAGCGCCGCGGCTCGGCGCCGCCCTCTCCTACTACACGGTCTTCGCGATAGCGCCGGTGCTCTTGCTGGCGATCTCGGTGGCAGGGCTGGTATTCGGGCGCGACGCCGCACAAGGCCAGGTGCTCGAGGAGCTGCGTGGGCTCCTCGGGGCGGACGCGGCGAAAATGGTGCAGGAGATGCTGGCTCAGTCGGCGGGCAAGGGCTCGGGCGTGGTCGGCACGGTGGTTGGTCTCTTCACTCTCGTGCTCGGCGCCACCGCGGTCATGATCGAGCTCGAAGCGGCACTCGATGCCGTCTGGAAGGTCAAACCGCGCCCAGGCCGCGGGATCAAAGGTCTCATCAAGGAGCGCGTGCTCTCCCTCGGGCTCGTGCTGACGCTCGGGTTTCTGCTGCTGGTCTCGCTGGTGACCAGCGCGGTGCTGGCAGCTCTTGGCGGCACCCTCGAACGGGTGAGCTTCCCGGGCGCGGCCGTGGTTGGTCAGGTTCTCACCAACCTCATCACGCTGGGAATCATCGGGGTCTTCTTCGCGCTGGTCTTCAAGTTCCTTCCCAACGCGCACATCGCCTGGCGCGACGTCTGGGTCGGCGCGATGGTGACTTCCGCGCTCTTTCACGTCGGCAAGATCGGCATCGGCTACTACCTCGGCCGCGCCAGCGTCGGATCGACCTTCGGGGCGGCCGGCTCGCTCGCGATCTTGCTGGTCTGGGTCTACTACACGGCGCAGATCGTCCTTTTCGGTGCCGAGTTCACCAAACTCTGGGCAGAGCGCCGGGGCAGCGGCGTGCATCCCAAGAAGGACGCCGTGCCCGCCCCGCGCGACGGCTGTGTGCCCGACGGCGCACCCTTGCCGTCGCATTGACGGGGTCAGCAGAAACGGGCGACGGTCTCGAGCAGACGATCGAGCGACAGCGGCTTGGCCATAACGGCCGCGGCACCGAGCGCCTTGGCTTCCGGCTCTGCGCGGTTGTCGGCGGTGACAATCACCACAGGGATGGACGTCCAGTGTGGATGACGTCGGCGCGCCTGCAGGAACGTGCGCCCGTCCATGATCGGCATCATGAGATCGAGCAAGATGACGTCCGGCAGACGTTCCACCTCCGCGAGCTTGTCGAGCGCCTCCTGCCCGTTGCCCGCGCTCAAGACGATGTAACCCTCTTCCTCCAGCGCCTGTTCGAGCGCTACGCGGATCCCTTCGTCGTCCTCGACGACCATGATGACACTTCGATCTCGATCACCGGCTGGGGGACCGCCGGCACTACCAGATTGCTTCACCGGATGTATCGCCTTTTGTTATGTCGTCAGATTCGCATGGTGGCTGCAGGGGGGACGCGGGGCAGCTCGACCTCGAAGGTCGAACCGACCCCAGGCTGGCTCGTCAATCGAACGGCGCCACCCAGACTCGTCACCACTTCGTTCGTGATCCAGAGGCCAAGTCCCAGCCCGCCGTAATTGCGTGAGGAGACAGCCCGCTCGAAGCGCTGAAAGATGCGGGCTTGGTCATTGACGGAGACGCCGATGCCCTCATCGACCACCGCGAAGCGCACCGACCTGTCGCTTGCCGCGACGACAAGGCGGATCGGTCGGCCCGCGCCGTACTTGATCGCGTTCGAGAGCAAGTTGTCGGCGATCTGGTCGAGGCGACGCCGCTCCCAGGTGCCGATCCACCCCGCGGTGGTGGGCGCCTCGTCGAGAGTGATAGCGGATCCAGCGGCCTCAGCGGCCGCCCGCCAGCGTTCCATCGCGTCTTGCAACACTTCCAGCAAGTCGACCTCAGCGTACTCGAAGCGAAGGCGCCCCGAATTGATGCGAGAGACATCCAGCAAAACTTCGATCAGATCTGCAAGACGTTTCGTCTGATCGCTGAGCGCTTTTCCGCCGGCATGCAACCGACCCTCGCGCAGAGCCTCGATCGGGCGCCGATCGATCTGTCGACTGAACGCTGCGATCTGTAGCTGCAATGAGGTCAAGGGCGTTTTGAGCTCGTGCGAGGCGACCGACAAAAATTCATCACGCGCTTCGACGGCGCGACGGAGATCAGCCTCGAGCGCCTTGCGTTCGGTGATGTCGATGCACGAACCGATGTAGCCGGAGAACGTTCCGTCGGGCGTGTAGCGAGGGGCGCCGCGGTCGAGCAGCCAGCGGAACTCGCCATCGTGACGACGCAATCGGTATTCCATCTCGAAGCGTTGGCGCCGGCCGAAGGCTTCCAGGTAGGTGTCCATGCAGCGCTGAAAGTCCTCGAAATGGATTCCTGCGGCCCAACCGACGCCCCACTCCTCGGCCTGGGAACGACCGGTGAACGACAGCCAGGTCTGATTGAAGAACGTGCAGAGCCCATCGGTGTCCGCCATCCACAGGAGGACCGGGGCGTCGTCGGCCATGTGGCGAAAGCGACTCTCGGTCTCGACCAGCAGCTCGCTGGCTCGCAAGGAAGCCGTGACGTCGCGAACCGTCCCGATGCCTCCCGCCTGGGCGCCGCCTCGGTCGAGAGGTCCATAACCAGCGTCGAAGAAGCCGCGTCGGCCGGTCCCAGGAATCGCGAAGGGCCGGTGAGACGATGACACTTCCTCGCCCGCGGCGGCGCGGATCAGAAGCGCGTCCTCGCCGATCTCACTGAGGAAAGGAAAGAGGGTCGGCAGGTGCTGCCCGACGACGTCCGCCGCCTTCATCCCGGTCAGGCGCTCCATCATGGGGTTCCAGTACAGGCAGCGCAGATCTCCGTCGAAAGCGAGCATGCCCTCGCCGCTGCGTTCGAGCAGGCGCTCCGCGAGCGCTAGATCCAATCCCCTCGCCGACCGTTCCGTCGTCTGGTGCGGGTGGTGAGGGTCGGCCGGACGTTTGGGCTCGCTCACGGAACCCTCGCTTGCAGGCCCAGCTCGCCGTGCCAGCGGTCGACGAGGGCCACCGCAGCGCTGGCCGCATCGGGATGGAAGAGCGTCGCCACCCCTGTCGCCGCGGCAACAGTGGCCGGCAGCCATCGATCGATGAAGGACCGCAACGTGTCCCGGTTGGTGGCACCTTCCGGATCCGCGAGCAGGAGCGCCACGAGGGCCTGGGTACATTGCCGATGCCAGCGGGCGTCCTCGGCGAACGACGCCAGTAGCTCGCCGAGGTGGTAGTCGCCGGCTGCCCGCGCCGCCAGGGCGAACTCCCCGAGAATGAGCGCATCCATCACCGGCTTGGCACAGAGGGCAAGCGCAGCCCAGGCCTCATCCCAATCGCGGATCACGAAGGTCTCTTCGACCAGCTTGCGCAACGGCTGCCACGCGGAGCCGTCCTGCCACGCGCTCAGTGCCTCGGCGACGTCATCGACCCCGTCGATCGTGGTCTGGGCCATACGCTCGGCGATGCGGCCGATTCGTCGCATCTCGTCGCCGGCTTGAAACATCGCGACCAGGGTGAGGCGGCTCGACGGCACCATCTGCCCGACGTAGGCCGCCACCATTTGAAAGCCGTGATAGGGGTAGCGCAAGGGCGGCAACACCTGTCGCGCGATGCTCGCCCAGCCACTGCTGCCGCGTGCCGGACTCGGGCTCGCAAGGAACGAATTGACCACGCCGTCGAGATGCTGTTCGTGTCGTGCGGCCAGGCGGGTGTAGCTGGTGTACGTCGTCTCGCGGGGATCCTTGAACGCGTCCCACGACTCACATCGCAAATGAACCTCGCGCTGATGACGCTGATACCAAGGGGCGACGGGCACGTCGATCTCGAAGCCGCGTTCCAGGTAGTAGAGCAACCGCGAGGTGACGATCTCGTATTCGGTCGGCACGCGGCCCGCGGGCAGATGGGAGTAGGTACGAAGAGGCGCGGGCGGCTGCCGCATCATTCGCCCTCCTGTCGGCGCGCGCTGCCGGGCGCCAGCCAGCGCGCCTCCTGCGGGGTCAGCTCGAGCCGTCCTTTCCACGAGGGCATGATGGCTTCGAGGTCGCTGGGAAAGTGGAACGGCCGTCCCAGGCTCGCTTCGATCTCGGCACGCAGCAGACGGCATTCACCGCTGACCAGCACGCGTTTGTAGGCGCCTCGATCCAGCACGTCTGCGTCAGCGTGCCGCTGCCGGATAGCCGCGATGACGACGTCGCTCACCTGGCCGCGCAAGAGCACCGGGCCGACGCGGCCCGTGTTAGCCGAGGGGTCGATCGATGTCGATCCAGATCTCTCCATCACGAACCTCGACCGGGTAGCGCGGCAGAGCGACACCGGCGGGATTGATGCCAGCGCCCGAGCGCACGTCGTATTGCCATTCGTGGGCCGAACAAGTGAGCACGCAGCCTTCGAGGCGCCCCGTGCTGAGCGCAACCGCCTTGTGCAAGCAGCGATCGGGAAACGCGGTCACGGCGTTTTCGACGTGGACCAGCAGCACCTTGCGCCCTTGCACTTCCATCGCCCTCATCTCGCCCATCCAGAGATCCCGAAGCGGCATGAGTTTGCACATCATGAATCGACCGTCCTGGCATGACCGCCTCTCATCGTTCGGTTGCCGGGACGACGTCGAACCGTTCGAGGGGCTGCATCTTCGCGTCCGCCACTGTCTCCCAGTCCGCCAGACGACGCCCCTGGTAGCGAACCCGAGGCTCGGGAAAGGGCGCCACCCGGACCGCGGCCGCGGCCTGCAGTTTTGAGCAAAGATCGACGGCGGTGTCAGAGGGAGAAGCCAGCACCACCAGCCCGAGCGAGTCGCCGTAGAGAAATCCATAGAGCGGGATCATCGCGGCCCTCGGTGCACGAAGGGGTAGTCACCTTTGTGGGCGTCCTTGCCCCAGCTGTGGAAGTCGAGGCCGAAGTAGCTCTGCAAAAGCGCAATCAGGTTGGCGGGGGCCTGACCAGCCAGGACCCGGCGGACCACATCTTTGTGTCGGGCGTAGCGTTCGGGCTGTGCGGCGAAGATGCGGCGGCACGGCTCGGAACAGAAGATGCGCCGCTCGCCGTCGTGCAGGGCGACGAGCGCGCTGTTCTCGCGCGGGGTGCCGTTGCAAAGCACCAGCTGACAGAGGTTGCAAAACGCAACGATTGACGTGCCATGCACGGCAAAGTCGTTACCCAGGTCAGCGCGCTGCCAGCGGGCCGTGATCCTCTCCCAGATCGGATCGATGTCTCCCCAAGTACGCGGGTATTTCTGGCGCAGCCACGAACGTTCCTGCGGTCCCGGCACCACGAAATCGAACCAGACCGAAGCGCGATAGGTGTAGGCGCTCGCGTAGACCATGTGGTGATAGCTGCCGAGCGCCGCCTCGAAGGTCGACCAGTACCAGGGGCGTTCCAGACCATGCTCCTCGAGCGCGGTGACGAACTGGTCGATCACCCACTCTTCCATGAACTCCTTGAACGACTGTCGGCGCGCCGACAGCGGTGTGAAGTAGTCCATGGTGAAGCCGGTGACGACGGCGAAGAGGAGCCAGCTGCGCCAGAACCACTTGTCGACCAGCGCCTGGGCGTAGGCCTTGTCGTGTTTGACCAGCGTCGCCAAGACGGCGTTGCCGATCTGCGCGTGGCGAGCCTCATCGGTCTGGATGCTGGTCACCATCTTTTCGAACATCTTGTCGCCTGTGCCGTGAGCCAGCGAGGCGAGGCCGATGAACTGCAGATTGGTGAAGCCGGTCTCGAATACGAAGTGAGTCGCGATGGCGAATTCGATGGCGTCGCAGCCGAGCAGCAGCTCGTCCATCACGTGACGGGCCGCGATCGCGACCCAGTTGTTCGAATGATAAAAGCGCCAGGTCCAGTCGAACTGGCGATCCCACGGCACCAGCTCGTGCATCAAAAGAAGTGGGATCTGGGTGTGTCGGAATTCGTCGAGCGCGCCCAGAAGCGACATCGACCGCCAGGCGCTGGTCCGACCGTAACGGGCGCTGCGGAGATTGCCGATCACCGCTGCGAACTCGGCCAGCGGCAAAGTGGCGGCGTGGAGCTTGAGACCGCTTCGCCACTCGACTGGCAGACGGGCAAAGTCTTCCGGCTTTCCCACCGCGTCCCGCACCGCATAGACCGCCGCGTCCTTCTCGTGCTGTTTGGTGACGTACTCCGAGAAGGTCGTCTTGTAGGGCTCGTCGAAAGCGGCCCACGCGGCGGGGGGAACCGCGGGCGCACCCGCCATCTCGGCGGGAAAGGCGTCCTCCTCGCGCACGTAGCTGAAGCGCCAGTCGAGCTGGCGCGCCCGATCCCGACTGGCTGACGATGTGGACACGGGGATCCTCCCGCGATCATCTTACGCCCGGGCTCGTGCGCTGCCATCCTAGGGTTTTCCCGACTCCGGGTAGCCCTGAGGTCGAGCGCCTGGGGGGCCGATCCCGGGGCAAAACGCGCGTCCCCGGGACAAGAAAAAGGGGCCGTGCGATCGCGGCCCCGGAGGTGGTCGGTCAGGAAGGTGCGAAATCGTCGATGCGGGGCTTAGAGAGCTCCCACCGTTGTCGATGCACCCTTTTGCAGCTCCTTGGCGCGGGCGAGGTGCCCCTCGACCATCGCGCGCGCCTCACCGAGGAAGCTCGCCAGGTCATGGGTCTTGAGCTGGCGTTCGAAACCTTTGATCTGGCTCAAGGTCTTGCCGTGGCTCTTGACCATCGTGCGCAGGAACTCCTTGTCGAAGGCCTGGCCTTCCATCTTCTCGAGCCTGGCGACCATGCGGCGGGCCTCGGCGTCCAGCGCGGGGGGAGGGCTGACGGCAATGTCGCTCACCGCTGCCACCCGATCGCCGGCAGCGCGACCGATGGAGCTTCCGATCTCACGGTTGCTCCCCGGAGGCCTTGGGGTGCCCGTCGTCGAGGGCGATGGCGTGGTGCCGGCAACCGACCCCGAGCTCCCAACGCCCGTGCCCGTTCCTGGCGTGCCAGCACCCGGAGCAGCGGCACCCGGCGTCGCGCCTGGCGCTGTCATCCCGGTCACGCCGACCGACCCGTGATGCGATCCGGAAGCCCCCTGCTGACCGGTTGCGCTGCCACCTGACGGTCCCACGACCGAGGGCGCATCATGCACGGCCGCCACGGCCCCGCCCGAGGGCAGCGCCAATCCCAGCGCGCCCGCCCGCTCGGCGAGCTTGCGGTCGGCATCTTGATGCAATTCGACGAGCTCCTTGGCGTACTCGCGAACCGCGTCGCCCGTGGCGCGCTCACGCGCGAGGCTGCCCAGCGCCATCTCGAGCTGGTTGCTCTTGTGCAGCTCGGTGACTGCCTTTTGCGCGGCTTTGGCGTCTTTGCCCGAGGGCTGGGCGGAAGGCGGGGCTGCCGGCTGACCCGGCACATCCTTGCCCACGATGATGCCGGCAGGGCCGGACGGATGCGCGGGGGGCGTGGTTGCCGGGCGAGCGATATCGCCGCTCCCCCTCGGCACGTCCCCCTTGGGTAGCGTCGTGGCGCTGCCCGTCGGGGCCATCGGGTCGACTGGACTGGTGCTGGGGCGGGCGCTTTCGGGCTTGGCCGTCGGCTCGACCACGGGGGCCGCGATGGCAGCGCTCGCCGAGCCGAGACCGGCGGCGAGAACGAGATGAAGAACTGTCTTCGACATTGGGTTTCTCCTGAAAATGTGAGCTGCAGCGAAGGTGGGGCTCGCCGCCCCCGCCAGCAATGAGGGATGGCGCTGACCGAGCGCGCCGGCGGACATACGTGCCGTCACCGGCGCATCGAGTAGACTGCGCGGCCGTGTCCGCCCCAGTCGAAAGCCCGAAGAAAATGGATGCCGCCGCCAGAGCGGCCGCTGCCGCGTCTCTGGTCGCCGCGATCAAGTTCGATGGCAACGGTCTCGTGCCGGTGATCGCACAGGATGGCAGCAGCGGCGTCGTGCGCATGTTCGCATTCGCCAACGCCGAGGCGGTGCGCGCCACCTTGGAGGACCGTCAGGCGACGTTCTGGAGTCGCTCGCGAAAAGCGCTCTGGAGGAAGGGCGCCGAGAGCGGCAACGTGCTCGACGTCAGCGAGGTGCGCATCGATTGTGACGGCGATGTCGTGCTCTACCTGTGCGCGCCGCGGGGCCCGTCGTGCCACACCGGCAAGACGTCGTGTTTTTACCGGGTCGACGACGGCGAAAGCTGGCGGCAAGACGATGGTCCCGGCGACGTCCCGGCGGCGATCCTGGCGCGGCTCTCCCAGGTCATAAAGGCGCGTCGCCTCGAGCCCGCTGACAAGTCCTATGTGGCCTCGTTGCTGCAAAAGGGGCTGCCCAAGATCAACGGCAAGATCACCGAGGAGGCGCGCGAGGTGACCGAAGCGCTGCTCGAGGGCGACAAGACTCACATCACTCACGAGGCGGCCGACGTCATCTTCCATCTGATGGTCGGCCTGGAAGCCGCCGACGTGCCAGTCGAAGCCGTGTTCGCAGAGCTGCGGCGCCGCTTCGGCACCAGCGGCCACGTCGAAAAGGCCGCGCGGCCCCCCAAGCCGGCCGGTTGATCCGCCCCCAACGCTGAATCCCATCGATGCTGGAAGACGCCGTCGACGAGGTGTTGCGGCCCGGCGGCCTGCTCTCTGCCGAGCTGTCGACTTACGAGTCGCGCCCCGAACAGCTCGCGATGGCACGTCGGGTGGCGCGCGCGCTGAGTGACGACGAGCGACTGCTGGTCGAAGCGGGCACCGGCACGGGCAAGACGCTGGCCTACCTCGTGCCGGCGATTCTTTCGGGCCGCAAGGTCGTTGTCGCGACCGGCACCAAGACGCTGCAGGATCAAATCGCGCGCGTGGATCTGCCGCGGCTACGGGCGGTCTTGCCCGAACCGTTTCAGTTCTCAGTGATGAAAGGGCTCGGCAACTACGTCTGCTTGCGCCGCTTTCACGAATACAGCCGGCAGCAGCACCTGGGCATCTCGCCAGCGGGCGAAGAGCTGGCCCGCATCGCTGCGTTCATCAACGAATCGCGCACCGGTGATCGCGCCGAGCTGACGGCCGTCCCGGAAGAGGCCCCCGTCTGGAAGGAGATCACGGCCGCGCCCGAGTTGCGCCTCGGCAAACGCTGCGAGCATTACGAACGCTGCTTCATCACCCGCATGCGCGCCGATGCCGCTTCCGCGCAGGTGATCCTGACCAATCACCATCTCTTTTTCGCAGATCTCGCACTCAAACAGCACTGGCCCGACGCCCAGGTGCTGCCGCCGCACGAGATCGTCATCTTCGACGAGGCCCATCAGATCGAGGAGGTGGCGACCGAGTTCTTTGGCGTGCAGGTCTCGTCGCAGCGGCTCTATGCCCTGGCCCGCGATGTGGGCAAGACCTCGACCGCACAGGCGGCGGTGGCGCGGGTGACCTCGTTGCACAGGCGCCTGCTTGGAATGACCGACGCCTTCGCGGACGCCTTGCGGGATCGCTTGCCGGCGCCCAAAGGGGGGCTCGACGAGGTGCGGGTCGAGATGCCGGCGGATCTCTTCGGGGAAGGCCTCGGCGAGGCGTCGCCGCTGGCGCGTTACCATGCGCTCGACACGGTTCTCGACGAGACGGAAAACTTCTTCGGCCGCATCGCCAGCAGTGACAAAGGCGGCGAGGCGGTCGGCCTGCCGTCGCTGCCGGATCCGAGCGCGACCGAGGCCGCGATCTCCAACGGGCTTGCGCGCCGGGCGGCCGCGCTGCGAGCCGATCTCGAGCGCCTGGTCGATGGCCGTCGACGCGACCACGTACGCTGGGTGGTGGCGTCGCCGCGATCCTTTGCCTTGCGCGCGTCACCGATTCACGTCGCCGGGCTGCTGGGCCAGGCCTTCGACGCCCACGGTGGCCCCATCGTTTTCACGTCGGCGACCTTGACCACCACGGGCAGCAACTTTGCGTTCTACCGCAAGCGCCTCGGCCTGGGGGACGCCGCGGCCGAAGCGGTTTTTGCCTCGCCCTTTCGCTACGAGAGTCAGGCGCTGCTCTACCTGGCGCCCGATCTGCCCGACCCGACCGACGAGGGGTTCGCGGCAGCGGCTGCCACACGCCTGCTTGAGCTCTGCGAAGCCTCGGGGGGACGCGCGCTGCTGCTGTTTACCAGCTTTCGCAACCTCCGCATCGCCGAGGCGGTCTTCCGTCGCCACTGCCGGTTTCCCCTGCTGGTGCAGGGCGAGCGCCCGCGCCATGCTCTGCTGGCCGACCTTCGTCGCAACGTCGGCTCGGTGCTGCTGGCGACCCAGAGCTTCTGGGAGGGCGTCGACGTCCCTGGCGAGGCGGTCTCTTTGGTTGCGATGGACAAGCTTCCCTTCGCGGTGCCCGACGACCCGCTGACCGCCGCTCGGCTGCAGCACATCCGCGAGCAGGGCGGCGATCCCTTTGCGGCCTACCAGCTACCCGGTGCCGCGCTGGCGCTCAAGCAGGGGTTCGGACGCTTGATCCGCACGCGGCGGGATCGCGGCGTGGTGGCCATCCTCGACGGGCGCATCGCTCGTCGCAATTACGGTCAGACGCTGCTCGGCGCTTTGCCCCGCACCTGCCCACGGACCGAGCTGCTGGAGGACGTGGCGACCTTTTTTGCCGGGAAGAATCGCTGACGACCGGGGACCGAGGGCCTTTGGCGAATCGGACAGCAAAGGCCCCGTCGTTGGGAGTCGTGGCTCCGCGACCTGGGCTCCTGTAGCATCGCGCCCCCATGGCGTACCGGCACCGCACGCTCGGGTTCCTCTTCTTCCTGTCCGTGGTGACGTACCTCGATCGCGTCTGCATCTCGGTGGCAGGACCGCGCATGCAGGCCGAGCTCGGCCTCACGCCGGAAAAATGGGGCTGGGTGGTCAGCGCCTTCACGCTCGGCTACGCGCTCTTCGAGATCCCGGGCGGGATCATGGCGGACCGCTGGGGCGCACGCGCGACGCTGACCCGCATCGTCCTGATGTGGTCTGCCTTCACGTTTGCCACCGGCATGGTGTCGAGCCTCGGTCTGCTGCTCCTGGTCCGCTTCCTGTTCGGCGCGGGCGAGGCCGGTGCGTTCCCGGGCGCGACGTCGGCGATCTCGCGCTGGTTCCCGTCGCACGAACGGAGCCGCGCCCAGGGCGTGGTCTGGATGGCGAGCCGAATCGGCGGCATGATCTCGCCGATCCTCGTGGTGCCCATTCAGCAGATCTGGGGCTGGCGGACGAGTTTCTACGTCTTCGGTGTCGTCGGCGTGGTCTGGTGCATCGCCTGGTACGCCTGGTATCGCGACCGCCCGGCCGACAAGCCGAAGGTCAGTGCGGAGGAACTGGCGCTCATCGGCACCGAATCCACGACCGGGCATCACGTGGTCTGGCGAGACGTGATGAAACGCGCCAACTTCTGGAAGCTGCTGGCGATGTATCACTGCTATTCCTGGGGCGGCTTCTTCTACCTGGGGTGGCTGCACACCTATCTGCAGAAGGGCCGCGGCTTCTCCGAGAACGAGATGCGCATCTGGTCAGCCCTTCCCTTCGTGATGGGTGCCCTCGGCAACCTCGTGGGCGGAACCTTGTCGGATGTGCTGGTGCGCCGCCGCGGGCTCGTCTTCGGGCGACGGCTGGTCGGAACCGCGGGCTTGCTCTGTGGAAGTGCCTTCCTCTTCGCGACCGCGATGGCCGAGGATCGCATCACGGCGGCGATCTTCCTGTGCCTCGGCTACTTCTCGATGGACTGCTTCCTGCCCGTCAGCTGGGCCACGTCGGCGGATCTCGGCGGGCGTTCGGCCGGCGCCATCTCGGGCGCGATGAACATGGCCGGGCAGTTCGGAGCCTTCGCGTCAGCGCTGGCCTTCGGCTACATCGTCAAGGCAGCGGGCGGCAACTATGAAGTCGCGCTGATCCCCCTGGCGGCGATGACCGCAGTCGGCGGGATCATCTTTTCCCGCATCGATCTGACAGCACGCTTCGCACCGGCGACAGCACCCGATCCCGCCCGGCCCGCACCCGCGTGAGGCGCGCCGAGATCACGGCGTTCGGTTTCGCGGCCAACACTTTTCGTGTTATGCGCGGAGGCGATGGGTAGCGCTGGCGATTCTCCCGCCCGGGGGCCGATCTACGACACGCACATTCACCTGTGGAACGTCACGCGGCCAAGCGGCGTGCCCTGGCCCCCGCGCGAGAACACGCGCCTTTTTCGTGACGTTCTGCCGGCTGACTACGAGGCGGCTGCGCGACCGCTCGGCATCGTCGGCACCGGCGTCGTCGAGGCGAGCGATCGGCACGAGGACACGGGGTGGGTGCTCGACGTGACTCGCGGCAACGCGTTTTTCGGCTTTCTCGTCGCGCAGCTCGAGATCGGCGCTGACGACTTCGTCAGCAAGCTCGACGAGATCACCGCCGATCCTCGCGTGGTCGGGCTGCGCGGATTTCTCTGGAGCCCGACCCTCACGCTGGCGCCCGAGCAGCGCCTCCATCTGCAGGCGCTCGCCGCGCGCGGCCTCTCGCTCGACATCATCAGCCGCGGGGATTTCAATCCGAAGGACAAGCTCGACGCCCTTGCCGGCGCCGTGCCTGACCTGCGCATCGTCGTCGATCACCTGGGTGGCGCCCGGGGAACCCAACCCGATCCCGAGTGGGCGGCGGACATGCGGCGGCTCGCGCGCCACGTGAACGTGCACGTGAAGCTCTCGGCGCTCTACGACATGTTCAACCCGGGTGCGGACGAGACCCATCCCTGGCAAGCGCCGACCGACGTCGCCGCCTATCGCGCGCACTTCGACGTGCTCTTCGAGGCGTTCTCCGCGCAGCGGCTGCTCTTCGGCAGCAACTGGCCTGTCTGCACCATGGGGGGCTCGCTCGCCGACGAGATCGCAGTCCTGGAAGAGTATCTGGCCCCGCTCGGCCAATCGACCCGGGACGCGGTCATGCACGACAACGCGCGCCGGGTCTATCGACGCGGCTGAGCGCCCTACTCGTAGCGAAGCGCTTCGACCGGATCGAGGCGCGAGGCGCGCCACGCGGGATAAAGGCCGAAGCTGGCGCCCACGAACATCGCCGCGCCGAGCGACAGCGGCGGTGCCCACGGCACGATGTGAAAGGACCAGCTGCCGGTGAGGTTGGTCAAAATGAGCGACGCGAGGTACGTGAGGCCAATCCCGATGAGCGTGCCGAGCACGCCGCCCAGCGCCGCGGTCAGCGTCGACTCGGCGAGGAACTGCGCCATGATCAACGTGCGCGGAGCCCCGACCGCCCGCCGCACGCCGATCTCGCGGGTGCGCTCGTTGATGCTCACGAGCATGATGTTCATGACGTTGATGCCCCCCACGATCAGCGAGATGATCGCGGTGCCCATCACCAGCAGCGAGACGATGAGCAGGATCAGCTCGCCCGCGGCGTCAGCGTCTTCGCCCGAGATGCGAAAGTTCTCGACGCCGTAGTGCCGCCGCATCAGCGTCGACTTCACCACCGACCTGACCGCGCCGATCCGGTCGGACAGCGCCTTGACGTCGCCAAGCCGCACGAAGATGCGGGATAACCCGCGCCGCTCGGTGATGGTCGACGGGAGAGCCGTCTCGAACGTGGTCTCGGGCAGCAGCGCACGGTTGTCCCATTGCCACGGTCCATCGCCGCCCATCTGCGCCTTGTGCGCGAGCACGCCAATCACCGCGAAACGCGCGCCTGCCACCTGAACTTCCAGCCCATCGAGCGAGCTGGCCTTTTCGAACAGATCGGTCCACAGCCGATGGCCGATCACCGTCACGCGCCGGCGCTGCTGAATGTCGTCGTCGCTGAAGAAGCGACCCTTGGCCATCGCGAGGCGGTAGAGCGTCAGGCTGTCCTGCCGGGTGCCGACCAGAGCGATGTTCTTCTCCTTCTTCTTCCAGCGCGCGAGGTCCCACCAATGACGCTGCCCCACCACCCGCGCCTCTTCCAGGAGCGGCGAGGTATCGAGCGTCTCCACGTCGCCTTCGTCGATCGGCCGCGTCGTGCGTCGCGCGTGCTTCTCGGGCACGCCCTTGTTCTTGATCTCGATGAGATCGTCCTCGGCCGCGCCGTGTGAAGCGCCGACCAGCGCCTCCTTGCCGCCCGCGAGCAGGCCCGAGAGCAGGACCATCGACGCGGCCCCGACGATCACGCCCGACAACGTCAGCAGGAAGCGCACCCGGTTGGTGCGAAGCGCATCGAGCACGTTGCCGAAGATCTCACGCCAGAACATGGATCAGCCCGCCGCTCGCAAGCAGTCGACCACCTGCAGGCGGCTCGCCTTGCGTGCCGGCACCAAGCCGAAAAAGATCCCGATCAGGAACGAAGCGATCAGCGCCGCCACCACCGCGCCGACCGAGATCACGGCGACCCAGGGTTCGGCCTTCATGCGAATGAGCGGTCCCGACGCGATCGCCCCGATGCAGCCCAGGACCGCGCCGACCACGCCGCCGAGGCCCGAGAGCAGCGCCGATTCGAAGAGGAACTGCAGCCCGATCGCGCGATCTGGCGCTCCGATCGCTTTGCGTACGCCGATCTCGCGCACCCGCTCGCTCACCGAGACCAGCAGGATGTTCATGACGCCGATCCCGCCTGCCAGCAGCGCGATGCTGGCAATGAGGCCCGCGATGAGATGCATGATGCGAAAGACGTCGCCGAGCTTCTCCATCAGGACGCCGAAGTCGAAGGCTTCGAAGTCGTCGACCCCGTGGTGGCGGTCGCGCAGAATCGCGGCTGCGATCCGCTTGGCGATGTCGTTGTGCTCCGAGCCCGTCGTCACCAGCACGACAGCGCCGGGGGTGCGCCGCCCGAAGGCGGTGATGGGCGTCAACGCGAAGTCGTTCCAGTCCCAGCCGAGGCGAACCCCGAAACGTTTGACGTGCGCGATGACGCCGACCACGCGGAAGCTCTCCGAGCCGAGCCGGATCGGTCTGCCAATGGCATCCTCGGGTTTGTCGAACAGGTTCTTGGCCAGGGTGTGACCGATCACCGTCACGCGCCGGCCGCCGTCGAGGTCCTGGCGATCGATGTTGCGACCAGCGGTGATCTTCATGCCGAAGGCGCTCAGGAATTCTTCGTTGCCTGCGACGAGATCCGTGCGCGCCGGCGCCTTGCCCACGACCCTGCCTTCGGAGCGGACTTCACGATCTCCCATCTCCGACATCATTCCGAACGAACGAACGTGGGGAACGCGACCCCGCAAGGCATCGACGTCGTCGAGCACGATCCCCCGCGACATGCTGGCCCGCTTGCGCGCGCTGCCTTCGGGCGCCTTGGGAAAGACGATGACCATGCGCGCACCGCCGATGTCTTCCAGGCCGCGCGTGAGCGTCGTCGTGCCCGAGGTTGCCAGAGACGACATCAGGACGATGGAAAAGGTGCCGATCGCGATCGACAGTAGAGTCAACGCAGATCGGAACTTGTGGATGCGAAGGACAGTCCACCCGACGCGGAGGAACTCGTAAAAGAGCATGGACGGCCTCGGGGTGACGGTGACGCGCGCGGCGTCCCTGCGCCTACGAGTCGGCCTCGTCTTTGATGGCAGGCGGCTTGATCATGACCTCGACACCTTCTTTGATGCCGCCCGTGATCTCGACCTCGCGATCGTTGCGTGCGCCGACGGTGATCTCGCTCTCCCGCGTCTTCACCTCGCCGTTCTTCGGGCGCTCCATCACGTGCACCTTGTGTTTGCCCTTCTCGCTGATCACAGCTTCGATCGGCAAGAGCAGCACCTTGGGGCGCTTTTCGATGAGAACGCGTACGTCGGCAGTCATGCCCGGTTTGATCTCGGCGAGATCCTGCTCGTTCGAAAGCGACGCTTCGATGGGAAAGGCGTCCCGACCGTTGACCGTCGCGGCCGCCGGCGCCACCCGGGTCACCGTGGCGACGAACTTCTTGCCCGGCAACGCGTCCAGGGTCACCTCGGCCTTCTGGCCCTTCTTCACCCGCGCGATGTTGATCTGATTGAGGTCGGTCTTCACCAGCAGCACGGACATGTCGGCCAGCACCAGCTGCGGCCGCCCCTCCACCGTGGCGGTCATTCCGGGGATGACGACCTCGCCCGGCTGGACGTTGCGCTGAATGATGGTCCCGTCGAAAGGTGCTTCGATGTTGGTGTAGCGCAGGCGATCGTGCGCGGTCTCGAGCGCGACCTGCGCCGACTTCAGCCGCGCCCGCGCCAGCGCCGCTTCGTGCCGCGCCTGATCCAGCTCGGCCGCCGGCGCGATCGAAATGTCGTTGGCCTTGACGGCGCGACCGAGGCGGATGGCGTTGTAATTGACCGCCTCGCGAACCTGCGCGATCTCGGCCTCCACACGCGCGACGTCTCTGCGGTAATCGGTGTCCTCGATGCGCAGGAGCGCCTGCCCCTTCTTCACCTTCTCGCCCTCTTGCACGATGACCTCGATCACCTGCCCGCCGACCTTGCTCTTGATCTGCGTCTGCAAGAGCGGCTCGACCCGACCGGTCTCGAGCACGACGACCTCCAGATCGCCGCGTTTGACCGTCGCGGTGAGCGACGCGCTCTTGCCGGCCGAACCGCCTTTGCGTCCAGCGATGACCACCGCACCCACCACGATGATCACGAAGAGCCCGAGCCAGGTGAGCCGCCGACGAAAAAATCCGGGTTTTGACCGCGCCGGCGCGCCCGCCGAGATCGGCGTGCTGGACGCGTGAACCTTGCTGTCGACGCTGGTGTTGGCGTCCAGCGAATCGAGGGAATCGAGCGACTCAGTGACTGCTTCGGCCATGTTGCGTCCCAATCTCGAGTCTGTGTGATGGGGTGAGACCCGATCCGCGTTTGCCGGGACCGCGTCCTGCGTAGCGCCGCAGACTACCAGCCGGTTGCGTTGTGGGCCACCCGATGCCGGCCGCTCGTGCGCCAGGCGCGGGGTGATCGGAAGACCGCCGTGATGGCGCCCACAGCCGCGTTGTGCGGCGGCGCGGCTTGTTCCATCGTCAGGCAGGACGCGATGCCTGCCCCCTCACGCCTCACCGCTACCCAGACCGGCGCGCTGGTGGTTGCCAGCATGGTCGGCACTGGCGTCTTTACGACCAGCGGGCTGCTGGTCGGCGTGGTCGGCAGCTCCCGCGCGGTGCTGGCGGTCTGGGTGCTAGGTGGTCTGCTCGCCCTCGCAGGCGCTGCCGTCTACGCCGAGCTCGGCGCGATGATCCCGCGCGTCGGGGGCGAATACGCGTATCTGACCCGCGCGTTCTCCCCCGTGGTCGGCTTCGTGTCGGGATTCTTGGCCCTGGTCGTCGGCTTCGCCGCTCCTATCGCCGCGGGGGCCGCCGCCTTCGGACAGCACCTCGTGGCCGCAGGCTTGCCGCAGGGAGGGCGCGCCGCAGGCCTCATTCTCATCGCCGCGATCACGGCGCTGCACGCACGCGACGTTCGTCAGGCCGCGCGCCTGCAGGTTGGAATCACCGGGCTCACGCTGCTGGCGCTGGTGGGACTGCTCGTCGCGGGTCTCTTCGCGGTGATGACAGGTGCGACGGTGCCCCCCGCCGTGCCGCCCGAGGCAGCCGCGCCCCTCGGGTCCGCCACCGCGGGCGGTTTTGCTCTCGGCCTGGTCATCGTCTCGTACAGCTACTTCGGCTGGAACGCGGCGGCCTACGTGGCGGGCGAGACTGACAATCCGCAACGGACCTTGCCGCGCGCCCTGCTCCTCGGCTGCGGGCTGGTGACTCTGCTTTACGTAGCGCTCAATGCCGTGTTTCTCGCCGCCCTGCCGCCTTCGGCGATCGCGGGCAAAGTTGCCATCGCTCACCTGGTCGCCGGGCATCTGTTCGGCCCAGACGCAGCCCGAGCGCTGTCACTGCTGATCGCTGTCGTGCTCGCGGCTTCGGTGAGCGCTCTCGTGATGACTGGCCCGCGCGTCTACCTGGCGATGGCCGAGGATGGCCTCTTTCCGCGCCTGTTTGCCGGGCGCAACCGCCTCGGCGCCCCGACCGCCGGCGTGCTCGTGCAAGGCATCCTCGCGCTCGTGCTCTACGTCAGCGCGGCTTTCGACACGCTCCTCACCTACGTCGGCTTCACCTTGAGCGCGTGCACGGCCGCCACGGTGGCCGCCGCCTTGTGGTTGCGCCGAAAGGAGCCGGCCACACCGCGGCCGTTTCGAACCCCGGGCTGGCCGCTGGTCCCGCTGGCCTTCCTGGCGGCGACGGTCTTCATGATCGGTCACGCGTTCCGGGAGCGGCCGGCCGAGAGCAGCGCCGGCGCGTTCACGGTCGCGCTCGGCTTTGCGCTGGCGTGGCTCTGGCACCGCCGCCGCGCCAGATAGATCCCTCAGTTCTTCTTGATCCTGACGGTGCCCGAAAGCGTCCGTACTTGCAGCCGCGGTCCGCCGCCGCCGATCTTGCCGACCGCGCGCAGAGTCCTTCCCGAGCGCGTGATGGTCAATCCGGCGAAGTCGCTCACGATCTGGCGATTGCCACCGTCGTCGTCATCGCCGTCGATACGGGTTTCGATGTCGACGTCCGCGCGAAAGTCGGCGGGAAGGCGCAAGTTAACGTCGCCGCCGCGCGTGTCGACCTGGATGCCGCTGCCGGCGTCCTTGCCCGCCATCTCGAGGGTGATGTCGCCGCCGGCCGTGTCGGCCTTCACGCCTCCGTGGACCTCGCGCAGGCTGACGTCGCCGCCGCGCGTGCGCGCCGTGATCCCGGCAGCGGCCTGCCTCACCTCGATGTCACCGCCCATCGTCTCGACGCGGGCGTGTCCCCCCGCTTTTTCGATGCGAACGTCGCCGCCGCCCGTGAAGGCCTGCACGGTCCCGCCGACCGATCGCACGCGAATGTCGCCGACGGCGGTGTGAATCTCGGCTTCCTTGGCCACGTTGCCAAGACGCACGTCGCCGGCAGCCGTGCGTACCTTCGCCATGCCGCCGATGTTCTCGACCGAGACGTCGGCACCGGCTCGAATCGCGCTGAAGTCGCCGGCAACGTTGGGGATCCGGATGTCCTTGTTGGGATCGTCCCAGCCCGACGCGCCCGGGGGAGGCGGGGGATGCGCGCCATGCGGGGGGCGCGGCGGAAGGGCGATGTGCGCGCGAAATTTGTCCGAACGCTTTTGCAGCGGCCGCGCCTCACCCCCGCCTGTCTGCATGATGGCAAGCCGACCGTTCACCGTGGACAGAACGATCTCGCCGCCACCACCGCCGACGCTGCCCTCATAGGGTGGGGGCGGGCCGAAAGGCGTGTCGAGCTCGCGTTCCGGCAGGGGCAAGTTGCTGACCAGGCTGCCGTTCACATAGCTGGCGCGCACCTTGAACTTGGCGTCGGCGGGCAGATTCACCGAGACGGCGCCGTTGACTGTCTCGAGCTTGATGCGCGCGTTCGCAGGCACCTTGGCCAGGGTCGACTCGACCTTGCCGTTGACGCTCTTGAGCGAGATGCTGGCGGCCGCGCCATCGGCCCCGACACTGCCGTTGACGGTCTCGGCGTCGATGGTTGCCGTGATCCCGTCGATGCGAATCGCGCCATTGGCGGTGCGGGCTTTCACCGTGGCTCCCGCAGGCAGCGTGATCTCGTAGCGGGTCTCGACGCGGCGGCCGTCGTTGTCGTTGGACCGTGCCTGTGACCGTTCTTGTGACCCTTGCTGGGAACGAAAGACGGCGCGCCCACCTTCCGACGTGAACTCGATCTTGGTGGCCGCCAAATTGGAGGTCGCCTCGGCTTCGGAGTCGCCGCGCGCGGTGATCGACACCGTCGCCGCGAACACCGCACCGGCCGTGACGCGAATGCCGCCGTTCTCCGACACGACGTCCAGACTCGTGACCGCAACCGGAGCGGTGAATCGGTCGGTCCGCGACACGCTCGCCGACTGTCCCGCCCAGGCAGCGTCAGCCGAGAACACGACGAGAGCCAAGGCAGTCAGGAGCGAACAGGCCGCCAGCGCCGACCACCTCTGCGGTGCGATCGGCAACGCATCCGGGCGGCCGAGGAGAAGCGACGTTGTCATCATGTGAACCTGACGATTGGCTATCAAAAAGGTCACGTTCCTGCCCTCACAAAGCGATGGTTTCGAGCGCACGGGCCACCCGGGTACGCAGCTGCGGTGTCTCGGCGGGATCCTGGGCGCGCTCGCGCAAGGCCTCGAGGCTTGCGTCATCTTGTGCCCGCGCGGCGCGCGACAGCGCTTCGATCGCGGTGATGCGCACGGCGGGATTGCCGTCCTTCTCGAGTGCCTTGATGAACGCGGCCCGAATCGGTTCGGTCGGCCGCAGCCGCGCCAGCGCCTCGGCGGCGCGCA
>JANNNO010000152.1:0-19439 GCA_031398585.1 Myxococcales bacterium | reverse complement strand
CCGTCGCGGACGACTTCACGGACAACGGAGACGCGAACCCCGGCACGCAGAACGCAACGATCCTGCGCGGCTACTTCGATGCCTCGTCTGGAGCGGTTAGTCACGAGGGTGAGCACGATACAACTGAGGGCACGTCGCCCTTTCATATCGCCGGGATGCTCGACGGACGCACGCTCCGACTCGCCTACAGGTTCGGTGAGATACACGGGGAAACGGCGATCGTCCGCGTGGAGGAGTATCGTCCGGCCCCCGTGACGTTGCTCGATCGCTTGAGACAGCGCATGGCCGACATCAAGCGGCACATCACCGCGCGCTCGCGGCCCACGGGCGAGCAGAATGCGCGCACGCTCCAGCAACGTGGCGAGTCGCTCGCCTCGATCACGATCCGCGATGCCGTTGCGTCCGACATACCTGCCCTCGCCGAACTGCACGTGACCACGTGGAACGCCACGTACAACACCTCGAGCGGCCCCACCGTCGCGACGCGCGAGTCGCAGTGGAAGCAGGTCCTGGCAAAGGAGAACCGGCGCGACTTCGTGCTCGTGCTCGAGGATCGGAACGGCCGGTTGATCGGCTTCACGTGGGGCAAGCCAGAGCACGGCGAGTTCGAGGGGCAGATCAGCAAGATCTACCTTCGCTGGGAGTATCACGGACTCGGGCTCGGCCGCCGCATGATGCAGGAGACGGCGCGGCGGTTTCTCGAGCGCGGGGTCCACTCGTGCCTCCTGCTGGCGGAGCGCAGTAATCCCACCCTGGGCTTCTATGACAGGATGGGTGGCGAGCGCCTGCTCGACGATCGTGGTGTGTTCGACGCCCGCCCGGCGCCGGCGGCGAGAAACTTCAGCAGCTGGAACTCCTGGCGCGGCAGCTTCAGCGGCCGACCGCGGTAGCTGACCTCGACCGCAACGGTGTCGATGACCAGATCGCCCAGCTTGATGCGGCCCGCGGCTCGAAAGGAGGACAGACGCCAGTCGAGTTGGCGGACGCGCGCGTAGAGCTCGGGGCCGACGATCGGGGAGAGGACGAAGTCGTCCACGCCGAGCTCAGGGTCGAGGCTCGGCAGCCGGGAGACTTCGATGCAGAGCAAGATCGGGATGTCGGTGAGGGAGCTGACCTGGCGAACCCGCTTGACCGCCGCGCGGCCGACTTCCAGGTAGGCGCCCGCGTCCACGACGACGACCGAGGGGCGGGGATGTTCGATGTCGTCGGGCAGATCGTCGAGGTCGTAGCCCACTGCGGTGACGCTGCAGCCCAGCTCGTGGAGCGCGGCGGCCGGGGTATCCGGCTCATTGACCGCTATGGAAGGTTTCGATGTGACGACAAGGGCTCGCATCACTTAGAAACACATCGAGCAGGCCCAAAGATCAAGCGGTGTTTCGGGGTGAAATCCCCCTGGCTTTGTTTCCAGGACCGCGAGAAACAACGATCGCCAATTGTTTCTAAATTATTTCGTTCCGAAATCCGGACGCTGCGGTGGGTGAAGGTGATTTACACACCGGGAAGGTGGGTGCTAGCTTGCTCAATTCGAAAAATCTGGGCTCAAGGAGCACGACCAACACGATGCGCGCCCCGGGAAAACAGGGACTTTACGACCCTCAACACGAACACGACGCATGTGGCGTCGGCTTCGTCGTGGACATCGAAGGGCGCAAGTCCGGCAAGCTGGTCAGCGACGCCGTGACCGTGCTGCGGAACCTCGGTCACCGAGGCGCCGTTGGTTGCGAAGAGAACACCGGCGACGGCGCCGGCATTCTGCTGCAGACGCCTGACAAGTTCCTGCGCAAGGCCACCGCCGACCTCGGGATCGAGCTGCCGGCGTTCGGCGACTATGCCGCCGGCATGTTGTTTCTGCCGACCGACGACGCCGCGCGTGCCGAGTGTGAACGGCTGGTCGAAAGGGCCGCCCTCGAGGCCGGCCAAAAAGTGCTCGGCTGGCGCACGGTCCCGACCGACAACCGCAACCTGGGCGCCACCGCGGTGCGATCGCAGCCGGTCATCCGGCAGATCTTCGTTGGCCGCGGCGACAAGAGCGTTGGCAAGAGCCCCGAGAAGACCGGCGGCGGCTTCGAACGCGACCTGTACATCATTCGGCGGCAGTCGAAGAAGCTGGTCGTTGCCTCGTCCATCCCGGCGGATCAGAAGAGCCTGTTTTACGTCTGCAGCCTCTCGTGGAAGACCGTCGTCTACAAAGGCATGCTGACGGCGGACCAGCTGGACACGTTCTTCCCGGATCTCACCAATCCGTTGACCGAGTCGGCCCTGGCGATCGTCCACTCGCGCTTCTCGACCAACACCTTCCCGAGCTGGGCGCGCGCGCATCCTTACCGGACGATCGCGCACAACGGGGAGATCAACACCCTGCGCGGCAACGTCAACTGGATGTCGGCGCGCGAGAGTCAGCTGGAATCGCCGCTGTTCGGCGCCGACATCGACAAGATCCGGCCGGTCATCGACCAGAGCGGCAGCGACTCGTCGATGCTCGACAACGTGCTCGAGCTGCTGGTCGCGGGCGGCCGCGAGCTGCCGCACGCCGTGATGATGATGGTCCCGGAGCCCTGGAACAAGCACGAGGGCATGGACCCGGAAAAGCGTGCGTTCTACGAGTTCCACTCCTGTCTGATGGAGCCGTGGGATGGCCCCGCCGCGATCTGTTTCACCGACGGCGTGCAGATCGGCACCGTGCTCGACCGCAACGGTCTGCGGCCGCTGCGCTACTACGTCACCAAGGCCGGCCAGGTGGTCATGGCGTCGGAGGCCGGCGTGCTTCCCGACATCAAGCCCGAGGAGGTCGCTACCAAGGGGCGCATCCAGCCGGGACGCATGTTCCTGGTCGATACCGCGCAAAAGCGCATCGTCTCCGACGAGGAGATCAAGAAGCGTTACGCGAGCGAACGTCCTTACGCCCAGTGGGTGAAGGAGAACCTGGTTCGCATGAGCGACCTGCCCAAGGGTGCAGCCGCCATCGAACCCGATCACGAGACGCTCGAGATCCGGCAGGAGGCCTTCGGGTACACCGCCGAGGACGTGGGCAAGCTGCTCTTGCCGATGGCGGAGACCGGCGCCGAGGCGATGGGCTCGATGGGCACCGACACGCCGCTGGCGGTCCTGTCGAACAAGCAGCAGCCGCTGTTCAACTACTTCAAGCAGCTCTTCGCGCAGGTGACCAACCCGCCGGTCGATGCGATCCGCGAGGAGCTCATCATGGCGGTCGAGACCACCATCGGTCCCGAGCGCAATCTGTTCGATCCGCAGCCCGAGTCGGCGCGACAGATCGAGCTGCAGACGCCCGTTCTGACCAACGAGGAGCTCGAACGCGTGCGCGCGCTCGACGGCTCACCGTCGTCGCGCGGTTTCAAGGCCGCGACGCTGTCGATGTTGTTCCCGGTCGCCGACCATGGCGCGGGTCTGGAGAAGGCGCTGGCCGACCTGTGTGCCAAGGCGTCGCAGGCGTTGGCCGACGGGTGCAACGTCATCATCCTTTCGGACCGAGGTCACGGCCGCGAGCTGGCGCCGATCCCGTCGCTGCTTGCGTGCGGGGCGGTTCATCATCACCTGCTGCGCGAAGGAACGCGCACCCGCGTGGGCCTGGTGCTCGAGACCGGTGAGCCGCGCGAGGTCCACCACTTCTGTCTGCTGATCGGCTACGGGGCCAGCGCCATCAACCCGTACCTCGCGTTCGAATCGATCGCGGACGCCAGCCGCAACGGCGTGATCAAGGGCGACAAGGCAAAGCTGCAGGCCAACTTCACCAAGGCGGTCAGCAAGGGCATCGTCAAGGTGCTCTCGAAGATGGGCATCTCGACCGTGCAGAGCTATCACGGCGCCCAGGTGTTCGAGGCGATCGGCCTGCGCCAGGACGTGATCGACAAGTACTTTGCCGGCACGCCTTCGCGCGTGGGTGGCATCGGGCTGTCGGTGGTGGCCGAGGAGGCCGTGATCCGCCACGATCGCGCCTACCCGAGCCGTCCCGTGGTCAAGCTAGGCCTGGCGCCGGGCGGGCAGTACCAGTACCGCAGCGACGGTGAGTACCACCTCTTCAATCCGGAGAGCATCCACAAGCTGCAGGCCGCCTGCCGGACCGGCAACTACACCACGTTCAAGCAGTACGCGGCGCTCATCAACGACCAGTCCAAGAACCTGTGCACCCTGCGCGGGATGATGGAGCTCAAGTCGACCAGGCCGGCGGTGCCGCTCGAAGAGGTGGAACCGGTCGAGACGATCGTTCGTCGCTTCAAGACCGGCGCGATGTCGTACGGGTCGATCTCGAAGGAAGCGCACGAGACGCTGGCCATCGCGATGAATCGCCTGGGCGGCAAGTCGAACACCGGCGAGGGCGGCGAGGATCCCGACCGCTACAAGAAGCTGGCCAATGGCGACTCGAAGAACAGCGCGATCAAGCAGGTCGCCTCGGGCCGCTTCGGGGTGACCAGCCACTACCTGGTCAACGCGCAGGAGGTCCAGATCAAGATGGCCCAAGGGGCCAAGCCGGGCGAAGGCGGCCAGCTGCCGGGGACCAAGGTCTATCCGTGGATCGCCAAGGTCCGTTACTCCACTCCGGGCGTCGGGCTGATCTCGCCTCCGCCTCACCACGACATCTACTCGATCGAGGATCTCGCGCAGCTGATCCACGATCTCAAGTGCGCCAACGACCGGGCCAAGGTCAGCGTGAAGCTGGTCGCCGAGGTCGGCGTCGGCACCGTGGCTGCGGGCGTGACCAAGGCCAAGGCCGACGTCGTCCTCATAAGCGGTCACGACGGCGGCACGGGGGCGTCGCCCTTGACCAGCCTCAAACACGCGGGCGGACCGTGGGAGCTGGGGCTGGCCGAGACGCACCAGACGCTGTTGCTCAACGACCTGCGCAGCCGCATCACGGTCGAGGTCGACGGTCAGCTCAAGACCGGCCGCGACGTCGTCGTGGGTGCGTTGCTGGGCGCCGAAGAGTTCGGCTTTTCAACCGCGCCGCTGGTCGCCGTCGGTTGCATCATGATGCGGGTTTGCCACCTCAACACCTGTCCGGTGGGCGTGGCGACGCAGGATCCGGAGCTGCGCAAGAAGTTCTCGGGCGACGCCAACAACGTCGTCAACTTCATGCGCTTCATCGCGACCGAAGCGCGTGAGCTCATGGCCGAGCTCGGCTTTCGCACCATGGACGAGATGATCGGCCACAGCGAATGTCTCGAGATGAGAGCGGCCCTCGATCACTGGAAGGCGCGCGGGATCGACCTGTCGGCGATGCTGCGCGCGCCGGAGGTCGCCCCCACCGTCGGCACCCGCTGCACGATGGCGCAGGACCACGGGATCGCCAGCGAGTTCGACGACACGACTTTGATCCCGCTCTGCGCGCCGGCGCTCGAGCGCAAGGAAGAGGTTCGTGGCGAGCTGAACATTCGCAACGTCAACCGGACGGGGGGCACGCGGCTCGGCAGCGAGGTCACGCGTCGCTTCGGGCCCGAAGGGTTGCCGGACGACACCATCAAGCTGCACTTCCGGGGCTCCGCAGGGCAGAGCTTCATGGCCTTCGTTCCCAAGGGCGTGACCTTCGTGCTCGAGGGCGATGCCAACGACTACCTCGGCAAGGGCTTGTCGGGCGGCAAGGTCGTCGTGCGGCCGCCGCGCGAAGCGAGCTTCGTTGCCGAGGACAACGTCATCATCGGTAACGTGGCCTTCTATGGCGCCACCCGCGGTGAGGCTTACGTCCGGGGCATGGCGGGCGAACGGTTCTGCGTGCGCAACAGCGGCGTCAATGCCGTCGTCGAAGGCGTCGGCGACCATGGCTGCGAGTACATGACCGGTGGTCGTGTCGTCATCCTCGGCGCCACCGGACGCAACTTCGCCGCTGGCATGTCGGGCGGCGTGGCCTACATCCTCGACGAGGCGCGGACGTTCGAGCGCAACTGCAACAAAGAGATGGTCGGGCTCGAGAAGCTCGAAGATGCGGCTGAGGTCGAGCAGGTGCTCGCCATGATCAAGCGGCACAAGGAGCTGACCGAAAGCGCCAAGGCCGACGAGGTCCTACGCAACTGGCCGGCGGTTCGCCCGCTCTTCGTGCGCGTCATCCCGCACGATTACAAGCGCGTGCTGGAGGCCCAAAAGCAGATGATGCAAAAGGGACTGTCGCCGGAAGAGGCGGAGATGGCCGCTTTCGAGCTCAATACCAGGGACGCCGCGCGCGCCTACGGCAAATGACGTCGGAAAAGAAGCTCGGCACTAAGCTCGAATCGACTTGGTAAGGGAATAAGGGTTCACGATGGGAAAGCCGACTGGCTTCATGGAATTCACGCGCACCGTGCCGCTCTCGCGGCACCCGCGCGAGCGCATCGCCGACTGGAACGAGTTTCACGACCACCTGCCGGTCGATGAGCTCAGAGAGCAGGGCGCGCGTTGCATGGATTGTGGCGTCCCGTTCTGTCACACGGGCAAGTTGATCGAGGGGCTCGCCACGGGCTGTCCCCTGCACAACCTGATCCCCGATTGGAACGATCTGGTTTACCGCAATCGGTGGCGCGAGGCGCTCAACCGTTTGCACATGACCAACAACTTTCCCGAGTTCACCGGGCGAGTCTGTCCGGCCCCGTGTGAAGGGTCGTGCGTGCTGGGGATCAACGCCCCGCCGGTCACGATCAAGAACATCGAAGTCTCGATCGTCGACAAGGGGTTCGCCGAGGGCTGGATCGTCGCCGAGCCCCCGGGCAAACGGACGGGCAAGAAGGTCGCCGTCGTCGGTTCGGGTCCTGCGGGCCTCGCGGCCGCAGCGGAATTGAACAAGGCCGGGCACACCGTCACGGTCTTCGAACGCGCGGATCGCATCGGCGGCTTGCTCACCTACGGCATCCCGCAGATGAAGCTGGAAAAGTCGCTGGTCGAGCGCCGGGTGAAGCTGCTCGCCGAAGAGGGCGTCACGTTCAAGACCGGCGTCGAGGTCGGCAAGACGATTGCGACCGAGACGTTGCGCAAGGACTTCGATTCGATCGTTCTGTGCGGCGGCGCCACGGCGGCGCGCGATCTTCCGATCGAGGGGCGTGAGCTCAAGGGTGTCCATCTCGCGATGGAGTTCCTCACGCTCTCGACCAAGAGCCTGCTCGATAGCCAGCTGGCGGACGGCAAGTACATCTCGGCCAAGGACAAGCACGTCGTCGTGATTGGCGGCGGCGACACCGGCACCGACTGCGTCGGCACCTCGATGCGCCACGGCTGCAAGAGCCTCATGCAGCTCGAGATCATGCCGAAGCCCCCGGACGACCGAGCGGCCGACAACCCTTGGCCGCAGTGGCCCAAGGTCTACAAGATGGACTACGGACAGGAAGAGGCTGCCGCCGTCTTCGGCGCCGACCCTCGTCAGTACGCCGTCACGACCAAGCGATTCGTAGGCGACGGCAAGGGCAACCTGCGAGCGCTGGTGATCGCCGACGTTCAGCGTGTGGAAAAGCCTGGAGGCCCTGTCGGCTTCGCCGAGATCCCCGGTACCGAACGTGAGATCCCTGCGGATCTCGTGCTGCTCGCGATGGGGTTCCTGGGGCCCGAAAAGAAAGGGCTCATCGAGGAGCTGAGCGTCGCTCTCGACGGTCGCGGCAACGTGAAGGTCGACGACAACAAGATGACCAGCGTTCCTGGCATCTTCGCCGCCGGCGACATGTCCCGCGGCCAGTCCCTCATCGTCTGGGCCATCGCCGAAGGTCGCGACGCCGCCAAGGGCGTCGACAAGTACCTCATGGGCGAGACCGTCCTCGACTGAAGACTGGGTTCGTAGCGGGCGCGCGGCCTGCGGCGCGTGGCCGGGTCGATTGGGGATCCGGCTGGTTGGGCGTCGGAGATGGGGGTGGCGCGCGCCCCTCACCCGCTGGGCCCCTTCGGGCCCCAGCGGCCTCTCCCAGGGGGGAGAGGCGAAGAGCGGAGGGCGCGGTCGGGGAAGAGCCGGCGGGTGAGTGCTTGTGTGCGCTGTTGGGATTGCGTCTTTGCCTCTCCAGGGGGAGAGGCCGACGGGGCCCGCAGGGGCCCGGCGGGTGAGGGGATGGCGGCGGCGGCTCGCGGGGCGACGACGCCAGGAGGTGAGCCAGCCGCGGTGGCGGTTGAGCCTTTAGTGGCGGGCGGCGGTGGATGCTGGGGGCGTGGTGGGCTGGCCGTCGGTGACGGCGGCGCGTGTGGAGAGGCGGGCGAAGATCGGTTCTAGATCCTCTTCGGAGAGTGTCTCCTTCTCGAGCAGGATGCGGGCGCCGTCTTCGAGCAGGGCGCGATTGGCGGCCAGGATGCCGTGGGCGACGACGTACGCACGGTCGACGATGCGGCGGACGGCGGCGTCGATCTCCCGTGCGGTCTCGTTGCTGTAGTCCCTGCGGGTCATGTGCGGCAGTCCCGGCCCCAGCATGCCGGCCGGCTCGGTGTCGAAGGTGACGTGGCCGAGCTCGGGCTCCATGGCAAAACGGGTCACCATGCTGCGGGCGATGTTGGTGACCTTGCCGAGATCGTCGGAAGCGCCGGTCGAGAGGTGATTGAAGATGACGTCCTCGGCGGCTCTGCCCCCGAGCAGCACCGCCATCTTCTGCTCGAGCTCGCCTTTGACCATCACGAATCGGTCGTCGGTGGGTCGCTGCATGGTGTAGCCCAGCGCTCCGACTCCGCGCGGGATGATGGATATCTTGTGCACGGGATCGGTCCCGGGCAGCGCAGCGGCGACCAGCGCATGGCCCATCTCGTGGTGCGCGACCACGCGACGCTCGTGCGGTGTCAGGAGCCGGTTCTTCTTTTCGAGCCCCGCAACGATCCGTTCGATGGCGGCTGTGAAGTCGGCCATCGTCACGTCCTCGCCGCTGCGCCGAGTGGCCGCCAGCGCGGCTTCGTTGACCAGATTCGCCAGATCCGCGCCGGTGAATCCCGGTGTCAGCGCGGCCACGTTTTCGGGCTTCACGTTCACACTCATCTTCACCTTGGCCATGTGCACGCGCAGGATCTCGGCGCGTCCGGGTTTGTCAGGTCGATCGACAAGCACCTGGCGGTCGAAACGACCCGCGCGCAGCAGGGCCGGGTCGAGAATCTCCGGGCGGTTGGTGGCGGTGATGATCACGATGCCGCTCGACGAATCGAAGCCGTCCATCTCGACCAGCAGCTGGTTGAGTGTCTGCTCCTTTTCGTCGTGGCCGCCCATCATTCCCCCAGCGTTGCGCGCGCGCCCGAGCGCATCGAGCTCGTCGATGAAGATGATGCAGGGAGATTTGCCGCGCGCCTCGGCGAAGAGATCGCGAACACGGGCAGCCCCGACGCCCACGAACATCTCGACGAATTCCGAGCCGCTGATGGAAAAGAAGGGAACTCCCGCCTCTCCCGCCACCGCGCGCGCGAGCAAGGTCTTGCCAGTGCCGGGGGGGCCGATGAGCAGAACGCCTTTGGGCATGCGGGCGCCGAGCCGCCCGTAACGCACGGGATCTTTGAGGAAGGCAACGACCTCTTCGAGCTCGTTCTTGGCCTCTTCGACTCCGGCTACGTCTTTGAAGGAGACCTTCGTGTCGACTTCGACGTAGACCTTTGCCTTGCTCTTGCCGATCGACATGAGCCCACCGCCGGTACCGAGGCGATTGGCCATCTTGCGCATGATCAGCATCCAGATGCCGAAGAAGAGCAGCACCGGCAACAAGTAGGAGAGGATGGTCGGCAGCACCGTGCTGTCCGGATGCGACGCGAACTTCACGTCGTGTTTGGCCAGCTCCGTGGCCAGGTCCGGCTCGACTTTGTTGGTGCGGAACTGGCGCTTGCCGTCGATCGGCGCCTTCAGCGTGCCCCGGATCTCATCACCCGAGATCCGGATCTCTTCGATCTGCTTTTTCGCCAGGAGGTCCTGGAACTGGGAATAAGGCAGCTCCGCGACGGTCTGGCTCTGCGCCCAGATGCCCTGAAGGAACATCATGCCCAAAAAGGCCGCGATGACGTAAATGACGTTGAAGCGGGTGCGGTCGGGGGCAGGTGTGATGGGGGGCATGACGACGCTCCTTCGGGGGCAACATGCATCCGCTCGGCCGTTCGCGCCGGCTCGGATCGAATCCGTCAGCCGGGGCCCAAGGATCCCAGTCGAGCTCTTTGCACATAGCGCACCAAAAACGCACCGACAAGCAGCGCGCTGGCGATCAGCGTCTGGCTGCCCCCAACCGGGAACTCGAAAAAGAAGGCAAACAGGTACCCGGACAAGCCCGCCAGCGCCCCGAGCAGAGAGGCGACGACGAAAGCCGCGCGGAGCTCGAGTCCGAGCATCAGAACGGTAACGGCCGGCAGGGTGCCGAGCGCGAAGACCGGCAGCGCGCCCAGCGCCCGCGCCGAGACGCCCGCCATCGCGCCGACCGAGGCGAGCACGAAGGCCGAGAGCAGTCTGACCGGTAGACCCTGTACGCGGGCGGCGTCCGGATCGAAGCTGGCGAAGATCACACCCCGCAAGGCGACGACGTGACAGACCAGCACGAGTCCTCCCGTGATCGCCACCGCCGCCACGTCGATAGGTCGCACGAGCACCGCGGAGCCGAAGAGAATCGAATGAATGTCGTGCGCCTCCTGCACGATGCGGTCCTCGATCAGAATCGTGGCGCCACCGGTCAGCGCAAAGGCAAAGCCGAGCAGACTTTCACGCGGGATCCGGAAGGCGCGCGCATCGATCGAGAGCAGCAGCGTCGAGAGCAACGACAAGCTGATCGCGCCCACGATGGGATCGACGGCAAGCCCGAGATGAATCTCCGCGAAGAAGGCCAGCGCCACGCCGAAGGCAGAGGCTTGCGTGACCGCGACGCTGACGAAGACCATCCGGCGCAAGACCACATAGACACCGAGAAAGCCGAGCACACCTCCGGCGATGACAGCGCAGATGATCGGGTCGCGAAATAGCGTCCAGGCATCGATGAAGCCGGCCAGGGTCGGTGCGTTTTCCATCTCCATCAGTCAATCTCTCCGAACTGCCTGCGGAACGTGGGATGGCTGTAGATCGCCGCTGGCCTGTCCACCAGCGCGACCTGATCGTCGCGGTCGAGGTAGAGGACCTGATCGGCGTGACGTTGCACGAGGCCCAACAGGTGGGTGATGACCACCACGGCCCGTCTCTGTTCATGCGCCCAGCGGCCGAGCAGGGCGAGGGCTCGTTGCTCTGCGACCGCATCCATCGCCGCGGTCGGTTCATCGAGAAAGACGATGTCGGCATCGGCGGCGAGCAGGCGCGCTAGCAGCACCCTCTGGCGTTGTCCCTCGGAAAGGTCGCGCACGAAGTGGTGAGCGAACCCGGCGCCGTCGACCGATTCGAGTGCGGCCTGCGCCCGCTGCCGCTCTGCCCGCCCAGCGCGACCGAAGAGACGCCAGCTGGCCTGGGTGCCGAGCGCAACGACGTCGCGCGCGCGCAGAGGCACCAGCGGATCCAAGGTCGCAGCCTGGGCCATGAAAGCCATTCGTGGCGGCGGCTGCGACGCCACGATGCTGCCCGAGATGGCGGGCATGAAACCGAGCACGGTCTTGATGAAGGTGCTTTTGCCCGAGCCGTTGCGGCCGAGAACCGCCGTGACGGAGCCGCGGGCGAGCGTGACGTCCAAGGCAGGCAACAGGGGGCGTCCCTTGTGGCCGATCACCAGCCGCTGGCAGGCAAGCAGCACGTCGCCGATCTCGGCGGGGCGGGGCGGAGCCGCGAGGGATCCCGCGTCGACGTCGCCGCTCACGGCCGCACTCCGTGCCGGGTCACATCGACGGCGACCGGCGTCTCGACCAGCCGCTCGTGCACCGGCTCGACGATGGTGGCGCGATCGGCTGCCGCGGGCACGAACGCGCCCACGGAGATGGGAAGCTTCGCCCAGGCGACATCGTCCAAAAGTGCGGCTGTGAATGTCGCCTCTGCTCGCAAAGCAACGAACGGATCGTGCTCGTTGTCGGCAGGCACGTCGATCGGGATGTCGAGCGGTGGCAGCTCGCCGTCGGCTTCGGGGCTGAGTGTGAAGGCGAAGCGGGTGGGCGGGATTCGTGGGTCCCCCCCGCCATCACGCACGATTCCGGCTAGCTCGAGTCGAGCGAGCACCAGACGCAGTCGGGTGAGCGTGCCGTGGCCGACCTGGCACGGGGGTGGGCAGGTCGGACGCAACGTCGCTCCGGCGAGCAGATCGAGAGTTCCGCCTCCCTGTTGCAGGACCGGTGGGGCGACTTTCCCCCCGGACTGCTCGGCGGCGATCTCCTCGTACGAGACGAGGCGTCCATCGGCTGCGTGGCAGTGCCCGCCGTGACAGGCTGAGTAGCCCGCCGGGGGTCGAGCCGGATCGAACGCGGAACGAGCGCCCGCGGCGGCGAAGAGCTGTACGGTCTTCACCGTGAGCTCTGCGCGCGTCAGCTGAAGATCGTAGCCGCTCGCAAGCTTCTGCCAGCCCATCTCGGTGGCACGGGCGGGATCGTCGGTGTACCGGGCTGCGAGCTCCGTCGTCAGCTCGGCAAACGGCTCGCCGGGCGTGAAGGTGCAACCGGCAGGACCGACCGCGAGCAGAGCCCCGCCGGACAGCAAGGTTCGGATTACCGAGAACGCCTGCCGCAAAGGCGCGCGCTCTCTCATTTCTCGACCCCCACGCCGCGTGCGATCGCTTGCAACATCACCTCGAGGTGCTGCAGATACGTCTCCCCGGCGGGGACGTTGGTCGCAGCAGGAATGCGCACGAGCGCCGCCGGGATCTTGCTCGCCACCAGTTGCGCCGTCGCTTCCGGGTAGTGCTGCTCTTGCAGGACGAGGGTCACCTTGCGGCTGCGGGCCAGGCCGAGCAGGCGCGCGATGTGCGAAGGACTCGGCGGAAGACCGGGTTTGGGCTCGAGCGTGCCGACGGGGACGAATCCGAGCCAGTCCGCCAGATAGGTCCAGGTCTTGTGGTAGCTCAGCACAGGCTGTCCGCGCAGGGGTGCCAGGCGACGCTCCCAGCGCAACCGCGCGGCGTCCACATCCTTCTGCCAGGCTGCCAGGTTCGCCCGGATGCTGGCGGCCTTGTCGGGGACGAGCTCGGCCAGGCGTTGCGCGATGCCGGCACCGACGGCGAGGGCGGCCCGCGGGTCGTAAAGGTAGTGCGGGTTGCCGCCCGGGTGAATGTCGCCCTGGCTTCGGTCCACCGGCCCCCCGGGGATGTCGAGCCGGGTGACGAACTTCGAGCAGTCGAGGTGGCCAGGGCTGCCGGGCTGAATGGCGGGATTGCGTGCACCCACCAGCAGGTTTGGCAACCAGCCTACCTCGAGCTCGAGCCCGACCGTCAGCAAGAGCTGCGCGCGATTGAGCTCGAGGGCGAGGCTCGGCTTGGCATCGACGAAGTGGGGATCCTGGCTGGGCAGCGAGAGCGACTTGACGGCGATCGCGTCCCCGCCCACCGCCGACGCGATGGCGGCCAGGTCCGGCACCGTTGCCACCACCTTGATGGCGGCGTGAACCTCGGGCATCGGCACGAACGCAGCCGTCAGAGCCACGAGCAGAGGCAAGCAGCGCCGACGCAGCTGGGCCGTGAGAGGCGAGGGGGGGAAGGATGAAGTGGACATGGGATCTCCTAGAAGCTGTGCGCGCCGTGAGCGCCGGCGAGAACTTCGAGCGCCAGCATGGCGCCCCAGATCGGGGGGCGGCCGCTCTCGTCGGCGTCGCGCGAGCCCTGCAGACGGAGTCGCGAAAACTCGGTGGGGTAGAAGGTCACGGCGGCGGTTTCACGATGACGGCTGCCCTGCCATAGCGACGGCAGATAGTCCTCGAAGCGTCCTGCTTCGGTTCCGCTGACGGCGCTGCCCCATTCGCCTCGCGCGGCGACCGACCAGCGCTGGGCGAAGCGATAGAGCAGGTGCGCATAGCCGCCGCTGTCGCGAAGGACGTTGCCCGGGATCTGGCGACGTCGAGCCAGCGTTTCGACCTGCAGCGCGATGGTCGTCGGACTGGCGATCCGGATCGGGCGATACTTCACGTAGAGATCGCTGCCGTAGATCTCGCTGCGGTTGCGGTGACCGGAAGGGTTGGGGCCAAAGGCGCCCGAGACGCCCCAAAGGATCGACCAGTCGTCAGTCACCGGAAAGAACTGCCGGACGGCTCCCGTGAGCTGAAGATCCTGCGGGCGCTTGACGCCCAGATCGTCAGCCCCCCAGAAGCTGCGGGCCGTGCCGGCGCCTGCTGCGTCTGTCGCCGAGCCGAGCAGCTCGACGTACCAGGGCAACGGAAGCAGCCACGACAGCTCGACGCCCATCCCGCGATTCGCCTCGCCACCGAATGCGTTGCTGAAGACGAAGGGTTGATCGACGAATTCCCAAGCGTGCGGGTGAGTCGGGTTGTGACGACCAAACCGGGTGAGGAACATACCAGCGCGCAGTTGCAAGCTGGCCGGTAGCGCCATCGTCGTGGCAAAGGCCTCTTCGATCTCGAGCCCGAAGCTCGTGAGCACCACGGCCGCGTCGAAGCGAAAGTAGGGATCCACGGCCTTGCCGAACGCAAGCTCGAGCTGCTGCAGCGTAAAGCCGTTCTTGGCAGGATCATGGCCGCCACCCTGTCTCGGCTCGTCGGCCGAGAACGCAGCCAACGCCGCATCGAGAATGATCGCCATGTCGGGGTTGCTGGTGGGGGCGCCGCCCGCTGCTGGCGGTTGCGATCCCGGCGGGTGCTCGTGACCATGCGCTGCCACCGCCGCGTCCTCGGCCAGCAGGCGCGTGAGCTCGCCGACTTCCGCTTCGCTCAGCTCGATCGTCGGCGTCGTGGCGTCCGCGCCGGTCGGTGACGGCGCGGGCGTTCGGTTGTCAGGTGATGAGGCGGGCGGTGCGGGAGCGGCCGGCGGGGTTGCCGTCGCAGGCTCTCGAGTCGGTTCGGCAACCGCAAGCGCGAGCCCCGCGGTCCAGACCGCGAGCAGAGGCAAAGGCATGGTGATGATCTCCAGATGAGAGAGGGGAGGCGGGGGCGGCGGGACCGGAGCCAGCGCCGATCGCGGGGCTGCCGCGAAGTAGCCGTTTCGTCGCGCGCCGCGAGGCGACGCAGTCACCGGGCGTGCGGGATCACGAAGGTCGGCCAGAGGGAGGCGGCGTTTTGCCGCCGGCTAGCAAGTGACGGCCGGCACGCGCTCGAGGGCCCAGGCGGCCGGGGCGCGGCGACGGTGCCAGACGGGCGACTCAGGCGGGCGGGGGGCGTTTGGGCGCAAGACGGTGCAGAGGCACCGCGGGCGGCATGGAGGCCGAGCGCGCAGAGATCAGATCGTCGTCGACGACCCCGGCGTAGCCGATCGGCGCGGCGCTCTGACAGGGCAGGACGTCGTCGCGACGCCGGAGCTCCCCGGCCAGACAGTGGTCGTGGCCGTGGCTCGGAGCCGCCCCGCTTCCTGCCGCTGGGCGTTGAGCGCTGTCAGCGTGGGATGTGGCAGCGCTCTGATTCTCCTCGGCGTCGAGCTCGGCGTGCTCCAACGCCTGGTGCTCGAGACAGCGGACGTGGCTTACCAGCGCCACGTGCGCGAGGCCTGCGAGCTGTCCGGCGAGACAGAGCAGCGCCCCCAGCAGGGCAGCCAGACGCGCAGAGCCCGACCGGGCTGGGCGGGCTGGCTGGGCCAGCAAGGCGCTGGCCGTGCGCGCGGGGCGCACGGGCTGGGCATGGAGGGCTGGCAACCTCCTCTTCAGCTACGGGACCCGGGCGAGCCTGTCAAGCCCGCGGCGCCGCTGCCCCCCCGCAAGCAGGCGATGGGGGCAGGCGCGCTGGCGATGGGCAGCTCGACGCTCAGCCGGCGCGGCTGGCTTCGAAGGCGCTGATCGAGGAGTCCTGTCCGAGGAGAAAGCCGAGCTCGTCGACGCCGTTCATGAGGCAGTAACGCGCGAACGGATCGATCGGGAACTTGGCTTTGGTGCCATCGGGCAACGACAGGATCTGATCCTCGAGCGAGACCGTCACGGCGAGGCCGGGCGTCGCGACCAGCTTGGCATGTACGGCGGCGTCGACGACCAGAGGCAGGAGGCCGTTCTTGAGCGCATTGTTGCGGAAGATGTCGGCGATCGACGTGCTCACGACGGCGCGGAATCCGTAGTCGTAAAGCGCCCAGGGGGCATGCTCGCGCGAGGAGCCGCAGCCGAAGTTGTCCCCCGCCACCAGCACGGCCGCGCCGGCGGCCTCGGGACGATTGAGGATGAAGTCGGGCTTCGGGTTGCCGCCGGCGTCGTAGCGCCAATCGGCAAAGAGATGCTTGCCGATGCCAATCTTCGACGTGACCTTGAGAAAGCGCGCCGGGATGATCTGATCGGTGTCGACGTTTTCGATCGGCAGGACGATCGTCTTCGAGTTGAGCGTGCGAATGGGTTCCATGATGTTTGGCTCGCTGATCTGGGAAAGTCGAAGAGGGGGATCGTCACGCCGGCAAGAGCGTGCGCGCGTCGGTGACGGTGCCAGTGACGGCGGAAGCGGCCGCCGTGAGCGGGCTTGCCAGGAAGGTGCGGCCGCCGGCGCCCTGTCGACCTTCGAAGTTGCGGTTCGAGGTGCTGACCGCGTACTGCCCTGGTGACAGCTGGTCGCCGTTCATCGCGATGCACATCGAGCAGCCGGCTTCACGCCATTCGGCGCCCGCGTCCTTGAACACCTGGTCGAGTCCCGCGGCCTCGGCGGCAAGCTTCACTCGCTGTGAGCCCGGCACGATCAGCGCGCGCACCCCTTTGGCAACCTTGCGGTTCTTGAACACGGCGGCCGCCGCTTCGAGATCCGAGAGGCGCGAATTGGTGCAGCTGCCGATGAAGACGACGTCGATCGGCTTGCCCATGATCGGCTTTTCCGCCTCGAGCCCCATGTACTTGAGCGCCTTTTCGATGCTCGCGTTGGCCGGCGCCGGCACCGCCGCGCTGATGGGGATGCCCATGCCCGGGTTGGTGCCGTAGGTGATCATCGGCTCGAGCGTCGAGGCGTCGAAGATCTCTTCGCGGTCGTAGATCGCCCCTTCGTCGCTCGGCAGCTGACGCCAGGCCGCGATCGCCTTTTCCAGGGCCGCGCCCTTGGGGGCGCGGGGACGCGAGGCGATGTACTCGAAGGTCACGTCATCGGGGGCGATGAGGCCTGCGCGCGCGCCGCCTTCGATCGACATGTTACAGACCGTCATCCGCTCCTCCATCGAGAGCGCGCGGATGGCCGAACCTCGGTACTCGATCACGTAACCGGTGCCGCCGCCGATGCCGATGCGGGCGATGACCGCGAGGATGATGTCCTTGGCGGTGACGCCGGGACGGAGCTGCCCGTTGACCGTCACGGCCAGCGTCTTCGCACGCTGCTGCAGCAGACACTGGGTGGCCAGCACGTGCGCCACTTCGCTGGTCCCGATCCCGAAGGCGAGCGCGCCGAACGCACCGTGCGTGCTGGTGTGGCTGTCGCCGCAAACGATCGTCATGCCGGGCTGGGTGATGCCGAGCTCCGGGCCGATGACGTGAACGATGCCCTGGCCTTCGCTGCCGAGGCCGAACAACTCGATGCCGAACTCGGTGCAGTTGGTCTCGAGCTGGTCGAGCTGGGCGGTCGCCTGCGCGTCGACGATCTTGAACTTGCCATCGGGGCCCCGCGGCGTGGTGGGGATGGAGTGATCCATCGTCGCCACGGTGCGCTCGGGACGCCGCACCTTGATGCCTCGTTCGCGCAGCCAGGTGAAGGCCTGCGGCGAGGTCACTTCGTGGATGAGGTGCAGATCGACATAGAGAATCCCAGGGGTGTCCGACGTCGGCGGCTTGACCAGGTGGGCGTCCCAGATTTTCTCGAAGAGGGTGCGGGGCATGGCGAACGTGAATGTGCGCTGGTGCGGCATGGCCGTCCAGTGACTTTTCCTTGGGCAACCGTTAAGTTTTTCTACATGATCGCGCCATGATCGATCCGGCGCTTCTGCCCGCACTGCACGACGCACTCATCGTTGCGCAGACCTCCTCGATCGGAGAGGCCGCGCGACGCCTGCACAAGACGCCCTCGGCGGTCTCGCAGCAGCTGCGGCGAATCGAAGAGCATTTCGGGGTCACCCTGTTCGAGAAGATCGGCCGGGGCATACGTCCAAGTCCAGCGGGCGAGGCGGCTCTCGGCGCGCTCACCCGCGTCTTCGACGAGGCTGCTTCGCTGGGGACGCTCCTCGACGAGCTGGCGGGCGCTCGCATCACCACACTCCGGATTGCCGCTAGCGACTATCTCGGCGAGGCGCTGCTCATTCCGGTGATGCGCGAATCGGTGGCCGCCAAGCTTCCGCTGCATTTCGAGATCACGACCACGAACTCCCCCGAGGCGAGCCGCCTCGTGGCCGAGTCTCTCGCGGATGCCGCCATCGTCAGCTCGGATCGCGAGACGACGAGTGCTGACCGCCTGCTCTTCAAACAGCCGTTTCGTTGGGTGGCGCCTCGTCCCCCGCGCGGATCCGGCCGCGGCATCGTCGGCCGTCTCGAGCGCGAGCCCCTTTTGCGGCTCCTGCCGGGCAGCCGCGGCCGCCGCTCGCTCGACGAATTCCTCGGGCGCACGGGCCTGCGACCCGCTTCGACCATCGACATGCCGAGCGTCTCGCTCATGGTGTCGTACGCCTCGCGTGGCCTCGGGATTGGCCTGGCGCCGGCGCTTGCCACGGTCGGGCTCGATCGGCGCAAGGTCGTCATCGAGCGCGCCGACGTGCCCGAGCTCGACGTTCGGCTGTTGCTCCGTCCCGGACTGTCGGGCGGCGAGACGCCGGTCGGTCACTTTCTCCAGCGACTGGAAGACGAGGGGATCGCCGCTGGTGCCCGCATCGATCGCCAGGGCAATGGCCGCGGCCGCGACTGAGACCAGCGGCGACGCTCAGACCGCGGCAGCCGCTGCCGAGACCGGATTCGCCTGCGCCCTGACGAGAGGCAGCTCGAGCGCATCGGCCAGAGCCCGCACCGATGCCTCGATGATGTTCTGCGAGACGCCGATCGTGTTCCAGCGCTCGCCGTCGCGCTGCGATTCGATGAGCACGCGGGTCTTGGCCCCCGTGGCGGCCTCGGGATCGAGGATCCTCACCTTGAAGTCCGAGAGCTGAACATCACGGAGCAGCGGGTAGTGCAGATCGAGCGCCTTGTGGAAGGCGCCATCTAGCGCGTGGACGGGGCCGCGGCCGTCGGCGACCACGTGTTCGGTCTTGTCGCCGACCTTCACCTTCACCGTCGCTTCGACGAACATCTCGGAGCCCCGCCGCTGTTCCGAGATCACCACGACATCGAGCACCTCGAACGGCGCGCGATAGTCGGCTCGGGTCTTGCGCGCCAGCAGCTCGAAGGAGCCCTCGGCCGCCTCGAACTGATAGCCGTCGTTCTCGAGCTCTTTGACCCGCGCGAGGATGTCCTTCTCCATGCCGCGCACGTCGGCGCCGAGCTCGACCGCGCGCATCCGGACGTTGCCACGCCCCGAGAGCTCGGAGACCACGACCTTGCGCTGGTTACCGACCTTCTCGGGAGCGATGTGCTCGTAGGTCGAGGTCAACTTCTCGACCGCGGCGACGTGGGCG
>JANNNO010000074.1:0-12784 GCA_031398585.1 Myxococcales bacterium | reverse complement strand
CGAACCGCATCGCCCTTCCCCTTTCCCGTCTGCTGGTACGCCGACAGGCTGAGGGGACCTTTGTAGTTCGCAATGATCTCCTGGATCGTCTGCCAGGTGCCGTCGGTCGACCCGCCTTCGACGAAGATGAGCTCGGTACCGCCGCCCATCACGGGGGTCCGTTCCACCGCCGCCGGCATGTTGCCAGCCTCGTTGCGCGCAGGAACCACCACGGTGACAGTGGCCTTGCGCCGTTCCGGCCGCGCCCCGCGGCGCTTTCGCAACACGTAGATGCGATAGAGCGAAAGCAGATTCCAGCCCGGCAGCTTCACCAGATAGCGATTGAGCGCAGTGCCCACCCCCGGCAGATCGAGAGGAAGCATGAGGCGATCGTCGTACCGAACCACCTCGAGCCCGGTCATCTCGAAGAGGTTCTGAAAGTCGCTCTCCGATAGCCAGTTGGAGGTCGGCGCCGGGATCTTCCAGCCGGCCTGTTCGGCCAGCCGAGTCGGCACTTCCCAAAAGTAGTTGAAGGCAGTGAGGAAGACGCGCCCGTCGTCAGTCAGACGTTCCGCCAGCGAAGCAAGCAAGGCGCGAACGTCGAGAACGCTGTGGCAGAGCCGATCGCAGACGATGGCATCGAAACGCTGCTCACCGAGCGCGCTGAGGTCGGGCGCCTCGGCCACGCGAAAGTCGATCCCGGGATGTCGCTCGCGGCCCGCCTGGACCATCTCCCCCAGCTGATCCACCCCGGTACGCGACGGGTTGGGCAACCTGGCGAGCAGATCGCCGACGCCACAGCCGACCTCGAGCAGACGCGCGTCGGGAGGGATCATGCGCGCCAGCGTCGCTGCCAGATCGTCTTTGAGATAATCGCGAGCACCAGGATGCCGCGGGCTCTCGTGAGCGGCCCTGGAGTAGTACTCGCGCCACGATTCCCGCAGCGCCTCGCTGCGGCTTGCCGCCATCGAACTCGTCGTCACCCGCGGATCACTCGTCGTCGAGCAGCTGGTAGATCTTTTTCCACTTTTCGCCCGCACGCAAGGTCACCGCTTCGTTCTTCTCGACGTTGAGCTCGGTGTTCTTGAGCGTGATGCGATGTCGCCCACAGGGGATCTTGTAGTCGACAAGTGGCGTGTGGCCGACGCTGCGGCCATCGATGGCAACCTGCGACCAGGGCTTCGATCCGATGGTCATGAGGCACATGGCGGGCGTGCCGGTACCAACCCCCGCGGCTACCTCGGCCGGCGGCCGTGGCGAGTCGGTCGGGGCGGCCGGGCGCGGTGTTGTGGTCGGCGGCGTGGGCCGCGGCCGCGGGGTCGTGGGTGCCGGCGTAGTGGCAGCAGCCGGCGGCGTCGCCGTCGCCACGGCGGGGGGCCGCGGGGCGGGTGTCGTGGCGGGAGTCGCGGACGGTCGCGGCGCCGTTGCGGGCGTCGTGGCAGCCGAACGCACCGCCGTCGCCCCCGTCCCTGGCGTGACACCTGGAACTGCGACGGCGCCTCCGATTCCGGCGACCGGTCCCGGACGAGCCGCTACGGCGGCCGCAGCCACGCTGGTAGGCGGCTTGACTGCGGTCTCTGCCGGACGCGGTACCTCGACCGGCGTGCGGGCCGCGTTCGCCGCCGCTCGCCCTGCCGGGCCCTCGAGCACGAGCTTGGCCCGGATCGGAATCAGCTTGCCGGGCTCCTGGTAGAACTCGTATCGCCACGGCCGAAAGCGCGGGTCGCCTTTGATCTCGAGGAGGTGGCGCCCCGGCGGCACCCGAGTCGCCTTGAAGTCGGTGCGGGCCTGGGGACCAGCGGCGTCTACGCCAGTGAAGGGCACACCGTCCATCCAGACCAGCTGCCCTGGCGGGTCGCTCGTCAGCTCGAAGCCCGTGCCAGTGGACGGCCGCAGATCGACGCGCACCTTGACGTTCTTGCCCGAGTCGACCTTCACCCGCCGCTCTTCTTTGGTGTACCCGTCCTGCGCGACGATGAGCTTGTACTCACCCGGCGCTCGCTCGACCGTGAAGGGCGGAATGCCTTTCAACGTGACGCCCTCGAGGGTGACCGACGAGCCCGTCGGCATGACCTCGATGATCAGCTTGCCCGGACGATTGAAAAAGCTGAATGCGATCATCCCGCCCAGCGCGAGCAGGAGCACCACGACCGCTGAACCGAGGGGAAAACGCTTGGCAGGCGGCGGCCCCGCACCCGGATGCTGATCCGCATAACCCTGCGGGGGCGGCGGAGGCGGTGGCTGATAGGGCGCCGGCATCTGCGGCAGCCCCATGATGGTCTGTCGGAAGGGCGACGATTGCGGGTAGCCCGGCATGCCACCGTTGGGTGCTGGCATCGGTCCCGACTGCCCGGGCCCGGCCTGCCCCCAGGGAACCGGCCCCGTCGGAATCTGCATCTGCCCGGTGTTGCGATAGGCCGACAACCCCGGCGGAGGGCCCGGCGGCAGGGGTGCGGTGGCCCCTAGAAGGGTCTGCCCAAAGGGCTGGGTCATGCCCGGTCCCGGCATCGGCGCGCCGAGTGGATAGCCCGCGCCCGGCATTCCCGGATCGAGACTCCGGGGATCCGGATCGTACGCAAGTTGCGCCTCGTCGGGCGGCGGCGCGATCGCGGTCTTGTCGTCGTGATGGTTGTCGATGCCGATCTCGGACCCGACGTCGGACAGCATGATGTCCGCCGAGCTGAGCTCGCTCGCGCGCTCTTCGTTCTCTGGCTGGCCGCCCGGTACGCGATCGAAGATCTGCGTCTCGAGCTCCTCGTCGTCCCAGTCGAGCCCCTGGCGTCCCTCGCGGCTCGACTTGCGTTCGATCACCACCGGGGGCGGTGTCGGCTGCTCGAGCTGTTCCCACTGTGCGTTCCGGGCCGTCTCTTCGGCGATATCGGCCGAAAAGCTCTGCTTCATCCAGGCCGCGAGATCCTTGCGCGAGAAGAACTCCCCGGTCGAATAGAGATAGGCCTGCAGGTCGTCGTGAAGATCGATCGCGTTCTGATACCGATCCTCCGCCTCCTTGGCGAGCGCCTTCAAGACGATGCGCTCGAGCTCGGGCGCGATGCGCTTGTTGAACGATGACGGCGGCAAAATTTCGACGTTGCGAACCTTCTCGAGCGTCGAAAAGTCGCTCTCGCCAACGAACAGACGTTCCCCGGTCAGCATCTCGTAAAGGCAGATGCCAGCGGCAAACACGTCGCTCCGTCGATCGACGGGCAGGCCGCGGACCTGCTCGGGCGACATGTACCCGAACTTGCCCTTGAGGATTCCCGCCTGGGTCTTGGACGCCTTGCCCGCGGCTTTGGCAATCCCGAAGTCGACCAGCTTGATCTCGCCCTCGTAGCCGACCAGCACGTTCTGAGGCGAGACATCTCGGTGGACCAGCCCCAGCTCGCGGCCCTGCGAATCGCGCTTGTTGTGCGCGTAATCGAGCCCCTCGCAGACTTGCATCATGACGTAGCAGACCTGGGGCGCCGGCATCCGGTCGTTGCCCTTGCGGAAGTGATCGAAGATCGCCCGCAGATCTTTGCCGTGCACGTATTCGAGCGCGATGAAGAAGCTGTCTTCGACTTTTCCGAGGTCGAAGATCTGGGCGATGTTCGCGTGCTGCAGCTGCACGGCGATCTTCGCCTCATCGATGAACATCGTGATGAACTCTTCATCCTCGGCGATGTTCGGCAGGATGCGCTTGACCGCGACCAGCCGCTCGAAGCCCTCGACGCCGAAGGCCTTGGCCTTGAAAACCTCGGCCATGCCTCCGACGTTGATCCGCTCGAGGAGGTAGTACTTTCCGAACGGGACGGGTTGGGTCACGCGCACACCTTTTCCGCGTGGACGACGCAGGAGACGTCCAACGAGGCCGAGACCGCGCAGAGGGGGGGCCGCCCCGGCGCGGCAAGCCTCATAGCCATTCGCCTATCTGCCGTCAAGACGTTCGCTGCTCCGGGCGCCCGGACGGGCTCAGCCTTCGATCCAGACCTTGGTCATCTTGTCGCCGGACTGAATCTTGTCGACGACCTCGAGACCCGAGACGACCTGGCCGAAAACCGTATGTTTGCGATCGAGGTGCTTTTGCGGCGAGTGGCAGATGAAAAACTGCGAGCCCCCCGTGTCGCGCCCTGCGTGCGCCATCGACAGCGTTCCGCGCACGTGGACCTGCTTCTTGCCGCCGGTCTCGCACTTGATCTGGAAGCCCGGGCCGCCGGTCCCGGTGCCGACGGGACACCCGCCCTGAATCATGAAGTTGGGGATCACCCGGTGGAACGTGAGGCCGTCATAGAACGGCTTTTGCGCCTTCTCGCGCGTCTTCGGGTCGACCCATTCCTTCGTTCCTGACACGAGACCCGTGAAGTTCTCCACGGTCCCCGGGGCATCGTCATCGAAAAGTTCCGCGACGATCTCGCCCTTGGTGGTCTCGAAATGAACCTTCTTCATCCGATCATGTCTCCCTGTTCAGCGTGACGGCCGCCCTGTTCCCCGACCGCTTTCACGGCCGAGCGTTCGGCGTTTCCCTACCGTCCTGCTTTTGCCCTTCGTTTTCCAGAAATACGAGTGTCGCGCCCACGGCCGCAAAGGGCGGGGCCAGCAAGGCGACCACGGGTACGAAATAGAACAGACCCGCGCCGCAACAATACCCGACGCTCAAGCCAGGACGCGACAGAAGATATCGCCACTTACCCGAGAACGAAATGGCCCGTCGGGCGAGTGGATAGTCGAAAGCGTCGAACGCAACGAAGGCACCGTATAGCAAAGCGCCCAGCAGCCCGCCAAAGCCGGTCAAGGATCCGAGAACCAACGTGATCACCAGCGCGAATGCGTAGAGCGTCGCCTTGAGCAGGCCGTGCGCGATCGCCTGCGCGACGCTACGAAGGACGCCGGCCGATGGGGCATGCCCCCGAACGATCTTCTCTACGCGCTCGCAGAGCAGATCGATGAACGGCGCAGCAAAAATCGGCTGTAGGAGGATGAAGGCGAGGCCCATCACCACGACCGTGGCCAGCGCAGAGACGATGCTGCCGAGGACCGGCCAGTTGGTGAGCCACTGCACTTCCCGCAGCGAGTCTCCCGTCGACGACCCGGCCCACCAGCCGGCCACCACGGCGATCACCAGGTTGAGCAGGAATGGAGCCACCAGAAAGCCCCAGAGTCCGTGACGCGAGATGTACAAAGCACCGCGAAAAGGAGCGACGAAGCCACGGACGATCTGCATAATGAGCGCGCTCTCCCAGTCGCAAGCTAACAGGCTTCGTGGCTTGGCGCGATCAGGCATCCAAGCTGGCGGCCGCGGTCGCAGCCAGATCCCGGGCGGATTGACGACGGCGCTTTTTTTCCGGGGCGGTCGAATTCAAGCAACCGGGCCGGGGGGGCGCCGAAAAGGAACGCAGGAGGCAGAGACCATGTCCACTTCGCGCATCGACCCCACGCAGACCACCGTTCAGGTCGATCAGACCCGCGCCCGCCAGACGGCCGCGCCGGCAACCCCATTCAAAGACGTCCTCGCGGGCGGAGCCAATGCTCTCATGACCGGTGCGGAAATCGCCGGAGGGGCCATCGGCGGTCCCGTCGTGGCAGCCGCGATTCGTGAGAGCCGCAACAACATTCCCGGGCCGGGCGGTGGCGGAAGCTCCGTCGGCAACCCTGGCGGCGGCGGCTCTGACGCGACGACCGTCGGCAACAACGTCGCCAACTCCACCTCGAGGGGCGACGAGGTCGCGCAGATGCAGGCGCTCAACAAGCAGAACCAGACGTTCAATCTGCAGCTTCTCCGCTTGCAGGAGGACGTGCAGAACGAGAACCGACGGTTCACCACGCTGAGCAACGTCATCCGTTCGGCACACGACACTGCGAAGGCCGCGACCGGCAACATCCGCAGCTAAGCCCCAGGTTTTCGTTCAGGCGCGAAGTTCGGGAGAGGGGCCAGCCGCTGGCGGCTCCTCCGGTCGACCCGGGTCCATCCCAGGCACGACGAGCGACAGGTCCAGGCGCAGTTAGCCCACGACCTCCTGCCCTTGCGCGCCAGGCGGCACATTCGAAGGAGAAATCATGTCCATGAAGATTACGCGTGGCCCCGTCGACACGTCGGCGCCTGCGCAGGGAACCGAGGGGACCGACAAGGCAGCAAAACCCGCGTCCACGTTCGCGGGCAAAGTCGCCGAGACGGCACCTGCCGGCCCGGCGGCTGGGACCTCGGGAGCCGACAAACCTGCGGCCACGCCACCCCGCCTCACCGGGGATATCGGCGCCAAGCTGAAGACCGGCGAGTTGACTCCGGAGGCGGCTGTCGACCAGGTGGTCAATCGCATCCTGGACCGTCAGATCCCGGCAAACGCTCCTGCGGCCGCTCGGTCACAGGTCGAAACCGCGCTTCGTGATGCTCTCGAAGGCGACCCGGTGCTCGCCTCGAAGATGAAGAGTCTGGCGGACTGAGAACCAGCGCTTTAGCCGGGCGGGCCTTCCACGGTCTCGGTCGACTTGCCTGAGCGAAGCGCTGCTTTGGCCGCTCGTCTCGCGGACAGCAGCTCCTCCACCTTGTCCGATAGAGCGAGCGCGCCGGTTTCAAATCCTGCCAACGCATCCACCAAAATGGCGACGCGCTCCGACGGCGTCGCCTTCTTGTCGACGATGAGCCACCACTGCCCTCTGACCTTGCAGAGGCCGCCGGTGCCGCTGACGCCGCTGGCAGCCAAGCCTTCGTATTTGATGGTGATGTCGAGACGTCCGGCCGCCTCTTCGAGAATCGGCAGCAGCTGATCGGGTTTCACATCACTCCTTTGGCTTCCGCGTGACCGAGCGGGGTAAGCGGCAAGGTCACCAGAAACGTTGTACCGCTTCCGGGACGGGTCTGAAAACTGATCTGGCCCCCGTGCGAGTAGATGATGTTCCGCACAACCGACAGGCCGAGGCCAGTGCCCTTACCGGCCGCCTTGGTCGTGAAGAACGGGTCGAAGATCTTCGAGCGGTCCTCATCCTTGATGCCGGCGCCCGAGTCCGAGACCGCAAAGCCGACGATCGCCTCTCCCGCCGCCCAGGTTCGAATGCGGATCGTTCCACCTGTCGGATCCAGCGCGTCGGCCGCGTTGGTGACGAGGTTGATGGCGACCTGGAGGATCTGATCGCGAACCGCTTGAACGCGGGGCAGATTGGGCGCGTAGTCGCGTTCCATCCGCGCATGGGCCGCGTCGAGCACATGCTCGCAGAACGACAGCGCTTGTTCGAGCAGCTCGTTGATCGCGATCTCCTCGACCTCGCCTCCTGACGGCCGAGCGTAGCTGACGAGCTCGCGGGCGAAGCGGCGAATCCGCTCGGCGCCGTCCTCGATCTTGCGCAACCGATCGCGATCGGCGGCGTCGAATGTGTTCGGTCCTTTGCCCTCGAAGGCAAGGTTGACCTTGCGCGAGAGGGTGCCAGCGCAGACCTGGACCGACGTGAGCGGGTTGTTGATTTCGTGGGCGACGCCCGCGGCGATCTGCCCCAGGGTCGCCAGCTTTTCGGCGTGGATGACCTGGCTCTGCAGCTGGCGCAGGGCCGTCACGTCCTGACCGATGCCGAGGACCGCGGCCGGTTTGCCGTCCTGGCCTCTCACGGCGACGACATTAAACGCGGCACGCAGAACGGCGCCACCGACGGTCGGCAGCCTGACCTCGCGAGTTGCGGGCGTGCCGCTCGCCGCCACCTGTTTGCAGACCCTGCCTATGTCGGGCGCGCCAAGGGGGGTCAGCCACGCAAGCAGTGGCTTGCCCAGAACGTCGCCGCGGGAAAAGCCGGTCACTCGTTGCATGGCGCGATTCCAGACGGTGACCTGTCCTTGGGGGTCGGTCGCCAGGATGAGCGCATTGGCCTGGTCGATGAGCTGCTCGAGGTAGCTCTGCAGGTATGCGGTCTCGCGCAGCAGTCGACGCGTGTGAGCGACCACGGCCACGTGGTTGGCCAGTGGAATGACGAGATCCTTGTCGCCCGTCGTGGGTGCACCGCGCGTGCGGTAATTGACGTGAACCTCACCGGTCAATTCGCCACCGGCGATGAGAGCGACGCAAAAGCCGTGGGTGGCGCCCCGCCAGAGCAGCGGCGCCGAGTCGACCAGCGAGATGCGCCGACCGGATCCATCGGCCGCCTCGAGACGTTCGGGCATATTGCGACGGACGTTGGGGTGGTCGAGGGCGCTGCGCGGGATCATCGGCGGCCAGGTCCGCGACCCTTCGTCCACCTTCTCGTCGGAGAGCACATCGAGCACGGCGAGCGTGCGCGGGTCGACGCTCCGGATGGCGACGAGGCGCCCGGGCAGAAGCTGCCGTAAGGTGCGAAAGAGCAGCTCGAGCAGCTCACCTTCCTGGCTTTCGGCCGAGACCTCCCGCGAAAAGGTCATCACCGCGCGCAACAGATCCGCGGGCGCGATGTCGGGACTGGCCTCCGGGCCTCCCGCGGCCGGGCGACCGCGGGCAGGCGTCAGGCGAGGGAGCGATCCCTCAGTCCGACGTCGGGGCGACTTTTTCGTCGGCCGCCCGGGGGGTGGCTTCATCGCCGCTTCGGCGCTCCGGGCGCGAGGAACGACTCGGCAGCGGCGGCAGCCGCGGCCATCACCGTACGCACCGGAACTTTGGCGGCCTTCGCCAGGCGACGGCAGTCGTCAAACTCGGGCGTCGCCGAGAGGACGCGCCCCTGCCACGCCGACAACTTCACTGCCACCTTGCCATGGCGAGTTTTCACGATCGCAGACGAACGTTCGAGTGCCGTTCGTGCCAGGGGCGTCGTCCGCACGCCGATGGTGGACGAATGCTCGAAGAAGGCCAAAGTCACCGCCTCGACGGCCGCGGCAGGCGACAACGCCGACAGTGTGAGGGCAGGCCGCCCCTTCTTCATCAGGATGGGGGTCGCCCAGGCATCGACCGCCCCCGCATCCAGCAGCGCTTCAATGAGCGGAGTGACGAGCTGCGGATTCATGTCGTCGACGTTGGTCTCGATCAGCGTGACCTCGCTGGCGGAGGGAGCCTGACGATCGCCGAGAGGCTCGCCCAGCAGCACCCGCAGCACGTTGGCCCGATCGGGAAAATCCTTGGTACCTGCCCCAAAGCCCTGCGCCAGCAGGCGCATGGGCGGAGCGGCGCCGAAACTGTCGACGACGGTCGCGAGGATGGCCGCGCCCGTCGGCGTGGTCAGCTCACCGCGGCCTGCGTGTGAGACGGGGATCCCTTCGAGGAGAAGCGCGGTGGCTGGCGCGGGCACCGGTACCGGGCCATGGGCGGTCCGAATGTGGCCGGAGCCGAGAACCGGTGGGCTAGAGGTAATCGACGCCGGCGCGAGCCAGACGATCGCCGCGGCAACGCCAATGATGTCGGCGATCGAGTCGTAAGCACCGACCTCGTGAAAGCCGATGCGATCGAGAGGGACACCGTGAAGCTGCGATTCCGCCTCGGCGATTCGCGCGAAGATCTCGGCCGCGAGCGCTTTGACATCGGGATCGAGCTTGGCCCGTTTGAGCAGGCGACGGATCTCGGCGTAGTCGCGATGCACGTGGGAATGCTTCGATGCCGGCTGTCTTTTCCCGGCGGCAATGCTCTTGTCGCTCTTGCTTGCCGATCGTGCAGCCGGCTGTGCCTCGCGGACTCCCCCTCGGGCCCGCCCGCGGGCGGCGCCAACAGCAGGAACCGACTCGACAGGAGCGCCTTCGTCATCGTGGTCGTGACCAGAGTCGTCGTGGTCATGATCGTGGACCTCGCCAGCGGCATCTTCGACGTTGTCGTGGTCATGATCGCCATGGTCGTGATCATGACCGCAGCCTAGATCATCGTCGTGATCGTGGTCATGACCGGCTTCAGCCCGACCCGCGGCTCCGTCGTGGTCATGGCCGTGATCATGATCGTCGTCATGGTCATGGTCATGGTCGTGCACGTGGTCGTGATCATGGTCGTGGATCGCGACGTGATCGTGATCGTGTTCGTGGACGTGATCCTCGTCGTGGTCATGGTCGTGTCCATGATCATGGTCGTGATCATGATCGTGCCCGTGGTCGGGCATGTGGCCTTGCCACTCGCCGGATTCGGCGGCGTGACCGGGGTCAGGCTGGCCTTTGCCACGCCTCTCGCCTGGCATGTGCACCAGAAAGCCGACGCCGACGTAGGCCCCGCGCTGCCGGCGTTCGAAGCTGACCTTGAGCCCCGGAACCTTCATGGCGGCGATGGCGCTCGTGATCACCGAACGCGGCACCCCGATGTCGACCAGAGCGGCGATCGTCATGTCGCCGGCGATGCCGGAGATCGGATCGAAGTGCAGGTGAAGGCCTTGGGGGACCCGCTTCATGGTGCGACCTTTCGATTCAACATGACCGCCATGCGCCCGGCGCCGAACCCGTTGTCGATGTTGACCACCGCCACCCCGGCCGCGCAGCAGTTGAGCATCGTCAAAAGAGCGGACAGTCCACCGAGGCTGCTGCCATAGCCAACACTGGTCGGAACAGCGATCACCGGACGGCCGAACAACCCCGCGGCAACCGTCGGCAAGACCCCGTCCATACCCGCGCAGACCACCAGCAGCTCGGCCGCCTCGATGGTGGCGCGATGAGCGAGCAGGCGATGCAGGCCGGCGACGCCGACGTCGAAGATGCGGGTCACGCGATGGCCTGCCAACTCCGCCGTTACCGCCGCCTCCTCGGCGACGGGGATGTCGGAGGTGCCCGCGGTCAACACCGCGATGGTGCCGCGCCCTCGATCAGGCGCCGGCGCCTCGCCACTGACCAGCAAGCGGGGAACGTCGAGATAACGAACCGTTGGTTCCAGCGCCTGCACCGCGGTCGCCACTTCGGGCGTGATCCGAGTGGCCATGACAGGAGCCTCTCCCCGTCGCAGCTCGCGCAGGAGCACGGCGATCTGAGCCGGCGTCTTGCCCGGTCCATAGATGACCTCCGGAAAGCCGGAGCGGAGATGTCGGTGGGTATCGGCATGGGCAAACCCAAGGGCGCGAAACGGGAGGTCGCGCAGCTCCTTGAGGGCATCGTCGACCGTGACGTTTCCGGCGCTGAGCTCGCCCAGCAGACTTCGCAAGGCTTCGGGATCCACGAGCGCACATTAACAAGCGTTCCGCGCTTTTGCCGGGTTTCAGCCGGCGCGCCAGGCAGGTCCCGCGTTTTGCGGCGCCTCTGCTGTTGACCTCGTTGGGTGGGGCTGCTAGTAGTTCGCCCCTCGGTTCCGAACGCGGAACCCTTGGGGGCTGTAGCTCAGCTGGGAGAGCGCCTGAATGGCATTCAGGAGGCCGACGGTTCGATCCCGTTCAGCTCCACCAAGTCTCGCCGAGGTCGCGACCGCCGCTCGGGCGGTCGCCCGGCTGGCGGTGGTTGTATCGCTCGCCTGTTCGTCGCCCGGCGGGGGCGGGTCCGCCGATTCGGCAGTCGCCAACGATGGGGGCCTGGCCGACGGGGCAGCGCCCGCACCGGGCTGCGGTGCCGATTGTTTGACCGGCGCCGTCTTGCTGACCGCTGGTCATGGCCACACCTGCGTGGTGCTGCCGGGGGGCAAGGCGCAATGCTGGGGAACCAACCTCTACGATCAGCTCGGCAATGGATCGACCGAGGACGCCTGGGTACCCGTCGATGTGATGAACCTCGTGGGCGCGACAGCGATTGCGGCGGGATCTGTGCACACCTGTGCCATCGCCGGCGGTGAAGGGATCCGCTGCTGGGGATACAACGGTTCCGGTCAACTCGGCATCGGCACCAACGTCAACGCGTCGACGCCGGTCAAGGCGATGTTCGTGGGAGAGGTCATCGCCATCGCCGCCGGGGACGTGCACACCTGTGCGGTTCGCAAGGGTGGCGACGTGCAGTGCTGGGGGGACAACCAGGGTGGAAAGCTCGGGGATGGATCCACGACGGAGCGGACCCTGCCCGTCTCGGTGCTCGACCTTGCGGGGGCAAGTGCGATCGCCGCTGGCGGCTACCACAGCTGCGCGATCGCGACCGGCGGGACCGTGCGCTGCTGGGGAGCCAACGTGGCTGGGCAACTAGGGCATGGCGGCTCCTCGGAGGAATCTCCGCGCGCGGTCGCCGTTAGCGGCCTTACGGGCATGACCGCAGTCGCGGTGGGCGATGAGCATAGCTGCGCGCTCGGCGGTGACGTCTGGTGTTGGGGCAACAACGACTCCGGCCAGCTCGGCAACGGAGCCGAGGGCAACGCGCGCACGCCGACGGCGGCGGTCGGTCTGCCCACCAGGCAGGTCAAGGCCATCGCAGCTGGGGGCAACAACACCTGTGCGTTGTTGGCAGATGGGAGCGTCCGCTGCTGGGGCGCCAACCTCTACGGACAGCTGGGCGACGGATCGCAAAGGGAAGCGCGGGTGCCGGTCGTGGTCCGCGGGATCGCCAGGGCAACGAGCCTCGCAACCAGCATCGATCACTCGTGTGCGCTCGTGGCGGGAGGCGGTGTGGCCTGCTGGGGAAATAACGATTTTGGACAGCTCGGTGATGGCACCACGACCCCGTCGCCGGTGGCCGTGGGCGTGAGACTGACCAAGCCTTGAGGGGTCTACCGGCGAGCGTCGCGTCGGGCGCCCTGGCGTTTTCTGGTCGTTTGGCCGCTTGGTCGCCCGACCGGGTGACAAGGGCCTCAGGTGCTGTAGGCTGAGCGAGGTTCACCGCCGTGATGACGTTGCGCTTCTCGTGTCCCGACCCGGCTCACCCGCTGCCGATTCGGCTGTCAGCTAAGTCCTTCGGGCATGCGCCGGAGACATCCGACAAGACGGACCTCGCCGGGGGGGCCCTCGTGGGTATCAGCGATCGCCGACGTCGGTCTGTTGGGACCCGAGGCGGCTGTCACCGCAGCGCCCTCTTCGC
>JANNNO010000054.1:0-21458 GCA_031398585.1 Myxococcales bacterium | reverse complement strand
GCAGAGCAGCCGCCAGATGTGCGGCGGCCGGCCTGGTCTTGCCGGATCGGTTTTCGCGCGACGCTTCGAGCGCGCGGGTCATGCCGGCCGCCTCTCCCCGCCGAGCCATGGCTGCGACGAGGTTGGAAGGGATCTCGACGCTTCCATCGGGTCGCCCCGCCCCGCCATCTTTTCGACCTGTCAGCAGCGCCGCGACGGTTTTGCCAAGGTTGATGCTCCCGGCGTCGACCTCGGCGCTGGCGGTCGCTGCGTCGGTCTTGGCGGCGGGCACAAGGTTGGTCCCGCCCGCAGCTCCTGCAGCTCCCAGTGACGCCCCCGCCCCCGGCGAGGCTGCAGCGTCCGCTGTCCCTACAGGAGGTGCGTCAGCGTTGCGAAAGCGCAGCAACAGCAGTGCCGCCCCCGCCCCGAGGGTAGCCAGAACGATAGTTGTAACGAGCAACGTTCCGCGAGAACGCGGCGGCGGTGCCGGCGGGATCGGGAGCGCCTGTGACGCAGCCGAGCTGAAGGTGGTGGGCGCGGTTCCTAGCTGCGACACACCGGCAGCGGCGGCCTGCCCCGCCGCGAGCGTTCCGGTGCCGCCGGTACCAGGACGAGAGGGCACCACGCGGCCCGCTCCCGAACCCAACCCCGAAACGCCGAGGCCGGAGAAAGAGTCGGCCACGCCTGCGGATCGGAGATACCGCTGCAGCTGCACCCCGAGCTCGGACATCGTCTGCTGCCGACGCGCCGGATCCTTTTCCAGCGCCTGGGCGACGATCGCCACGAACTCGGCCGGCAAGCTGGGATCGATCTCGCTCAGCGAACGCGGCGGAGTCAGCAAGTGCGCCGCCAAGATCTCGCCGGCCCCTTCATGGTCGAAGGGCGGCCGACCGCTCAGCATCTCGTACAGAATGCAGCCAATGGAATAGATGTCGGCCCGATGATCGACGAGGCCAGCGCCTTTGCATTGCTCGGGCGCCATGTAGAGCGGCGTCCCCAGCACCATACCGGTGCTGGTCGAGCTGCTGCCCGTGACGGATGCCTCGCGGCTCAGCTTGGCGATGCCGAAGTCGAGAATCTTCACCCGCTCGCCCGAAGGCAGCTCTGGATCGGGGACGAGAAAGACGTTGTCCGGCTTGAGGTCGCGATGAACGATGCCGTTGGCATGTGCGGCAGCGACGCCCGCGGCCAACTGACGTCCGATCTCCGCAGCAACCTCGGGCGCGAACGGCGCCACACGGGCAAGGCGCGCGGCCAGGCTCTCGCCTTCCAGGAAGTCCATCACCAGGTAGCCCGCGCCATCGGGCAAGAATCCGAAGTCGAAGACCTCGATCAGCGCGGGGTGCCGCAACGTCGCTGTCGCCTTGGCCTCGTTGAAGAAGCGCGTGATCAGATCCTGGCGTCGCGAATGCTCCGGCAAGAGCACCTTGACCGCGACTTTGCGTCCGATCCCGGGGTGGGTGGCCAGGTAGACCGCACCCATGCCACCAGCGCCGATCTTCGATTTGATCTGGTAGTTGCCGACCGTGACACCGATCAACGAATCGCCGGGCTCGGGGGGGATGGACACGGCGAGCATCATGGCCCGCGGGGCCCTTCGGGCTCAAGGGATTGGAGCGGCGACACCGGCGGCGCCGGTCGGACGTCCAACCGCGACAGGTCGGCGAGGTGCTCGTCGCAGCAAACCGGGCGCGAGGGGCGGTCAACCGCGCGTGACAGCGCCGTCGTACGCGTTTCCGTCGACCTCGAGATAGAAGTGGTCACCCACCAAGGTCCCGGCCCAGCGCTGCCGGGCCGATGGCCTCTCGATGAGCGCCGCCAGCAGCGCGGTGTCGATGGTCCACAGAGTCACCTGTTCCCACCCCCGCGGACGACGCCCCCCCCACGACATCACCTCGGCGACGAAGCGATCTCGGTGCGCGGACTCGGCAAACACGACGTGCGCGGCGGCGTCGCGATTGTGCTGGACCTCCTTGCGAACGAGATCGGCGTCCACAGCGCCACAGGCGACGAACGTGCGCACGCGCCCCGTGAGATCCTCCGCCAGCAGATCCGGGGTTTCGCCCACGCCCGCTCCGAAGCGGAGCCGTTCCTCCCAGAGCAGCAGCCAGGCCAGGACGCGCAACGTGAGGTGCGCGATGGTCTCCCCGGAATGGCGTGACAGGACCAGCGTCTCCTCGATCTGGGTCCCTTTGTCGACCAGGCTGACGGCGAGGCGGTATTCGTGACGTTGCGTACTCACTCGACCTCGAAGCTGAGCACGCGCAGGCGGTCCTGCCCGTCCTGAAGATGCGGTGGCGCGACCCGCAGACGTTTGCGCGCCGACGAAGGCGGCTGCCAAAAGCCAATCGACAACGTGTGCAGCCCCGGGGCCTCACCCGGCCCGAAACGGATCGAGAAGCGATCCCGGATGGTCTGGCCGCGCCGCCAGCGTTCCACGGGAGCGGCGCCGAACACGGGGGTGTGATCGAGGTTGCGGGTTCCGCCCGGGCCGTCGAGGTGAAAGAAGATGCGCCAGCCAGTCGGATCGCGCTGTACCTCGTAGTGGGTCGTCACCACCACCTCGCCCCCGCGTGCGATCCGGATGGGCGCCTCGTCCGCCGGATTGCGCGCCACCGCAGCGATCGGAGGGGGACCCAAGCTGGGAAACGGCACGCCGCGGATCTCGGCGTCGTAGCCGAGGAAGCGCACGCTGTCGCCGAACTGAGCGCGGCGAAAAAATCGGGGAGGGGGCGCCACCTTGCCGGGGGCGAAGACCCCCTCGCCGAGGCGGGCAGCGAAGTCGCTAGGCAAGCCGGCGAGCTTCAAGAGAGACAGCTTGCGATCGAGCGCGCGCTTGAGCTCGGGACACGCCGCCTCACCGGCGGGCAGACCCCAGAGATCCTGCTGCTCGCGCGGGTCGTGAACCAGGTCGAAGCACGAGACCGTGTTCTCGGGCACGACCTTCCAGATGAGGTGGTGAGTGGCGGTCGCCAGCGCGCGGCGGAGCGGCCTCATCGCAGCCGGCGTGCGCGATTCGAAGGTGGTTTCTTGAAAGACAGCCTCCGGCGCCGACCCTGCGTCCGAACGCGCGACGAGATCGAGCAACGAGCGGCCAACGAAGCTCGGCTCGGGTCGGGCGCGAGCCAGGTTGAGCAGCGTCGGTGCGATGTCGACGTGTCCGACGGGTGCCGTCACGCGGCGGGGGGAGAGGCCAGGCACGCGCACGATGAGCGGCACCTTGGTCTGCTCGGCGAACAGGGTCGTGCCATGCGCGACGGTGCCGTGCTCTCCCAGGCTCTCGCCATGATCCGATGTCACGACGATGGCGGTCTTGTCGTGAAGACCGAGCTCGCGCAGCGCCGCCAGCACGCGCCCGATCTGCCGGTCGGTGAACCAGATCTCGCCGTCGTAGAGATCGGCAGGCTTGCGGCCGAAGCTGGGCGCCCCTTTGTGCGGCTGCCACGCCAGGTGCGGGTCGTAAAAGTGCAGCGCGAGGAAGAACTTCTGATCGCGGTAGGCACGGAGAAAATCGATGCCGTCGTCGGCCATCTCGCGCGCCGAGCTTCCTGCCGATTGTTGATCGCTGCCGATGTGCTTGGCCGCCAGACGATCGTCGTATTGATCGACCCCTCGCTCGAAACCACGGGCGTCGGCGCGGGCGAAGTACGAGTGAGCGAAGTACGCGCCATTGAAGTAGTTAGAGCGGCGCAAGGCCTCGGCCAGCGTGCGCTGCCCGCGTGCGATGCCGGGCCACCACAAGCTGGTATCCCAGACGATGGCGGATGGCCATCGGCCGGTGAAGATGGCCGGCATGGAATCGCGAGTCGAGGGCGCATGGGCCCAGGCGTTGGTGAAGACCGTGCCTTCCAGCGCCAGCCGATCCAGCTCGGGCGAGGTGGGGCGATCGTAACCATAGGCACCGAGACGATCGGCGCGCAGGCTGTCGATGACGATCAGCAAGATGTTCAGATCGCGAGGGACCGAAGCGGGCACCGGGTGCGGCGGGGGTGGGCGCAGGTCGGCGGCACGCACGTCGGCGCCGTCACAGTCCTCGTCGATCCCGTCTTCCGGCCAATCTTCTGCGGCCGGGTTCACGCGCGGGTTGCGATCGTCGCAGTCGCCGCCACCCAGCAGACCGGGATATCCGTCGGCATCGAAGTCCAGCGCGGGGCGAACCATCCCGAGCAGCGGACCGACGATGCCGCCAGCGGATGTGGTCGCCTTGCGCGCCTTTTCATTGGCGCCGGTCAGCAGCAGCAGCGCGAGGGCCGCCGGCGGAGCCAGCAAGACTGGAATCGCGCGCTTGGCTCCTCCTGGTCCCAGCCAGGCCAGCGCTGTCATGACCAGCGCGCCGCCGGCGGCGACGAAACCGATGATGCGAAGATCTCGCCAGGGCACGAAGCGCAGATGCGCGTCCCAGTGGGCGCGGGCGAACCAGATCGCGAGCGCGGTCCAGATCAAAAGGCCGATCGGAACTGCGATCCTGGCCCGCACGCGCGGAATACGCCCCGAGACCAGCGCCAGCGCCGCGGGCAAGAGCGTCGTCGCGAATCCGATCAGCAGCAAGCGGCCGACGCGCGCCGATCCGATGAGCGGAGCCGGGCCCTTCCAGACCAGCAGGAAGACTGCGGAAGCGAGCGCCACGGTCACGAGGGGCGAGAACCAGAAGAGCCCTGCGGCCGACGGCGGCGACTGCCAGGGATCCGAGTCGAGCGCGGTGAGGCCGGTGGGGGTGACGGGCGACCGAGCGTTCGGCTCGGTCGCATCCGATACAACCGGGGCGTCCTTGGCAGGGGCGCGACGGCCGATTGCACGGGCAGCGCGCGCGATGCGGGGGTAAAGGCGCGTCACCAGGGGCGCAAGCAAGCGGGCCAGGGCGGGCGCGAGCAAGGCCGCCGCCACGCCGAGAACGACGACGTCGAGCGCGGCCACGCCGGCCGCGAGAAAGCGATCGCCACGCAGGGCCGTCGCCACCACGGTTCGCACGGTGATCGCCGCCGCACCGGCGCCGAGCAGCAGCCAGGCGGTGATGAGCGCGCCGCGATCGGCGTGACGGCGGCGCCCCCAGCGCGCCAGGCCGCGCACCAACACGACGAGCATCGCCATGACGATGCCGAGCCACAGATCAACCGCTGCCGCGAGCAAGCCGGCAAAAACGACGCCCGCGGTGCCGACGCCCACGGCGAGGCCCGCGTGAATGCCATCGGCAAGCCCGACCACGAAGCCCGCGACGAGGCCTCCCAGCACGATGGACGTCGCGTCGATCGCTCGGCGCATGAACTCGGCATCGTGCCACAGAGCGTGCCCGCGGAGGGCGGTGACGAAGGCGACGCCAGGCTCTGTGAGCCCGTGCACCCGACGAGGCGTTCTCGTCAGGTCATTTCGAAAAACTTCTTTTCCAGACTGGCGCCGCGGCGAACTCCGCCGATGCGGGCCCCGCCGTCGAGCAGCAAGCGCAAGACGATCCCGATGACGTCCTCGACTTTACGTTCCGCGGTCGGAGCAAAGACGATGCGCACGACCCGGCGCTCGCCATCCCAGGCCACCCGATCCCCGGCCAGCGCCGCCGTGACCGCGTCGATCGGCGTGGGTCCTTCGCCGAGATCGATCTCGATCTCCTGCCCCCGACCGGTCATGACCTCGGTCGGTCCGGACGCGAGGGCCGCACCCCGATCGATGAACGCGACGTGATCACAGAGCTGCTCGAGCTCGTGCAGATTGTGAGACGAGATGACGACCGTGCGGCCCGCGGTCCGGGTTCGCCGCAACAGATCGCGCAGCTCGAGCGCGTGCCTCGGGTCGAGACCACTGGTCGGCTCGTCGAGCATCACGACCTCCGGTGATCCGACCAGCGCCTGTGCGATGGCCAGCCGCCGCAACATTCCATGTGACAGCGTCTTGGTCTTGGCGTTGCGGCGATCCAGCAAGCCGAGCTCGCCCAGGACGCGGTCGGCGTCCTTGCGCGCGGCCGCGGCCGACAGCCCTTGCAGCTGCGCGAAGTGAATGAGGTGCTCGGCGCAGCCGGTTTCGCGCCCCAGCGCCGCGTCCTGCGGCATCGCCAGCACGCGGCCCTTCAATCGCAAGGGATGAAAGCCGCGCACCCCGAGGATCTCGACCTCGCCTGCGTCCTGGCGCAAGAAGCCGCACGCGAGTGAAAAAGCAGTGGTCTTGCCGGCGCCGTTGGGGCCGATGAGCCCGAAGAAGGAACCGCGCGGGACCTCCAGGTTGAGGCCCGCCAGCGCCCGCGTGGCGCCGAACCTCTATTGCACGTCCACGAATCTGAGAGCCGCATCAGGCATCGCTGGTCCTCAAACGTCGCGGCGGTGAAGGACCACGAAGCCGGCGCTGAAATAGAGCACCGTCAGAACCACGCAGGTGGCGAGATCCGCAGGCAGCGCTCCGCCCAGTGGATACTTGAGCCCTTCGGCGTGGCCAAACGGCGTGATGAAGCCGAGCAGATCCAGGAGCGCGCCCTTGACCGGTCCGCTGCCGGCGTCGGCCATGCCAGCGATGCCAGCGATGATGGCCAGGACGACAGCGCCGCCGAGTGAAAGTATGCGCGCGACGTTGGTGCTGGCAGTCGCCATCGAGGCGAAGAGCGCCCAGCTGAGGAACGGCAACGTGTAGATCACGATGCGCGGCCAGTAGCCGAGCAAGCCCAGCGCCGTCGCGCCCGCCTCGAAGCCGGCCAGGCGGATCCACGCGATGCCGAAGAAGACGAGAGCCGCCAGTGCCGTGACGCCACAGAGAATGCCGAGCTGCCCAAGGCCCTTGCCGAGCGCGTAGGCCAGCCGGGTCGTGCGCAGAAGGTTGTAGCGGATGGCGCGACTGGCGACTTCGGAGGCGATCGTCTCGGCCGAGGTGAAGAGGATCAACCAGGGCGTAAAGAGGAAGGACGCGAAGGCGTAAAAGACGACGATGGGCGGAAAATTCGCAAAATAGTCGGCCTTCTTCTCGTCGCGCACGAAGAAGCGGAGCACGTCGCGGTAGCTCTCGGAATCGCGCAGCCGCCTCACCGTGGCGCCGGTTTGATCGCTGGCGGGGGCGCCCAGCGCATCGGCGGCACGAGTCTCGACCTCGCGGATGAAAGCGGTATAGGTCCAAGCGCCCAGCGCTCCAGCGCCGACGAAGAGCAGGATCATCACGACCAGCAGGCGGCTGCGTAACGCCTCGGCCCACTCGAAACGAGCGATGAGCGCCACATCGCGGGCGAAGGTCTGGCGATCGGTTTTGGTGGCCACGGTTGCACTCATGGCTTGCCGCCTGGGTCCATGCCGGTGAGGACCTCGGCCAGCGGCTGCAACTTGCTGATGTCGATCTGGGTGAGCAGATCGAACTCGGTCTTGCGCATCGCTTTGCGCCCTTCCTCGTCGAGCGCGGCTTTCAGGCGATCGTCGTTGCGGCGGTAGACATCGAGCATGCGGGCACCGACGTCGGCAAAATCTCGTGGCGACATGGTCTCCTGACTGGCCTTTCGTGCGGCGAGATCACGCGCCACTTCGGAAACCGCGGTCTCGAGCTCGGCGTTGAGACTGGCGATCGAGGCATCGACCGCGGCCACGGCTTGCGGCGCCAACTTGGCCTGGTCGAGGAACGCCTGACGGAACTGCGCCGCGCGCAGATCGGCGGCTGCCTTGGCCGCCTGCAAAGTTTCACCATCGCCAAAGAGGAAGGGCCGATCGCGCTGGGCCTCGGCCGTTTCTGGCTGGGGAGTCTCGGGCGCCGGCGTCTCCTCGGTGAAGCGCGGCACCCGGGGCACGCTCTCGGGCTGGTCCGTGGCGGCGGCCGCCTTGTCGTTCGCCCGATCCCGAGCGGCGGCCAGGCTGCCGAGGCCAAGAGCGAGGGGCAGAGCGGAATTGCCACGTTTCGCCTTTGACTCGGCTTCGCTCAGCGCGACACGCGTGCGTTGCAGCTCGGCGCGCGGGCCGAGACCGCCGATGAAGATCCCAAGCAGCAGAGTCGCCGCCGCGATCACGATGGTCTTCAACATGAAGTCGGCCCAGCCTCGTCGATCGGGGCAGGACCGGCAAGCGGCATCGGCGCCGAAAATGCGCAGGATCAGGGCGCCGACGTGCGCCGCTCGGAGAAATGCGGGGCGCCGGCCACGCCCGCTGCCAGATCGAGAAAGCCGATCTTGCCTGCCACGAAATCGTTACGTGCATCCGCCGCGAGGCAGTCACGATCTTGTGCCATCAGATACTTCACCAATGTCTCGGCCGCACAAGCGCCGACCTCGGGCCGGGCCGCGAGCACCGATGAGAGCTCTTCCTGTCCGCCCTTGATGCTGAAGAGAGCCTGGCCAAAATCGGCGTAGACCGTCGCGGAAGCGTCGATCGGCTCGCCGTTTTCGGTCGCCCGGTAACGCCCGCCCTCGTCGAAGTGTTCCAGCGGAAAGCCGAAGGGATCGAACAGAGTGTGGCAGCTGGCGCAGCCGCCTTGCGAATGGACGCTCTCGAAACGCTGCCGCGTCGTCTTCCAGCCCGCACCAGCTGGAGGCAAGTCCGGCACGGCCATCGGCTGCTGTGGGATCTCGAGGCAGAGCAGCTTGTGGCGAACCAGGATCCCGCGCCGGGTCGGCGAGGAATTGAGAGACTGCGATCGCTCGGCCAGGATCGATCCCTGCGCCAAGAGCCCGACCCCCTGCCCCTGCGTGCGCATCGTGCGAGCAAAGTCGGGGGAACCGGCTGGTCGAGCAAAGCCGTAGTAAGTGCCGAGCGCGCCATCGACCATCGTGTAAGGCGCCGTGAGCAGCCCGGCGATGCCACCTTTGTCGGTGTGAACGACTTGATCGATGAAGGCGCGCGTCTCCTCGGCGAGCTTGTCGCGCAGGCCAGCGAAGCCGGGAATGCGATCGCGCTGATTGGCTGTCACCAGATCGTAGCCGAGCCACAGTCGAAAAAATTCGCCGAGTGCCGCGCGGCCCGGAGGCGTCTGCAAGAGGGCGCGCGCCTCGCTGACCAGCGCTTCACGGGAAGCGAGGCCCCCCCGCTCGGCCTTGGCCAGCAGCTCCTCGCTGGGCGCGGTGCCGGTGAAGGTGTAGGCCAGCTCACTGGCAAGCTCGATCGGCGTCAGTTTCCAGATGCCTGCGCCAGCGGGCTGTCCGAGTTGCCGCCGGTAGAGCGTGTGCGGCGACTGCATCAGCGACACCAGCGCCCACTTGAGCCCCTGCGCGAAGTCGGACTTGGCCGCCACGGCCGAGGCGAGCGAGGTGTATCGCTGCTGCTCTTCCGCGGTGAGTGAGCGGCGGAAGAGACGGCGCCCGTAGCGTTTGATCACCTCGCCGGCGCAGGCCGCGTTGGGCGTGGTGGCGATGCAGGGAAACTTGGCACCGAGAGGACTCGCCTGACCAGCGGGCGCGGTGACCATGGCATCGGCGATGCCGCGAGCGGCATTCATGAGCTTTTCCGCGCTGTCTTCGCCAAAGACCAACTTGCCCGGGTTGACGAAGCCATCTTTGCTGTCGAGAGGATCCGAGATGCCGAGTGCGATCGTCTTGGCCTCGGGAAAGACGTCGCGCAACGTGCCGGCGAGTTCGCCCGCCGTGAGGCGCAGCAGCGCACGGGCGCCGATGGTGGAGCTCTCGCAACGCGCAGGTGGCGGCCCCGGCGGGCGCATCGGCTCGCCGGTCATGCCCGCTGCACCTGAAGCGCCGCCGGTGCCGGTAGCGGACAAGCCAGCCGCACCCGCAGCCGCGCCACCTCTGCCCCCCGAAGGTGTCCCGACAGAATCGATGACACCGCCGGTCGGCGTGCAGGCCGAGAGCGCAAGACCGGCGGCCAGCGTCCAACCCATTGCCCGCAACCTCACGTCGGACCTCAAGCGAGCAGCTCCCGGATCGGGTTGGCCGAGAAGTTGCTGCCCGGTGCGCCCATCGCCATCGCGAGCGTGGCGAGCAGATCCTTGTGGCTGCGGTTCTCGAAGTCGAGCACCTGGGAGGTGGTGACTGCGCCGCCCCCGCCGCCGATCAACATCAACGGAAGCTGCGTCGTGATCTTGAGCGCCCCGATCTCCATGATCGCCTTGCGGCAGTTGTGTTCGTTGCCATCGGCAATCTCGCTGCAAACGTAGATCAATGTGTTGTCGAGGACCTTGCGGCCGGGATCCAGGGGATCCGGTGTTGCTCGCAGGGGCCGCAGCACCAGCTCCTCGAGCTGCGCGTAGATCCATTGCTGCACGCGCGCGAACTCCTCGCGGCCAGGAGCATCACGCGAGTGCGAGACGGGATCGTGGTGATCCTTGTTCACCCCCATGAAGCCGAAGTAGATCTGCCCCGATGCCCACATCGCCTGCAGGCCGACGACGCGCGTGCCACACATCAACGCCAGCCGCGCCACCACGAGCTGCGCGAGGAAGATCGACTTGAACTTGCTCTTGTCGAAGAAGAACGGCGCCGCCGCCCCGCCCATCGATTGTGTTCTGAGGGCTTCCAAATTGGGCATGCTGGCCATGCCGCACATGCCTCCCGAGACGGGTGCGGCCGGTGCGCGCGTGCGATCCGAGATCGCGCGCAGACCATCGAGGTGAGTCGACAAGCGGCTGCTCGCGCTGGTCAAAGTCGCCAGCTCCGTTCGTAAAGCTTCAATCTCGGCGATGCCGAGCGCGAGGGCGGCCTTTTGAAACTCGACGTCCGAGGTCGGCGACGGCATGCCGGGAGTCGGGGCCGCCGGTCGCAAGATGCCGTCGGCCGCCTTGACCGCGTTGAGCTCCGGTGCCACCCACTCCGTATTTCGGAAGAGGTTGTTGTCGGGGCCGAACTGATCTTTCAAAAAGGCGTTGGCGCCGAGCAGAAGCGGCTTCTGTCCCATGGCCTTACCCACGACCTGATCGACCGAGATCATGGTATCGCCCGTGAGTACGGCCGCAATCGAAGCGTGCTGCGTGCGCCCGGTATATTCGATGCCCCTCAGCAGCGTGAATTGATCCTGGTAGGGCTTGAACAGCTTGAGCACGCCGACCTTGGGACTGGCGGCAAGATCGAAAGCCTTGCCCTGACCGCCTGGATCGTAGTGTTCCGCCGGCATGCCGTGGGGAACGAAAAAGACCAGGAGGCGACGCGGGCGTCCCGCAGGCTGCGCCACCGCGAGCCGGGCGATGGACGACGCAAAGGGCGTGGCAAGCCCAAGTCCCACGGCCCGCAGGAACATGCGACGTTGCAGGCTTCTGGAGGCGCGGGAGCTGCGTGGCACGGCTTCTTGTTCTAGCCGCAAAGCGCCTGGCCGGCCGCTTGGAATCGTTCAAACCAGGTGCCGTTGCGGACGACCTCGGCGCTCGTCGCGGCGCGACCAGCCGCTGACTTTCGGGGGGAAGGCGCGGGAAATGCAGGTGATTGTCATGTGCCCGCCGATCAGCACGATCTTCCGGGCCGTCGAACACAGGAGGCCACCGTCATGAACGTCAAGAGCCCGGCGCTGACCGCCGTCACGCAAGGGACCCGCCGCGTCCGCGAGAGCCTGCGCGCCATGGTGCCGCACGTCCCGGCGGTACCGCCGCTCGAGTTGAGTCAGCCTGGCGAAAGCGACGAGGTGCGAGCGCTGCGCAGCCTCGAGCGCCTCGACCTCAAGCTCGAGCGCCGACAATACCTACGTGACGCCCTCAAACTAGCGGCCGTCATCTGCGCCCCGCTGTTAGTCGCCGCGCTCATCGCCCGCCTAGCCCGCAACCACCACTGACATCGCGCTTCGTTTCCGCCCGTCGTTCCCCGTCAGTCGCACGGCAAGGCGTTGCGTCCGCAACTCTCCTCGGCGAGCTGACTGACTGAACCTCTCCGTCGGGGTCCCTCGGGGAGAGGTCGACGACCGCAGGTCGTCGGGTGAGGGTCGCCGCGCAGGAGTTGCACTCCGCCGCGCAGCCGTTAGTCAAACAGCCGCGCCTTCCCCACCATCGTGAAGAAGGCGCGTGCGAGTTGAATCCCCTCTACGCCGCGTTGTCGTCCGTACCCCGCCGCTAGCGCATCTGCGCGCGGGCAGGCACCTTCGCCATGTCATTTCCCGAGGCGCGTTCGGCGGCCGCCGCTTCCTGTTTCAATTCCTCGTTCGCGGCGATCTGGACCTGCACGCGGCGGTTCTGCGCACGGCCCTCGACGGTGTCGTTGCTGGCGATGGGCTTGTCGTCGGCGTAGCCCTGCGCGCTCAGACGTCCCTTGGTCACGCCCTCGCTCGAGAGAAAGCCGAGCACCGCCTGCGCACGCGCCCAAGATAGCCGCTCGTTGACGCCCTCGGTGCCGGTGCTATCGGTGTGGCCTTCAATCACCAGGTTGGTCTTGTCGTACTGCTTGAGCACGTTGGCAAGCTCGGTGAGATCGCGCTTGGCCGCTGCCTTCAGCTCGGATCGGTTCGTGTCGAAGAGGATGGCGTTGTCGAACTTGACCGCCAGCTGATCACCCTGGCGAACGATCTCGGCACCCTTGACCTGCTTTTCCAGCGCCTGCTGCTGCCGGTCCATGTAGCGCCCGATCAGCGCACCGGCCCCCGCGCCCGTCGCGGCGCCCACGCCCGCTCCGATGACCGCGCCTTTGTTGCCGCCGGCGATGGCGCCGATGCCAGCGCCCAACACCGCGCCCGAAGCCCCTCCCGCGACTGCGCCCGTACCGGTCTTGCTCGCGCACCCCGTGAGCCCCAAGACCGGCGCAGCGAGCAGAGCCGGCAGACAGAGGGGCAACACCTTCCGCAGCGTTGCATAGTTCGTCATGCACCGACTTCATACAAAGTCCGTGCCGAACGCATTGCCCTTCGCGAAAGCTCCGATCGGCGACGCAACACAGGCGCAATCGGAAACGTCGGCCCCCGCACCGCGTTTCCTCCCCGTGACGCCCGCCCCGTTGGTGGGGCGGGTCGACACACCTCTGTGCGCGCCCGGGTAAAGGCCTGACGCCGCACGCGAGGGCGGCCGTGATAGCGTTTGACGAGTGAAGACAACCGCGCGCTCGCACTCAGTCCGGCCCCCCACCGCCCCCGGAACTGCCTACGCCCGCCTGGCCAAGGGCTTGATCGCCTTGGCCATCGCCGCCTGCTCGAGCGACCCCGCCAAACCCGGCCCCAGTGACGCCCAGACCCCCGCGCCCGACGGAGGTACCCGCGACGGAGGCGCCTCCGATCCCAACGCGATCATCGGTACTTTTCAATTCATCCTCACGCCACCGATCGCAGACGGCCCCGACAAACGCGATGGCATCACCCGGTTCATCGGAGGCGTTCGCGATCGCCCGGTGCTGGACCGCCTGATCTTCAAGAAGATTGCCGAGCAGGGCACGTGCGTCGCCTACGAGACGGTGACGCCATTCTGCAGCCCCGCCTGCATGTTCGGGTCGACCTGCAGCGCCGACGACGTCTGCACGGCCGACGGCGTCGCCATCTCGGTGGGCAACGTGAAAGTACGAGGGATCGCGACCACCCCGCCCACCGCCGAGATCGTGATGATGCCGGCAGGGAACAGCTCCTATTCCGAACCCGATGGCATCTCGCTCAAGTTCCCGCCCTTCGATCTGGGCGCTCCGATCGAGCTCGAGACAGCCGGCGGTGCTCTGCCACCGCTGCGCCTCTCGGCCAAAGGAACCACCTTCCTCGAGACCGTCGGCGCGCCGACCGTGCGGGCGGCCAAGGGCGAGGTGCTGGCCCTGCGCTGGAAGCCGACCGCGATGCCCGACGTCTCCCGCATTGCGATCAAGCTCGACCTCAGTCACCACGGCGGCACCAAGGGAAAGCTCGAGTGCGACGTGCCAGACAACGGCAGCTTCGACGTTCCTGCCGCGCTCATGACGAAGCTGATCGATCTCGGCGTGGCTGGCTACCCTTACGCTTCCCTCACCCGCCACGTGACCAACGCGGCTGCCACCCCCAAAGGGCGCGTGCAGCTGCAGATCACCTCCGAGGTGCAGGTGGTGCTGAACATCCCCGGCTTCATCAGCTGCAGCGAAGCCGAGCCCTGCCCGACTGGCAAGACCTGCGGCACCGATCGCCTCTGTCGCTGACCCGTCGCCGGGACGGCTCGGCGCGGGTTGCTTCCTGCGCCGCCACCCGCTAACCTGAACTCGTGTTCAGCCAGGCTCTCGCGACGTCGGCTTCCGCTGCGCCCGCCGAAGCGACGCTCCTGCGGGCGACATTCCAGCTGGTGGCTGGCGTGGGGCCGACGCGTGAGCAACGACTGTGGACGGCGGGGATAACCGACTGGTCGCTGATTGAATCGACCCCCGCGGGGATCTGCCCGCCACCGCTTTTCCAGCGCCTGGTGACGACCGTGAAGGCAGCCGAGTCGGCGCTCGCTGCGCTGGATCTGCCCACGCTCGCCCACCTCTTGCCCACGCGTGAGCTCTGGCGCCTGTTTCCGACCTTCGGGGAGCGCGCGGTCTACCTCGACATCGAATGCGAAGGCGAAGACGGCATCAGCGCGATCGGCCTGCTTCGGCAAGAGGGCCCGCGCATTCTGCTGCACGGGCGCGACCTGGCGGCATTCCCGGCGCTGGTTCCACCTGACTGCCTTCTCGTCACGTTCAACGGAGCTGCCTTCGATGTGCCCCGCCTGGCGCGCGCGTTTCCCGACTGGGAGCCCCCCGCGGCGCACATCGATCTGCGCCCGGTCTGGACTCGCCTCGGTCAGTGGGGCGGCCTCAAGCTGATCGAGGAGAGCCTCGGGATGGGGCGGCCCGATCACCTGCGCGGGCTGGATGGCAACGGCGCTTGCTGGCTCTGGCGGGCGGCCAAGCTCGGCGATCAACGCGCCCTGCTGCGATTCGCGGAATACAACCTCTACGACGCCATCAACCTGCGCGCGCTGCTGGTGATGGCTCACGACCGGCTGGCCGAGGCCACGGGTCTACCGTGCCCCAAAGCGCCCCCGTTCTCGCGCGGCGACGTCCTATACGACGTCTCGAAGCTGCTGCTCGCGCTCTGAATCGCGCCGGCAGAGGGCCGGATGCTGGCGGGCATGTCGGCATCCGCCGTGTACAATGCTGCTACCCGGTGCCGTGATGGATCCCAAGATCATCGAGGCTTTGCGCAACGTTTCGGTCTTTCGTGAGCTCGAGCAACATGCGCTCGAAGAGCTCAGTGGCCTCTGTCGCGCTCGCCTCTGCCGCCCGCATGAGGTGCTGGTTCGTCAAGGTGACGAGGGCGACTGCATCCACATCATCAACACCGGCTTTCTGAAGGTCTGTGTTGCGGGCCCGAGCGGCTCATCGACCACCCTCTGCGTGATGGGCCCGGGCGAAATCCTGGGCGAGCTCTCTCTGCTCGACGGCGGTCCCCGCTCGGCCACGGTCACCGCGGTCACGCGCGCTGATCTGCTGACGCTGGATCGCGGGCCGTTCCTGCGGCTGCTCGAGCAGCGCCCCCGCGTGTCGATCAAGATCATGGAGGTCCTGGCCTCGCGCGTGCGACGTCTCTCCGAACGCTCGGAAGATCTCACCGGCATGCGCGTCGGCAGCCGCCTGGCCAAGCAGCTTCTAATGCTGGCCGAGAGTCACGCGCACAAGATCGGACCCACGCGTCTGCGCCTCGGGGTCAAGCTGTCGCAGCGTGAGCTGGGCGAGCTGTGCGGGGCCACTCGTGAAAGCGTGAACAAGAACATGAGCGCCCTGCGCGATGTCGGCGTCGTCGCCGACGAGAGCGGTTATGTCGTGATCACGAATCTGGAGATGCTCCGCTCCATCGCCGCCCACTGATCGCGCAGCTTGCAGGCGGCCCAGATCGGCCCGCCGCGTTAGCAAGGAAGAACAAAACCCGTCGCGCGGGTGAACCGCTTCACAGCGCCCCTCGGAGCCTCGGCCTACTTTCGCTGCCGTAGCGAGGGGGTTCACATGGGCAACGCATCCGGGTCGCAGGCAGCTCAGGCTTTTCAGCACGAACATCCCGATTTCGGGGCCCTGCTGGTCAAGGAATTGCCGGCGTTGAGGGCCCGTGCGCGCTTCTTGGAACATTGCGAGGCAGCGGCCGACGATCTGGTCCACGACACCGTCGAACGAGCGCTGACCAAGAGCGACCGCTTCCGCCCTGGCACCGACCTGCGCCGCTGGTTGCTGGTCATCCTGCAGAACCTCTTCACCGACCGCTGGCGCGAACGGGCCCGCTTCCGGGGGCCCGTCGCGGATCTGGAATCCGTGCCGGAGGCGGCACCCAGCGAGAACGAACATCCCAGCCGATCCGAGGTCGCGACAGTGGACGAGGTCCGTCGCGTGCTCGAATCCATCGACGAACCCTTGCGTCTGGCGTTCGAGCTTCGCTTCTTCGAGCAGCTCAGCTACCAGCAGGTGGCGATGCGCATGGGCGTCCCGGTCGGGACGGTTGGCACCCGGATCCTGCGCGCGCGATCGCGTCTCAACCATGCGTTCGCCGTCGACCATGGCGAGACACCGCGTCCGGCGCGGCCCACTCGTTCGGCGCCAGCGATGGTCCGCTACGCCGCTTGAGTCGCTACGGCCTCAGAAGAGCGAAGTTCCCAGCACGCGGGTGTCGATCCCGCGTCCCGCGATCGCATTGGCGGCGCGGATGCCCGAAATGACCGCCGCCTCGATGCATCCCGCATTGAAGCCGTTGTCAGTCCAGTCGCCCGCCAGCACCAGGTTGAAAAAACCGCTCGCGTCAGCGCGCAGCCGGAACGCCGAGCTCCCGGCCGCCGAGAGCACGTAGCGGTCCGTGGGATTGACGTTGGCCCGCCGATAGAACGCACGGTGCAGGGCCGGGTCCGGTAGCCCGTTCTTGAAAGCGCCCGGCATGATCCTGGAAAAACAGGGCCAGAGCCGTTCTGCGATCGCCTGGTCGACGAGAGCCAGTGCTTCGGTCGGTGCTTTGGGATCCTTGGGATCTTCATTGCCGCCCGCGAGCGGTCCGCAGAAATAGACCAGCGTATCGGGCTTGTCGGCCAACCACCCCTCGCGATCGATGAGCTCGCTCATGTCGGCCCAGGTGTCCATGGGCTCGTCCATTCCGGTGGCCGCGGCTCCCCCTTTTACCTCACCGCGATCGGTGATGCCGGGCCTGTACCAGATCTGAGCCGCCATCGTGCGCACCGTCTTGACGTTCTTGACCATGTCTTGCCACGCCCGGTTGGCGGCAATGAGCTCGGGACAGATATGCGGCAGGCTCGCTACCGGGATGCCAAGCACGACCTCGTCGAAGCCATCGCGATCCTTTCGCCCCCGTTCCAGGCGCCGCTTGCCTGTGGACGTGTTGTCCCAGAACGATTCGGGCGCGACCGCATACCCTGGCAAAAGCTGATCCGTGCGTGGCTTGTTCGGCCAGCAGTCGAGGCCATCGATCTTGACCAGGGGCTGGTAGCCGTTGGGATTCGTCTCCGGATCGATCTCGGCCTGCCGCTCGATCTCGATGCGATCGACGAAGCGACCGTCGGGCGAAAGACCGAGGTTGGTGACGCGATGGAAGAACTCGAAGCGGACCCCCCTGCGAGCCAGCAGACGGTAGAGCGGCGTGAAGACGGTGTCGCCCATGCCCGCCTGCATCTTCCAGAAGATGGCGCCCCGATACGTGAGCAGCATGCGCAGCACGGTTCGCAACGCGCTGCCCGCCTCGAAGGTGGCCCTTCGATCGAGATCGTCGATCTCGCCGTCCTCGAAGGCGAAGACGAAATCGTAGAGCCCGCGCAGGAACGGGTTGGTCCGCAGACTGACCGTGCGCGGGCCCGCCTCGTGTGATCGCAGCCAGTCCTTGAAATCGATCCGCAGGTCCGAGAGCCGCTGACCGCCGATCACGCAATCGCTCAGCAGCCCGGTGGTGATGGCGAAACCCATGTCGATCAGCATCAGCTGCTCGAGGGTGTCGGGCTCGTCGGCGAAGCGGGCGGCCTGGTGCAGGATCCAGCCGCGAAAGATTCCGCCGAGGTCGAGAATCCTTCTCGCCGTAGTCTCGGAAAACTGGTTGTTGCAGAGTTGCCGGAGCAGCCTCGCCATCGCTCTGACTGCATCGAGGCCCGCTTTGTTGGCCAGGATCTCGACGCCGTCGGTGAACTCGTCCCAGAGGCCACTGACGAAATCGGCCAGGCCCCCGTGTTCGGATGGCTCCTCTCGATCGTAGATCCCGTGGCGGCCGGTCAGTGCCTCGTCGACCAGCCAATCGGCCAGCGCGCACAGGTGATGGATGAGATCGGGCGGTTCGGAGCCACCCGGCTCGTCGCCATTGGTCGGGAAGGTGAAGATGCGCGGCACGAAGCTGCCGTCGGGCAACTGTCGATGGACGCCCACGCGACTGCTCGGCCGCCACGCCCTGTCCCACGAGGCGAACATGCCGTCGCAAAGCCCGCGCTCGTCGGGCGTCGGCGTCGAATCATCGCTACGAGCGTGCACATCCCGATAGACGTCTTTCATCACGCGAAAGGCGTTGTCGTAAAAGCCGAGCCAGACGTGCAGCCCGTGCTCTTCGATGCGACCCACTTCGTCCCGGCCGCTGGCGCCCTTGCCGCCCAGGCGCCAGCCCATCTGGTAGACGGTGATCTCGTAGCGCTCTTGCCAGTTGGGCTCGGACGTCAGCTCGACCGCGGTGGTCAACGAAGCCATGCCACCGCCGAGAATGGCGATGCGCCGTTTCGCGACGGCGGGAGGCGGTGAAGGGCCCGGCGCGGGAGCGGGGTCGGGCCCGCTTGCACCGCCCTCCTCGTCACCGCTCTGGTCCGGCAACACGATCGTCGATTCCGGGCCGATCGAAAGCTCGCGACAAAGACCGATGTGAAAATCGAAGCTGGTCCAAAAAGCGACCAGAGGCGTGATGGGACCGGCAGGCAAGCCGAGATCAGCGCGAATCGGGTGGCTGTCGGCGTCGCGTACATCGATGTGATACCGGCGGGCAAAGACCCGCGCAGAATGGTATTTCGTGGCGCGCGCATCGACGACCTGGACCGAGCGAAAGCAGGCGACGCCTGGCTCGACGGCGTCACGGATCTGCTTGAGGAAGATCATCGGGACCGAACCGGCCAGCAGCTGCGCGCCGACCGTCGCCTCGGTCATGAGATCCGGTTCGTCGTCCTCGAGGGCAGCGAGGGTCCGCCGCACGAGATCCTGAGTGCTGCTGAATCCGCCTTCGTCGGCGCCAAGGGCGGCGAGATCGGCGAGATCGGCGGGCGCCTGGTTCACCATCACCAGCGGCTGCCGCACGCGTTTGGCCTGCGGCCCGAACTTGTCGACCAGCATGGTCTCGACCGTTAGATGGCCGGGTGCCTCCGGTCCACGGGACAGATCGAACCAGCCGAGGGACTTCGGGAATCCGTAGATCTCGCGACCGCTGGCCAGCGCCGTGTCGATGTCGACGATCATGTAGGGGTGGAACCAGAGCACCCGATCTTCGATGGTGTCCTTGACCAGCAACCAGATCGCGAACTCCTGCTCGGTGCTGCCGCCGCGATCGGCGTCGGCGCCCTCTGCGCGCAAGGTGTCGATGCTGTTGAAGACGAAGAGCGACTGCGCCACCGCAGGCACGAACCGTCCCGGCTGACCGCACGGCTCGTTGAGAAAGCGGTCGCAGAGGCGGGCTTGTGCGACCGCGCGCGAGATCGGCACGACGAAGCCGAAGAACTGCACGCCTTCGGCCACGTAGGGCGGTGCCATAGCAATCTCGCCGCCGCGTTCGAGGTAGGGCAGCTTCATCACCGGCTCCTTTCGGGCGTGGGGTGTGTATGCGATCGGTAGCTGTCAGGCGATGGCGCGGGCGCGCGCGAGATCGGTCGAGGCGAACTCCTGTCCGTTTTCGTCCCGGCAGCCGGCCTGCATGGCCTCAATCAGCTCGGGCAAGGGGCTGGTGATGATGCCGCCCAGGATTCCGCCCTCGACCAGGACCTCGTGCAGCGAGGTCGCCGCTCGCAGCGCTTGTGTCAGTGCGCCGAGATCCTGCGCGGTTGTTACCGCTCGTCTCAGCGTCGCCACCGCCTCGTCGAGCTGTCCGGCCCGCGCCGCGAGCAAACCCTTGCAACGGCGCAGCTCGGGCTCCCAGACCCTCTCGCCGGTCTCGCGGATCTTGGCGAGGCCACGCTCGATGGCGACGTGCGCGTCGGCGTCGCGCCCCTGTTCGATGAGGGTCTCGGCCAGCAGGCCAAACCACAGCGGCTGCGCGACACCGGAGCCCGTCGCCTCGAAAAGCGCCAGTCCCTGGTTCATCTGCTCGATGCCCGCATCGACGTCTCCCGCCTGCACCCGCGACCAGCCCCTCACGATGACCGAGTTGGCGAGCCAGAACGGATGCGACTGCTGGGTGCAAAACTCAATCGCCTGCTGCGCGAGATCCCCAGCGCGGGCGCCGTCGCGCTGAAAGACGCTGATCATGAACTCGAAGACCAGCGCCCACGCGGTCGTGAAAGGATGCGCGAGCGTCTCGGCCAGCCGTCGTCCGCGCTCCAGCACCAGCGCCGCCTCGCGCTGCCGCCCGGCCGCCCACAAGGTGAAGAACCAGTAGCACGAGGTGGCGACACCAGGATCCTGACCGAAGCGGAACGCGTTGACGTGGTGGCGCTCGGGCGCATACATGGCCCACGCCTTGGCCAGGTGTGCGTCGGCGAGGCCGAGATCGCCCAGCCAGTAGAGGGCATCGCCCAGCGTCCAGTGCGCCTCGACCAGCATCGTCTCGTCGCCGGTCGCCTCGCCGAGCGCCAGCATGCGTTCGGCAAACGATCGCGCGACGGTGAGATTGCCGCGAACGAGGTGAAACACCCACGACCCCCAGAGCGACGGAAAGAACTCCGCACGCCCCTCCAGCGCCTCGCCGAGCTCGCGCGCACGCGCGTAGACCCGCCCGACCTCCTCGGAAGCGAAGCCCGAGATCGCAATCAGCGCGGGCCCGAGGCAGCTGAGCAGCGACAGCTCGGCGGCATCACGAGGCAAGCCTTTGGGCAGATGTTCGAGCGCGGCGAGGCCCGCCCGTACGTGAGCGATCGTCTCGCGATTGGCCGACGCGCGCAGCGAGAGCAGCCCGGCCTTGCCCCACCATTCGACCGCCGCGGCCCAGTTGCGCGCCTCGGTGTGATGATGCGCCAGGAGCTCGGGGCGGACCTCGCTGCCGTCTTTGGCCCGCGCGGTGAGCACGTTGGCCACGCGCGCGTGGATGTCGTGACGGCTCTGCTTGAGCAGGTTGTCGTAAGCCGCCAGCTGCACCAGCGCGTGTTTGAACTCGAAGATACCCTCGGCTTCGGGCAAGGCGTAGATGAGCCCCGCGGCCTGCAATCGCAGAAGGTCAGCTCGCAACGCCGCGCCTGCGAGATCCGGCGTGGCCACGGATTCGAGCAGAGGCAGCGAGAACCGCCGGCCGATCACGGCCGCGAAGTGTGCCGTCACCCGCGCCGAGCCGAGGCGATCGAGACGAGCGGTGAGAGAGTCGCGCAGGCTCTGCGGGATGAAGACGTCGAGCGAATCGCCGCCCAGCGTATAGCGATCTCCGGTCAGGGTCAGCTGCCCCGATTCGAGCACCGCCTGGGTGAGCTCCTCGACGAAGAGAGGAACACCGTCCGCCGTCGCGATGATCCGATCCGTCACGCCCGCCGGCAGGCTCTTGTGTTGCGCCACCGCATCGACG